>NZ_JBCLWJ010000087.1:0-345 GCF_039563885.1 Algoriphagus sp. SE2 | reverse complement strand
GTTGGTAAGTCAATTATCTGGAAAGGTACTTCAATACCAGCAATGGCGAAAATAACAGTCTTTAGTACAGATAGAGCTGGCCAGACCATCGAACGGGTGATTGAGCTGAGCCGTGAGCCTAGATTTGGAGACTTCAACATGTTCCCTAATCCTGCGGGCAAGGATGTGACCCTTGAGATTGAATTAGGTCAAAGCATTAATGTTGGAATCAGAATCTTTGATGCCATCGGAAGATTGGTTTATGAAGAAGAAGGTGTCCAAGATGGAAATGCTACTTATCAGATATCAATTGATCAATTTAGCCCTGGACTTTACACTGTTCAGGTGAAAACTGGTCAGCTTGTG
>NZ_JBCLWJ010000086.1:0-345 GCF_039563885.1 Algoriphagus sp. SE2 | reverse complement strand
ATCGGTAAGTCACTTATCTGGAAAGGCACTTCAATACCAGGAATGGCAAAAATAACCGTCTTCAGTACAGATAGAGCTGGCCAGACAATCGAAAAAGTGATTGAGCTGAGCCGTGAGCCAAGATTCGGAGACTTCAACATGTTCCCGAACCCTGCAAAATCTAATGTGACCATTGAGGTTGAATTGGATAAGAACGTAAATGTGGGAATCAGAATCTTTGATGCAGTCGGAAGACTGGTTTATGAGAAAGAAGGTGTTAAAACCGGAAATGCAGCATATGAGATCAATATTGATCACTTGAGTTCAGGACTGTATACGGTACAGGTAAGTACCGGTCAACTGGTC
>NZ_JBCLWJ010000085.1:0-374 GCF_039563885.1 Algoriphagus sp. SE2 | reverse complement strand
GCGGAATAGCCTGTCCCGATTTTTTCGGGAGACGGACTCGAACCCGCGACCTTCCCGATGAATCGGGACAGCCATTCTAACACCCAAGCCCTTAAGAATCATTTATTTTGATTTTGAAATCAATTCTTCCAGATAGGCTCTTGACTTTTGTTTTTTCAAAAACTTCTCTCTCTTTATCGCATTAGATTTATCCTCGTGAATTTCTTGCCACACTAATTTCCAAGGTTGCTTTCTTGCTGTATATCCGCAATGACGCCGATTATGCTTCAATAATCTTTCTTCTGGATCTACACTGGATCCAATGTAAAAAGTGCCGTCTTTTTCTGATTGAAGTATGTAAGTGTAAAAAGCCATAAAAAAGATCTAAACAAAAA
>NZ_JBCLWJ010000084.1:0-392 GCF_039563885.1 Algoriphagus sp. SE2 | reverse complement strand
TTTTCTCTAAACTTTTGGATTTTAAAATAGAATGGCTTGTGAAAGCAAGATACTATCTAAAATCCTTCATTTGGTTGAAATTTAACTTGCAAGGAGTTAAAAAGTATAGTGTTAATATAAAAGTCTCGGGGTGTAGCGTAGCCCGGTATCGCGCCTGCTTTGGGAGCAGGAGGTCGTAGGTTCGAATCCTGCCACCCCGACTTTATTTGTTTTGTTTAATCATATTGATATAACAAAAAGTTTATCCAGGTCCTGTAGCTCAACTGGATAGAGCAACTGCCTTCTAAGCAGTAGGTTTCAGGTTCGAGTCCTGACAGGATCACATTTACAGAAGCGGAATTACGTTCCGCTTTTTATTTATATAACTTCACGCAACTTCTGTTGCAAAATTT
>NZ_JBCLWJ010000083.1:0-397 GCF_039563885.1 Algoriphagus sp. SE2 | reverse complement strand
TGTCAATCACCGGATCTTGTGTCAGAATAGTCAATTTCCAATTAGGCCCAGTACCAAACCAAAGTTGCCCGTTAGGCAGAAGTAAGCTTGCTCTTCGGTTATAGTCATTTGAGAGAAAACCTTGCGCTGCTGCATACTTGAAAAAATTCCAGGGCGTGTTTGGATCAGCGGGAGGTTTTACCAGAAGGAGACCATCTACAGTCCCTATGTATATGCTGCTATCTTTCTGCTGTAAGTTGTACGTGACGTCCGGTACGAGTCCTTCTGCTTCCCCTAGATTGGTGATGGTTTGACTGGTAGGATCTATAATCGAAATGCCACCCTCTGTTGACACCCACATTGTACCATCCGCCCGCTGTATGATCTTATGAACGATGTTATGAGACAATCCTTCCTG
>NZ_JBCLWJ010000082.1:0-397 GCF_039563885.1 Algoriphagus sp. SE2 | reverse complement strand
AAAGAAGGATTGGCCCATAACGACGTCTCGCAGATCATACTGAGAGAGGATGGTACCCTGTGGGTGGCAACAGAGGGTGGCATCTCGATTATAGACCCTATCAGTCAAACCATCACCAATCTGGGGGAAGCAGAAGGACTCGTACCAGAGGCCGTGTACAGCTTACAGGAAAAAGATAGCACCCTATACATAGGGACTGTAAATGGTCTCCTACTGGTAAATCCTCCCTCTGATATAAACACACCCTGGAGTTTTTTCAACTATAGTACCGCGCAAGGATTCCTATCAAATGACCATAACCGAAGAGCGAGCTTACTCCTGTCTAACGGGCAACTTTGGTTTAGTAGTGGGCCTGTTTGGAAATTGAACATTCTGACAAAAGATCCAGTGATTGACG
>NZ_JBCLWJ010000081.1:0-400 GCF_039563885.1 Algoriphagus sp. SE2 | reverse complement strand
GAAATACTCAAGTGATGTAGTTCGATCACCGATATATTCCTTCCCTTCATAGTTCACTGTTTTGCCATTTCCGGCATTCAGATACAGACTGAAATCAGCAGATGAATCAGGTAATGGCTCAAACACATCAATCAATACAGACTCTGTATCACTCAGGCCATCCCCATCCGTTACCGTTAGACTAACACGGAAACTGCCTCCTGACACAAATGTATGGGAAGGATTCGCTTCCGTGGAAAACGTACCGTCGCCGAAGTCCCATGCATAGCTTACAATCCCAGTGTTATCTGTTGATGCAGCCCCAGTAAAGGTAATAGCTGTTTCCGTTGTTATGTCCGATGAAGGTAGATAAGAAATCACAGACTCAGGAGAGGAGGAGACTATGTTAGCTCCTTCTATT
>NZ_JBCLWJ010000080.1:0-404 GCF_039563885.1 Algoriphagus sp. SE2 | reverse complement strand
AATTAAAATACTTTGTCAAATCTTTAACGATTTGAAGGAGAGTTTAGAGAAAAGGGTTTTGTCTGCTCGCCACCTGGGCTCAAAAGCACAAAGTGAATTAAGGTTGGCAGATAAATCAATCCTTCCAATATTTACTTTTAAATGTTTGCTTTTATGTCCTTTTGTCTTGATACAAAAGGACCAAAAGATCAAGACACAGCAATGCTTCCACCGCACTTAATCAACCCGCCCCCCGCTGCTGTGTCCTCCCACCACGCCTCCTAAAAAACGATTGTTTTTTACAATGAATTCTTGGAGCATTATTAAATCGATACTTTGGACAAGAAACATTTTGGGAAGTCCTTCCCTTAAACTATCTGGTTTTTGAGCTGCATGAAAATCCGTTAAGAAAATCAATTAGCTCG
>NZ_JBCLWJ010000079.1:0-410 GCF_039563885.1 Algoriphagus sp. SE2 | reverse complement strand
CTGGTAAACAATGCTTTTTACGCTGTAAATGAAAAGACTAAGGCGGACAGCGCACCTGAAGGTTATGAACCAATGATTAAGGTTTCCTCCAAATACACTCCCCTCCCTGGAGGGGCTGGGGGTGGGTCTATTGAGCTTTCAGTCAAAGACAACGGAGGAGGAATCCCAGAACAGGTCCGGGACAAGATCTTCCAGCCTTTCTTTACAACCAAACCTACCGGTTCGGGAACTGGGCTAGGGTTGAGTTTGAGTTATGATATTGTGAAGGCACATGGAGGGGAGATAGGGTTAGAAAGTGAACAAGGTGAGGGAACAACCTTTATTATTTCCTTACCTTTTAAAATCAATTACATAACATGATATCGAAAACGAAAACCATCCTATTCCTTTCCTTCCTTGCGGCAATTTTC
>NZ_JBCLWJ010000078.1:0-412 GCF_039563885.1 Algoriphagus sp. SE2 | reverse complement strand
GTTCAAAATTACCCGGCCGATATCAGAAGCCACCACATTGACCTTTGGTAAATCGGGATCAAGCTCCAATTTGAAGTCGGCATTAAAGTCCTTGTCTTTGGCGCGCAATCCATGATAGGAAAGCCGTACAAACTCATCCACCAGAGCATTCAAATCAGTAGGAGCTTTTTCTCCTTTATTGGCTCGGCTATGTTCCAGCATCCCCTTGACGATGGCATCTGCCCGTTTTCCGTGGAGAGAAATTTTCTCTAAGTTTTGTTTGAGATCATCAGCAACGGCAAATCCTTCTTCAATATCTCCTTTTTTAAATTCGTCTTTCATCTCATCGATGAGCTCATTACTCACTTCGCTAAAGTTGTTGACGAAGTTCAATGGGTTTTGAATTTCATGAGCGATACCTGCGGTAAGCTCT
>NZ_JBCLWJ010000077.1:0-445 GCF_039563885.1 Algoriphagus sp. SE2 | reverse complement strand
TAGGAGGATTCCTTCCGTAGTACCAATCCAGATTATGCCCCTTTTATCCTTTATCGTATTTCCCCATCTTATTGGTCTATTGGTGACAATTGTTTTCATCTGCCTGCGATCTTTACTGAGCACCTCTATAGTATCATTTTTTATGACCCATAACCTTCCGTGACGATCTTCCTCGAATAAAACTTGCCACCCAAGATTCCCCTTTTTTTTGTCAATGGTAACAGCTGTTTTTTCTTCTAATGAAATG
Organism: Algoriphagus sp. SE2; assembly: GCF_039563885.1. NCBI lineage: Bacteria > Pseudomonadati > Bacteroidota > Cytophagia > Cytophagales > Cyclobacteriaceae > Algoriphagus > Algoriphagus sp. SE2. The sequence continues at coordinate 198 of NZ_JBCLWJ010000077.1, read as the reverse complement.
GCCATAAGACCCTTTTCGGCGGCCAGCCACATACTGTGATTTGAGTCTTGAAAAAAATATGAAACCCGATCATTCAAGATTTCTACGTAGTCTTCACGGCCTTCTCCGATAACGCTTAATACAAATTGACCACCACTGTTATGAGTGAGCCATATATTGTGACTATGATCCTCCATTACCCGAAACCCACCTTCAAAA
>NZ_JBCLWJ010000076.1:0-472 GCF_039563885.1 Algoriphagus sp. SE2 | reverse complement strand
CAGAAGGATTCCATTCGTAGCAGTACCAATCCAGATGACGCCCCTCTTATCTTTTATTGTATTCCCCCAGCTTATACGACTGTTGGTCGCAATTGATTTCATTTCAGTGTACGCATTGTTGAGTACATGGATGCTATCACTATTTATCATCCATAATCTTCCTTGATTGTCTTCCTCATAAAATTGCGCTTCTTCCCAAAATTGTGCTTCTTCATTAAATCCATCCTTCTCGTTAAGGGTACGGACAGTTTTATCGTCTAATGAAATGCCAAAGGTGCCACTTACAGAAGTTATCCACATCCTATTATTACGATCCTGAAAATGATAGCCACCATAAGGCAGGATGTTTGTATAGTATTGTCTGTCTTCACCGATGATACTGGTTACGGTTTGATCCCCGCTTTGACTTAATAGCCAGATATTGTGATTCCTGTCCTCCATCAATGGATAATTAGGACGAATACCTAGAAAT
>NZ_JBCLWJ010000075.1:0-516 GCF_039563885.1 Algoriphagus sp. SE2 | reverse complement strand
ACGGTATCCTGTAATGATGATGTAGCTAAAAAAAGGGCACTTGACCCGAAAGCTTTCAGAGCGCCTGTAACCAACGCCTTTAAGCTTACAGAACCTAAACCCATTGAATGGCAAGTCATTGACCCGGATAGTATTGACATTCCTCAAACCTACCCGTTGGACATTGACAAATTACCCTCTCAGCCATTCATTATCAATGAGTTCAAACCTGTAAATCCTCCAATGGAGGAATCTCCCTTAGATTGGGATCCCAATGATCGGATGAAGCTGGAGTTTGACACCATTCCGATTGAAAAGAAAATTTCCATCCTTCCCACGCCTGTTGTCACCCAGATGGACAGACCGCAGAAGCTAGAAGGTACCACTTCCGTCCTGTTACAACTTTCAAGAAATCAGGGGCTTCCCGGGAACGACATCCGAAAAATCATTCAGAACAAAGACGGTACGTTTTGGATTGCCACCTTCGATGGAGGACTGTCTCTGTACAATGGGAATGAGTTATATACTTATGATTAT
>NZ_JBCLWJ010000074.1:0-539 GCF_039563885.1 Algoriphagus sp. SE2 | reverse complement strand
AATTATAACTTGTCCTTCTGACATCAGTACTACGGTTGGATTTGGAGAAACCGGGAAAGTGATTACCTATGATCTGCCAATAGCGGTTGATAACTGTGGAATTGAAAGTTTAGAGCTGATCAGTGGCTTTGAAAGTGGAGCATTCTTCCCACTCGGTTCTACCATGGTAACCTATCAGGCGACAGACCTCTCCGGTAATACAACCGAATGCAGCTTTATGGTAGAGATTACAGAAAGTGGGGATAATGAAAACCCAACTATCAGTGATTGTCCAGTTGAAGTGATTGTAGAAACAGATCCTGAGAACTGTGGAGCGATAGTTAACTGGATTGAACCCACAGCCTCAGATAACAGTGGGTCGGTAACATTGACAAGTAATTTTGAGCCAGGTACTATATTCCCTGTTGGAATCACAACGGTTGTTTACACAGCGAGGGATGCAGCAGGAAATCAGTCAACCTGTAGCTTTAATGTTATCGTAAATGATTCTGAAATTCCTGTGATCACCACGAACGGAGATCAGAATCTAGATGCCGAAG
>NZ_JBCLWJ010000073.1:0-574 GCF_039563885.1 Algoriphagus sp. SE2 | reverse complement strand
ACTGAACCAAAGCATTTAGTTAATTGGTGGCCTCTTGAGTGCAAAGGAAAACCAAGAGAAGGTGAAGTTTATAATTTCTTCTTTACTGCAGAATATGATTGGTACGGTAAAGTTATTAAATCAGAAAAGGAAAAATCTTTCCACATCAATATGACCAAATCTGACTCGGATTGGGATTCCACTTCCTTTGGATTTGAACAGGAACAATATTTAGCTGACGTTAGGGTTAATTTTTGGCACAAAGGATGGCCTGAATGTAATGCTCATTATAAAAGATCCTCATATTGTTGGGCTATATTATTGAACGGATTAAAGAATTATTTAGAAAAAGGTATAATAGTTCCATTTGAAGAAAGAGAATAAACTACTGCCAACAAGGTATTTAAGCCATGACTCTTTGGGATACGGCTCCTACACTTGGAAGTGGTGCAATGGGGGAAAAAAGAATCTATCTGAAAGATTCAGAAGTAAAAGGAAGGAATAGATCGATCCCCACTAAGGGTATCTAGTCTCTACCCTTTTTTCATGAAACCAAAATATAAATGGCTAAAGCCATTCTCATATTGACAATATA
>NZ_JBCLWJ010000072.1:0-601 GCF_039563885.1 Algoriphagus sp. SE2 | reverse complement strand
ATCCAATCCGAAAAAATGGCAAGCCTTGGAGAGCTAACGGCGGGTATAGCTCATGAGATACAGAATCCGCTGAATTTTGTGAATAATTTTTCGGAACTGAACAGGGAATTGATTGTAGAGCTAAAAGAGGAATTAGAAAAAGGAAACTTAGAAGAAGTCAAATTAATTGCGACGGACATAGAAGGTAACGAAGAAAAAATCAACCACCACGGCAAGCGAGCTGGAGCTATCGTGAAAGGTATGCTCGAGCATAGCCGGACCAGTTCAGGCGAAAAAATACCCACCGACATCAATGCACTTTGTGATGAATACCTGCGTCTTTCCTATCACGGATTGAGTGCCCGAGACAAAACCTTCAACGCAGACTATAAAACGGATTTTGATCCCAATCTGCCCAAAGTGAATGTGGTGCCACAGGATATTGGAAGGATGCTTTTGAACCTGATTAACAATGCTTTTCAGGCTGTTAACGAAAGGGGCAAAAAGGGAGAGTCGGGATATAAGCCAGAAGTTTCTGTAGAAACCAAGCTAACAACTAAGAACCTAACACTAATCACTATACGTGATAACGGTCCCGGCATCCCCGACTCCATCAAAGAAA
>NZ_JBCLWJ010000071.1:0-605 GCF_039563885.1 Algoriphagus sp. SE2 | reverse complement strand
TCAGCATTACAACGCCGAAAGCAAACAACGCGAAGCTCACAATAGCAAAGAATTTTTTCCTATTTCATAAATAAAATAGCGTTAAAACGTACAAGTTAGTTTTATTAACTATTTTTATAAACCATTTTTTTGACGATGAGCAAATCTTACCTCGATTTAGAAATTTATAAAATTTCATTCGACTTATTTATAAAGACACATCAACTTAGTATGAGATTACCAAAACACGAACTTTATGAATTGGGTAGTCAACTAAGACGAGCTTGTGACTCAATTAATTCCAATATTGTTGAAGGATACGGAAGAAGAAAATATAAAAATGAATTTATTCGATTTCTTATTTTTTCACATTCTAGTAACCTTGAAACGATCAATCATCTTAAAAAAATCCAGATTCTTTATCCTAAAATAACTTCCACCAAAAGCTTACTTGATGAGTATGTAGTTTTAGGTATAAAAATCTCCAATTTCATCTCCTATGTAGAAAAGAATTGGAAGAGCTGATTGAAATGTTTGAAATGTTATAATTGTTATAATTGTTATAGTTGTTGTAGTTGTTGTAATCGGAGTATGTATAACGTAAAGCATCACAACGCCGAAGGCAT
>NZ_JBCLWJ010000070.1:0-606 GCF_039563885.1 Algoriphagus sp. SE2 | reverse complement strand
CAGAAGAATGAAATTACCATTTTAGAGCAATTAAATGGTGACCTGACTAAAAACCTTGAGGAGGTACGTGAAATTAAAAGCATATTAAATCAGGCATCACAGAACTCCAATTCTTTTTTGTTGTTCCTTAATTCCGAAAATAATCATATAGATTCGATTTCTGTTTGGTTAGATCAAATAGATAGAAATCCCATTTTTAATAATGCGAATACAGCCTACAAAAACCTGGAAAATAATCCCAATAAAATCATTTCTAATGATACGCTGAGGCTGCGCATAACATTGATGTACGAAAAAGAATTTAGAAATATTGATGCGCGTGCGAATGGCTATGGAACCCAATTTTATCCTGAATTTAAAAAACAGCAAAGAGCAAATTTCTCTATGACTACTGAGGTTTCAGCGGATGGTAAAGAAGTGATATATGAGTATAACCGACCCAAGAATATTGAAAATTTAAAACAGAACGATGCCTTTATAAATGCAGTTGTAGATATTTACAATTTTTCTAAACTTAGAATTAATTATTTGACTATGACCGAAAATATTCTACGGGTTTTAATTCAAGATATTGAAAAAGAAATCAGAAGCTTAGAATGATAAAAT
>NZ_JBCLWJ010000069.1:0-613 GCF_039563885.1 Algoriphagus sp. SE2 | reverse complement strand
AGAAATGAAGAAAAGTCAGCATTAGCAAATTTAAAAGAGGATTTTGAATTTAATTTATCATCGATAGAAGAATTAATTGAGACGACTAATAGAGAAATAAAAGTAGGATTAAAAATACTTTCAAAAACTGGAAATAAATTTAGAAGTTCAAGCGAAATTGATATAGACTCAATGTTAATCCCAATTGGAAATTATCAAATATACTTTTCGCAAAATGGATTTTTAGCTGACCTCATAAATTCAGGAAAAATAGGAATTATCGAAAATGACTCTTTAAGAGTATCATTATCTTCTTGGGGCCAAACAATCGAGGAGCTTTATCGAAAAGAGCAAGCTGCATTGCATCATCATACACTATTAATTGATTATATCAAGGAGAACGGAAGTTGGTTAAATGTTGATAGTCAATATCCAAGTTTCGGTATTACCTATCCAAAATCTGGATTTGAAATTGACAATAACTCGCTATTACAACAAATTGAATTCGAAAACTTAGTGGATGAAGTTATAAACAGAAAAGGTGGTTTAAGGGAAAAACAAAAAAAGGTACAAGCACTAAATAGAACGATCTTGAGATTAATTCAAATTGAAATAGACAAAAATTAACGAAAGC
>NZ_JBCLWJ010000068.1:0-695 GCF_039563885.1 Algoriphagus sp. SE2 | reverse complement strand
TTAACCGATGATGAGGAAGTTGTTTATACTGTGGAAACCAAAGAAAGACCATTGGCGACTTCTGAACTACCCTTAATGGCCTATGGTAAATTAATAGATGACGAAACTATAAACCTTACTGTAATTGGCTTAATTGAGCCAGGTGTCGAAGTAAAGGTGAAAACCGAAAAAGGAGGAAGAGTTATCCATGAAGATTTCATCGACCAACCAGATGGATTTAAAAAAGACTTTTCGTTTAGAGGAATTGCCCCTGATGATGTGTATCTGGAAATAACAGATGCTATCGGACGAACTAGAATCATTCATTTTTAGGCTTTCAAACCTAGTTTAGTTGATGAAAGAGCTCTGCCCCTTTGAGGGTAGGGCTTTTTTATTATTCGAATTTTTAAAGAGATTGAATTAATTAGCTTTCTTCCATGAAGCATTACTTTTTTATATTTATTAGGATGACTATAGCCTTATTTTCTTTATAAGCATTAAATGAAATGAAGAAAAAAATACTTTTTTAAAAATACTGTGGAATACCTTGATCTTTTTCTTTAAATAGAGGAGATCCATACTGTCTTATTTACTAGGCTTTCAGGAATAACAAATACTGTTTTTAATCTAAGATCATACTTCTTCGCCCCAGTTGTTAGAAATTAAGAAAGTTGCTGAGAAAAGAATCCAAGGCAATTTTGATTTTCGAATCTGTA
>NZ_JBCLWJ010000067.1:0-706 GCF_039563885.1 Algoriphagus sp. SE2 | reverse complement strand
CAAAGCTTGCTTTCAGAAGGCAAAACTGGAAAGTATTTTAAATATGCAATTGGTGAGATTGTTCTTGTGATGATTGGAATTTTATTGGCACTTCAGGTTAACAATTGGAATGAAAATCGAAAACTTAAAATTCAAGAAAAAATATTATTAGAAGGTTTAAAAGAAAGTATTGCTGGAGATCTTAGGTCTCTTCCAAAATGGCAAAAGTATAGTAGTGCAACACCAAATTCAGTAAATGTGATACTTTATAGCTTTGAGCAAAATTTAGCCTACCAAGATTCATTAAATTATCATTTCGGAAATACTTCTATGCCATGGAATCCGAGTATATCAAATGAGTTATTCGAATCATTAAATTCATCAGACTTAAATTTAATTTCTAATGTCGAGTTAAGAAGGGAAATTATTTTATACTACAATCATGCGAAACAGATGTACGTCTATCAAAATAAGTATAATGCTATAATAGAAAGAGCAAGCGAAAATATTTTTAGAACTAGATTTAATTCACTTTGGGATGGTATTACAGTCAAAGATGTGCCAATGATTCCAAATGATTATGAATCTTTGAAAAATGACGTACAATATCTATATTTCTTGAAAAGCCTACGAAATCAGTTTCAACTTTATATTGGGCAACCTACAAATTATGCTATTTTAAAAGCAGAAAAATTACTGACAAAAATTGAGAATGAATTATCGAAAT
>NZ_JBCLWJ010000066.1:0-717 GCF_039563885.1 Algoriphagus sp. SE2 | reverse complement strand
CTAACCGACGACGAGGAAGTTGTCTATTCTGTAGAAACTAAAGAAAGACCATTATCACCTAACCAATTACCCTTAATGGCCTATGGTAAATTGATTGATGATGCAACTATTAACCTTAGAGTGATTGGCCTTTTTGAGCCTGGTGTCGAAGTAAAAGTGAAAACCGAAAAAGGGGGTAAAATTATTCATGAGGAATTTGTTGACCAACCTGAAGGATTTATAAAAGATTTCTCCTTCAAAGGTATTGCTCCTGAAGAAGTATATCTGGAACTAAAAGATGCTATCGGAAGAACTAAAACCATCCATTTTTAGTCTTTTAAATCTCATTTACTTGACAAGAGCTCTACCCCATAATGGGTAGGGCTTTTTTCTTATTAAAATTTTTTAAAGAGTTTGAGACAAATGGTTTTCTTCAATGGCCTTATTTTTTTATTTATAATGTGTACGGCTATAGCTTTTATTTCTTTGTTGAATAAGCGTAATACGAAATCCAGAAGATAGAGGCGTTTTTCATTTTTTAATTCTATCATGAATTACATTGGTCCAACACCATTATTAGGTAGATCCTTTTTGTTCACTTAGCATGTTTTCTATATTCTTTCATGAATAGCCAATAGTATTTTTGAATCCAGGGTCAGGCTTTATTTAATTTCTTCTAAAAAGTTAAGAAAGTGGCTAAGAAAAGAATCTATCGGAATTTTAATTTTCGAATCTGTT
>NZ_JBCLWJ010000065.1:0-734 GCF_039563885.1 Algoriphagus sp. SE2 | reverse complement strand
ATTGGTTAGCGGTTATGCTGTCATTATTTTTTTAGCAATGTGTCAATTAGTTCCAATATTTCTCGAGATTTCTCCTTTACTCTTAAATGTCCTCTAATGGTGTTGTCAAACATAAATTTGCGTTGTGTAAGCGAATTAGAAAGACTACTAACTAAAACTTTTTCATTAACGTTATTCCATAAAATTTCATCAACAATATTACCTGTTGGCCCCTTTGAATAAGTGAAATGCTGTGCATAATAAGTACTTACATTTTTATAAGTATCTAGATTACTGTCAAATCGTTTTAATTGGTCTTCTTGTATGCTATTTAAGTCCATTAACTTATCTATTAAATCTTTATTAAGAAGATTAATATTTCCTGATGATATGATGGTGTTAAAGGTGTTATTTGAATAGTCTCTTTTAACTTTAAAACCGTCATCTAATTCGTTTCTTGCTATTTTTATAATGGTATCAATGTTACTGGACGGTTTATAGATTCTTTTTAATAATTTTTCTGTGGTCTTATTATCTTCGAGTTGTATTTCAGTAATAAGATTTATATCCAATGTGTCTTTTTTTAGATCATTCGCAAGTGAATTCATGTAAAATATTGCCAGCTTTTTATTTTCACTTTCTTGGTTCCAATTATTTATTTGAAGGGCAATTAAAATTCCTATAACAACTAAGATTATTTCTCCGATAGCATATTTCAGATATTTTCCAGTTTTTCCCTCCGAGAGCAAATTTTG
>NZ_JBCLWJ010000064.1:0-772 GCF_039563885.1 Algoriphagus sp. SE2 | reverse complement strand
ACGTTCTTGCCATTTAAGTTTAATGGCTGAAAGGCAGTAGAATAGTTCCCAACTCCCTTAAATTTACCAATCAGGTTATAGTCAGGTGCTGGGAAGGCTCCAAAATTCATAAATCCCGGATTTCCAAAAGGTTGTGGTTCATTGTCTTTTTTCATTTTTTAACTATCCCAAGTAGTCGAATCTTTAAGGTTATTCAGTTGCTTGATACGCAATTCTTCTGTCCATTCAGAATTTTGGTCTTGTCCAAAGGAAATGAATGGCATAAGCAATAAAAATAATAGTAGTCTTTTCATCAGTATTACTGTTTTTATAATGGTCTACAAAGTTTAGTATAAAAATGCGTTTTAGCTGATGTTATCTATTGTCTTTTTTCTTTTAAAAATTAACAGCGCAATTACTCCGGTAATGACTATTAAAGTAATTATTAAAAACAATGCCACATTTGTAATACCCCCAACAATTGAATTACCCATTTTATTATTTACTTCGGTCATTTCATCCAGATAGATTTCTATTGGTTCTAGACCAATCTCGGCTCGTCTTTGGTTAAGGTTTTCTGGATCAATAGTAGGCCTATAGCGAGCTTTTCCCGAAAACCAATGATAGGTTACTTGTGTACCATAGACCAGTTTTTCACCCATATTCATTTTAACTCGATCCAATAAATAGGCATAATTTATAGGGTCTGCATTATTATTCTGAACTTCTTTATACATAGAATCAAGGACCTGCAATTGAAAATTTGGGTTGAAATCAGAATGTTGCACCATAA
>NZ_JBCLWJ010000063.1:0-787 GCF_039563885.1 Algoriphagus sp. SE2 | reverse complement strand
CCTGGATGCATTAAAGCAACTTATAAATAGCATTTAGGCAGGAAGGTTATTAAATTAAGTACTGTAGCTCGCTTCAAAATTGTCACGGTATGAATTCGTTTGAAGCCTGGAATCGTCTACTTACCACCTATGAACCGTAATAGCAAAAACGTTATGGATGATAATCTAAAGAGTAAGGTTTTAAATATTCTTTTACTGGTAACCTCTCTAATGGGATATTTAGAATGGGGTGATAATAGGCATCAGTTCTTATTTCAAATGGAAGGGGAGGTCTTTTATAAGTTATTTAATGGCCCCGAATCCGTATTACATCCATTGACCGTATTACCATTTATTGGTCAATTAATGATATTATTTACCCTATTTCAAAAACGTGCCAGTAGGCGAATAACCTATTTTGGTGTTGCATTCCTAGGAGTGTTAATGTTTATGGTGTTTCTGACTGGAATAGCGAGTGCAAACTGGAAAATACTCCTATCGACAATTCCATTTTTTGTGATCAGTTTGCTTGTAATAAGACATCAAAGAAGTATTAAAAAGAATATAGGTTCCTGAAGTATCTAATCTAACAGTAGTAATTGCTACCAGATTGGATCCTATTTATAGATCCGATGGATGCTGATCATGAATTCCTTTTGATAGCAGGGGCAGTATCTTGGGTTGCTGATTTGTAGAACGTATAGAACCAGATCAAAGGGGCTCGATGCTTAAGAACGATCTTTGACTTTACGTCTTCGATAATTATATGGGGTTAAAAGGTAGGTGTCTTATTTTTACCGCAAAGGCA
>NZ_JBCLWJ010000062.1:0-789 GCF_039563885.1 Algoriphagus sp. SE2 | reverse complement strand
CCTGATCTATGCATTTGGCGAAATTGTTTTGGTGGTTGTGGGAATCTTGATTGCCTTACAAATAAACAATTGGAATGAAAATCGAATTAATTCCCAGCGAGAGCAAGTGATTTTAAATAGTTTAAAATCTGAATTGATAATCAATCTTAAAGAATTAAATACGGATTATGAAAGAACGGTCACCTATCATCAGGCTACCATAAATGTCTATGACTTTATTTTAAAGAATTCGGTAGAAAGTGATTCTATGTATAAAGATTTTTTTGATTTCGTTCAATTCACCTATTTTTTCCCAAAGACCTCCACATACGAAACTTTAAAATCAGGCAACCTTGAACTAATCAAATCCGACAGCCTCAGGGAAACGATTACTGATGTTTATGAAACTGGATTTAAAAGAATAGTGGACAAAGTGGACACCAGAAGAAATGCAGCTCGTCTTCTGTTTCCCTATTACCAAAAACATTTTAAATCGAAGTTTCTTCAAGATACCGGTTACCTGGATTTTAGCGAAAATATTGGTGTACCGAACAATTACTCATTCCTTGTCGATGATCCTGAATTTGAAACTTTAGTGGTCGAGGCAATTAGGGGTAGAGCAAATTCCATAAGAGATTATGAAAGGACAATTGATATTGTAGAATTATGTCTTAAACAGATAAATAGATATTTGGAAGATTGAAAAACAATATAGAATAGACCTTATATTAAAAAGTAATAACGATAGGCAAACAACCTTTATAAGTAATAGCCGCTTATCGGCAGGCTACTACTTATTCATAAACTGTT
>NZ_JBCLWJ010000061.1:0-809 GCF_039563885.1 Algoriphagus sp. SE2 | reverse complement strand
TAGAAGATAACAACAGGAATTTATACATAACTACAGTAAAAGGGCTTACGCAAATTAGCCCGCTCCCTGCTTCCCCCGAAGGAGGAGAAGTGTTTGCAATACAAGTTTTTGGCACACAAGATGGCCTTAAAGGATTAGATTTTTATCATAATTCTGCATTAATCGATAGTAAAAACCGTGCCTGGTGGGGAAGCGGTAAGGGTTTAACTATGTTGGATTTAAACAAGTTTAATCCATCTGCTCAAATACCACAACCATTATTAAAACAATTGGATATCAATGAGCAGTTTCTAGACTACCGCAATATTTCAGATAGCCTGGGTAATGAAATAGCATTTAAAAGCGTGCAAAAATTTGAGAACTACCCGCTCAATTTAGAGTTGCCCTACCATAAAAACCACCTCACCTTTCATTTCGCTGCTATAGACTGGGCTGCTCCGCATAAAATACGATACAGTCACCGTATGCTGGGACTCAATGACAATTGGAGCAATCCCACAAGAGAAGCCAAAGCAGACTACCGAAACCTGCCCTACGGCACTTACACCTTTCAAATCAGAGCCATTGGAGCGAGTGAAGTATGGAGTGAGCCATTTGAATATACGTTTACTATAAACCCGCCTTGGTGGTACTCTTGGTGGGCTTATACTTTATATGGGCTGATATTCCTTGCGGCTTTAAGATCATTTAGCCTTTGGCGTGAACAAAAACTGCGAAAAGAAAAAGAACAACTTCAACAAAAAGTAGAAGAAAGAACCGGTGAGTTGAAGAAAAAATCTGAGGAGCTTGAACACTCATTGGAAGATTTA
>NZ_JBCLWJ010000060.1:0-827 GCF_039563885.1 Algoriphagus sp. SE2 | reverse complement strand
AACGGTTCGGCTATGATTTCGGCGGAGAATCGTCCGAAGGACTAATCCGCAGAGAAATCAAGTTGATTATATGTTTTACTTTCGGTTTTTGTACTATTTCCACGCTGAATTATAGCCCTTTTTTGTGCTTTTGTTATAATTAAGATTTCTTTAATCTACAATGGTTGCCAAATTATTCTTTTATCTCTCTTTTTATTCGGTCAATCAACGGAAGTAGTGTTGTTTCATGAATATTTTGATATACAAGATTCAATTGTTCATGGGTATAGGTAATTTTTCTTAGGTGAGTAAGCGATTTTTTGTCAGACAAATAACCACTCAAATCTAAACCCATAGAGTTCAATTTTTCAACTGAAATTAATGAATCACGTGAAACCCTAACAGCTTTACCTATCTCAGTAAGAATTAATGGTGAGAAGTATTGATGTATGTGATCTTTATAATCTGCAAAATCAGATTGCCATTGCACATAATCACCTTGGTTGTCCCACATTTTAAATATCGCCATATATGTTCTTAGCTTAGTTCTTAAAGAGTCATTCTGCAGTATACTTAGTCTGCCAGAAGAAAGTAATTCATCGTAGGTTGGTATATAAGGACGGCGAATTAGCTGAGAACCAACCACAAAAGTTTTTTTAACAAATAGAGCGGTGTCTACAACATTTTGAGTGCTAAGTTGCTCAAGGATTATCTTAGATTCATTAGTAATGGAAGCAGTATACTCGATAGCTGACCTCCAACTCTCGCTATCTGACTCTAATTCTTTTAAAAGTCTCTTAAGGTAGGTTTGTTCTTGAATTCGATCTTTACGGTTTTCATTCCAATTG
>NZ_JBCLWJ010000059.1:0-868 GCF_039563885.1 Algoriphagus sp. SE2 | reverse complement strand
CCCGATAGCTATCAGGATCAGAAGTAGGCGTGAAAAAGCAATTACTTATAGCCATTGTTTTGCTTTCGTTCTATCAATTATTCAATGTAGTTTATCCATTTACATTGGTAAGGTCATCAAGCAATTTATCTATTGAAACGTCAAGTCGATACATGGCTCGTATTACAGCCCTTAAATCAAAAAACCGAGATATGTACATACTGGCAAATTCACGGTTATTATAGAAGGCATCCAATTCGTTTTCGAAGTAAATTTCCGCATCATTGAATCTTGGAATATTCCCGCCGCTCAAAAAGGCATCTTCATTGAGTAAACTATCTCCCCTCCGGGCATACATATCCAAAAGACTGAAATGTTTCGTTATATAAGGGGATTCAATATTTCTCCAATGCTCTTCGAATCGTCGAAGCTCGTTATTCATGTTTTCAATCTCCGAATTATAGGCTAGCAAATTTTCTTTGATGGTTTCAGAGTCAATCGCACTATAACTGCCAGAGCTAATCATTTCTTCAAGAGAATTTGTAGTTAAGGATCTTACCCTTACCGGTCCTAATTCAAGAATTTTATCGAGTAGGTATGTGTTTTTATGCTCCGTAGAAATTGAATTATTGTTTAATGAATCAATAAAATTAAGTCCCGTTCGAAGATCAAATTTTATCATCTCTATATTGGATTTTAGGACGCGTTTATTGGAATTTAATTCCTCCGCCAGGGAACTAAGGCTTATTAATGTTTTGTGTTCCAAATTTTTATTCTCATTCCAATTATTTACTTGAAGAGCAATCAAAATCCCAATTACAACAAGGATGATTTCTCCCATAGCATAAATAAGATACCTGCTAAACTTATTTTCAGTCAGCAATTTTTG
>NZ_JBCLWJ010000058.1:0-869 GCF_039563885.1 Algoriphagus sp. SE2 | reverse complement strand
TTTCAACTGAAAATTTTCAGAAATTTTAACCATAAAATTATGGTTTCTATACTTTCAAATCGACTCCTTAGCCTTGCTTTTTGCCAGATCATTGTCGTAATTGGACTGCAAATTTAAGCTACCGTTTTATAAATGCCAAACTCTAATTCAATCTTTCTTACGAAATTTTTCATATTCTTTATCTTCCTTTTGCAAAGTATTAATTGTCAGGCAGATGTATTTGATATCGAAAGGGCAGATTCTTTGTTTCAACAAAGAAGTTACAAGGAAGCGATGGAAATATATCAGGAAAACTATCAATTAGGAATTTATTCACCTGCTATGCTGCTTAAAATGTCTTTCATTTCTGAGGGAATAGGAGACAAAGAGCTAGCTACACTTTATCTGAGCAAATACTATGATTTAAACCCCAATTCCCAAACAATATCTAAGATTAAAAACCTGACCGGACAAAGTAACCTAGTCGGCTATGAAGTCAGCGATACGGAAAGATTTATTCTTTTCTTAGTAGAATACAAAGAAATCATGGTCGGTGCTTTAGCTGTTTTTCTTGTAATTTCCTTAATCATGCTTTGGGTAAATGGTAGGAAAGTTTCTGAAGCAAGATATTATTGGCCATCCATCTTTTTGATTATTCTAATCTTTATCACTAATAATTTCCTGAAAGCTCCCAGAACTGCATTGATCACGCAGAGCCCAACTATGATCGTTTCAAAGCCATCAGCGGGAGGAGAATTAGTGGATAGAGTAGAACCTGGTCATCGTGTAAAGATTAGGTCAAGTAAGGATATTTGGTATGAAGTAGAATGGAAAAATCAGACTGCTTTTATTAAAAAAGACAATGTCACCACATTGTAAGCAGAATTAAG
>NZ_JBCLWJ010000057.1:0-882 GCF_039563885.1 Algoriphagus sp. SE2 | reverse complement strand
ACCAACCAATAACAAATGAAAAGTATTACACTTTTAATCTTGATCGCTTGTCTATTGTTATCCTGTAGGGAAAGCCCCAATGTTTCAGAGATTGAATTAGAGGAAAATAATAGCTTTTCTCTTCAAAATATAAATAAATCCAATACAGACATTGATGCAGTTCAAGCTTCGCCTTCTAATTTCAAAATCTTGTTGGATAATGAGTTTGTAAGAGTATTAGAATATACATTGGAACCAGGAGAGAAAGATGAATGGCATACACATCCAGCTAAAGCATCCTATGTTGTTTCTGGTGGAAAGGTTTTAGTTCATCGTGAAAATGGTGAAACTATTGTCTCAGAAGAACGAACAGGAACTTCATCTTGGATGAATGCTGTTGGCAAGCATTATGTGGAAAATACTGGCAAGACAAAGGTAAAAGTTATCCTAACAGAGGTTAAATCACTGACTGAATCGTTACACACAGAATCACTAACCCCTGATGAGGAAAATCAAGTTTACATCTTACTCAAGAAGCTTTACAAGTCTTTCTCATATGGGAATGCAGAAGAACCGGATTGGGAATTAATGCGTTCGGTTTTCTTTGAAGGAGCACAATTTGTATCTGAAGTTCCAGAAGGAAAAACGCCTAAACCTAAGACTATAGAAGAATTCATATCCAGTTGGCAAAACTCAATTCGTAATAGTAACTCGCCAACAATAGAAACCACTGAACGGATAATCGATACCAAGACTTCCAAAATAGGTAAATCGATTCGTGTTGACGTAGTTTTTCAAGCTTCAAAAATAAATGACCCTTCACCTAGAAAATATGGTCTAGATAGCCTCATATTAGTAAATGATGACGGCGTTTGGAAAATTCTATCTTTCATAATTCATTTC
>NZ_JBCLWJ010000056.1:0-918 GCF_039563885.1 Algoriphagus sp. SE2 | reverse complement strand
TAATTCAAAATCAGTTTGGTCTGTCATCGAATAGGTGTGCTCATCATCCACAGGATCGATTGTGCTTAAATCACCAATTACACTTCCTGATTCAATACCCAGAGCTAAGGTGGAATTACTCAATAAAATATCAGTAGCCATTGGCTTATCCTCTACAAGAACATTGATCACAATGGGTTCTACTAATGTGAACCAATCGTTTTCTTCAAGTTCTGTCTTAACTGCATAGAATCCAGGCTCCAAAGAGTTATAAGAATCCAAGCTTGCATGAAGTATAACTGGCTTACCATCAAACCAACCCGAGCTCATAGCGGCAATCTTATCCTCTATCACTTCAGTCGGAGTATTCCATGGGACTGTAATCAGGTCACTGAGAATTCTCTTACTTCCTTTACCTTTTGCTTCATGGATAACTATTGAACCACCACCTAAGACTGTGGAAACATCGGAGTTTTCATCAGCATTAAGTCCATTGTCATAGATGATTCCTGAATCTCCCCAGATTTTGATTCTGAACTGATCTGGGTCTGTTCCACCGTTCCAATCTCCATCGAGAGCGACCAAGGTGAATTTATATCCCGGAACTCCATTGATGGTTCCTTCACCTCTATAGGTAGCTTTCTTACCGGATATCACCAAGGTGCCCGATTCATGCAAGGTGGACTTGAAATTCAAATCTCCTGCTTTGAATTGGAACTCAGTATTTCCATCCACTTGGTTAGAACCTTTCTTGTATTTCGATACAAATCCGAAATTCGCTTTACCTGTCAGGCTTTCATCTGCTTTGTACGCTCCTGCTGGAGACATGATCCAGCCACCACCGGTGACAAAGTTTCCATTCGGGTCAAAAATCGGCAGATAGGCCACTGATTCAACAGGTCCAGTACATTCCTCGATACTCGCTGATACCTTGTAGAC
>NZ_JBCLWJ010000055.1:0-964 GCF_039563885.1 Algoriphagus sp. SE2 | reverse complement strand
ACAAAATTGAGCGGGTTTTTAATCTCGTGGGCAATGCCAGCGGTGAGCTGGCCAAGGGAGGCGAGTTTTTCCTGTTGGATGAGTTGGGATTGTGTCGATTTTAGGCTCTCCAGCGAGTGTTCCAGTTCATCAGATTTTTGCTTCAACTCAGCGGTTCTTTCTTCTACCTTCACCTGCAATACTTCTTTCTCCTGCCGCAATCTTCTTTCTCTCCAAAGGCTAAATATGCGTAAGGCCATCAAAAACAGGAAGGCATAGATCACATACGCCCACCAGGTTTGCCACCAGGGGGGAAGAATGGTAAAGGTATATTCAAACGGCTCGCTCCATTGGCGGCTTTTGCCTATGGCTCTGATTTGAAAGGTGTAGGTGCCATGGGGCAGGTTGCGATAGTCTGCTTTGGCTTCCTGTGTGGGATTGCTCCAATTATCATTGAGGCCCAGCATACGGTGGCTGTACTGTATTTTATGCGGCGCTTCCCAGTCTATGGCTGCAAAGTGAAAGGTAAGGTAGTTTTTTTGGTGGGCGAGTTCCAGATTCAAAGGATAATTCTCAAAAGCCTGAACGCCTGAAAAAATAAGCTCCTTCTTTAAACTACCAGGTATGTTCCTGTAATCGATAAACTGTTCGTTAATATCCAGTTGCTTCAGGGAAATTACCGGTGGGTTTAGGGCAGTGGTCTGTTGGTTCATATCCAGCATGCTTACCCCTTTTTCCATGCCCAACCAAAGGCGGTTTTTACTATCCAAATACAGGACGTCTAAGGAAAAACGCATATCCTTTAATCCATCACTCTTGCCGTAGCCAAGCGGTGAAAGATAAGTCTGATCTCCTGCATACCCTTTATGGGTCTTATCATCTATATCACCATTTACAGGCTTAGGACGCAATCCAAGTTTGATTAGCCCATAACCTGTACCTAGCCAAATGTTTCCGTGTTGGTCTTCCAGTGTTGAGTTGACGA
>NZ_JBCLWJ010000054.1:0-980 GCF_039563885.1 Algoriphagus sp. SE2 | reverse complement strand
ATGGTTAACATAAACCAGCCGATAAAGCCCTGGATAATGGCTAAATAACGGGGTAGGCCTTTAATTGGTATCTCACCAAAACCTAAAGTGGTAGAGGTTTTGATGTTCAACAATAAGGCGTTCAGCATCTTAATGAAAATATCGTAGAGGAAAGCGATCATGAAAGCGGAGATAAGCACTTCATTAATTTATTATTTATCTACCGGTAAGTAAAATTTGAATTTAGTCCCCTGATGTTGAGAACTCTCCACCCTTAACTCTCCACCATGCGCTTTCACAATGTCATAAGATAAGGATAAACCCAATCCCGTCCCCGAACCAGTTGGCTTGGTGGTAAAAAAAGGCTGGAAGATCTTGTCCTGGAACTGTTCCGGGATCCCTCTGCCGTTGTCTTTTACCGAAAGCTCGACCCCTAAATCCCCTGAAGGGGACTTCAATACTGTTGTTTTGACAATGACTTCTGGTTGATAGCCTATTTCTCCTTCGGAAGGTTGGGGAGTTATTTTCGCTTTTTCGTGAACGGCGTAAAAAGCATTATTCACCAGGTTCAAAATTACCCTTCCGATCTCCGAAGCAACTAAATTGACCTTTGGAAGATCCGGATCAAGTTCCAGTTTAAAATCAGCATTAAAGGATTTGTCTTTGGCACGAAGTCCGTGGTAACTCAACCGCAGATATTCGTCGGCAAGTACATTTAAGTCAGTGGGTGTTTCCTCTCCTTTTTTGGCTCGGCTATGCTCTAGCATTCCTTTCACAATGATATCAGCACGTTTGCCATGGTGATTTATTTTCGAGAGGTTTTCTTTTAAGTCTTTACCAATGGCTTTTGCCTCTTCAATGTCCCCTTTCTCCAGTTCCTCATTCATTTCATCTACCAGCTCGCCACTGACATCAGAGAAGTTATTCACAAAATTCAGAGGGTTCTGGATCTCATGGGCAATGCCGGCAGTCAACTCTCCTAAGCTTGCCATTTTTTCCGA
>NZ_JBCLWJ010000053.1:0-1050 GCF_039563885.1 Algoriphagus sp. SE2 | reverse complement strand
AGAGGCATTTGGTATCGCATTTACGTCTATCTCCAAATCCACAGCTTCACCCAAGGAAGTAGCGTTTGGTGCCTCCGTGTCTTTCACTGTAATGGTCTGGCTTACGGATGAGAAGTTGCCACAGCCATCTATGAATGCCCAAGTGCGCACTTCGGTAAAGTCAATTCCATTAGCTCCAAAGGTAATAGTCGATGTAGGACTCACGGTGATTGGTCCATCGGCATTATCTGTTGCTGTCAGATCTATACGAGGTGGAACATCGCCGGCACACTGTACCGTTACATCAGCCGGAGCTGCTGGAGCGACAGGCTTCTCGTTGTCTAGGACTGTTATGGTTTGGATAATAGGGTCTGCCATATTGCCACATTCATCTACAGCTTGCCAAGTACGGATCAGGGTAAATTCATTGACGCAACTACCCGGAATTATTTGTTCAGTTGGGGAAAAATCTATAGTTCCCAAATCTTCTGGATCAGCAAAGGTCAAATCAACCGGAGGCGGTACATCAGCGGCACTCGACAAGGTCAAGTCTACTGGCAGTGGACTTATCAATACTGGAGGATTATTATCAAATACTGTAATCGTTTGATCTACAAATGACAAGTTGCCAGCGGCATCAACAAATGTCCAGGTACGAATCTCAGTGTAATTATTGTCGCAAGCCGAAGGATCTTTTATGATCTGTATTGTAGGGCTCACTGTGATTGACCCTTCGCAGTTATCTATAGCGGTTAAGTCAACCGGAGTTGGTATTTGTGCAGCACTAAGCACAGTGATATCTGCAGGAGGGGTTGGAGGTACCGGAGCTTCAGAATCATTCACTGTGACATCAAAGCTGCAGGAGCTTTGGTTACCGAATCCGTCAGTAGCGGTGTAGGTAACTTTTGTAGTTCCTACAGAGAATACCGCACCTGGTTCAAAGTTACTTGTCAAAATAACGGTACCAGCACCTGAGGCCGTCGGTGGAGTCCAAGTGACCACTGCACTACAATTACCTAAATCGTTAGAAACTATAATATCTGTTGGACATCCACTGATAACAGGCAATAA
>NZ_JBCLWJ010000052.1:0-1097 GCF_039563885.1 Algoriphagus sp. SE2 | reverse complement strand
TGCAGCCCCATCAAGAATCAAAATCTCAGTACCGATCGGAGTCATTTCAACCAGAGAGCTTGCCTGCCGAAGGCAAGAAATCTCATTTTTTACTACAATGCATTCAAAGGAAATAAAATAGCGTAGATCACATCGAAGCTTAGATAAATACATTTAGCTGAGGATCAATTATTAATAAAGAATTGCAAATTCTAAAAAAAAATAAGGTGTAGGTTAAAGCTACACCTAGTCAAAAATTTAGTCTAAACTCAGTTGGGGTAACTCCTAAAATAAAATCAGCCCAATAGCCTGTTATCATGCCCTAGATTTTTATCTGATTCATCCTGGCTGGCTAAAGCACATTTCTGAAATATTCAATAGCTGCCTCTACTGAAGCTATTTTCGTAGCGTAGATATTCTCTAAAAATTCTCAAAAATCAAATTATTGATTCTATTCGATTTCTTGATCGATGAGTTCAATAATGCGCTCCATCGCCTCCTTTAATTCAATTTCTTCATTTAATCCTTGCATTCGAGTATAGTAATATAAGGAACTAACCAAGTTTCTATAGGGTGGATGATCATAAGCGGGCTTCCAGATTAGTCCTCCTATAATTTTTCCGTCTATGATAACTTGACTGTTCAGATATGTTGAAAATAATAACTCATTTCGTTGTGCTTCTATCTTCATGACATCTTCAAAAGCATCTACCGTCCATTCTTTAATAGATGCCAATAAATATTTTAGTTCTTTATTAGGTATTCGATTGATTTGCCCTGAGGAAATAATGGAATTGAGTATTCCATACCTTGGGTCATAGGTAGGATTATTATCCATTTTAATATGAATGGATTTAAATGTGCTATCTGACATCTTATCGAAAGCTTCTCTATCTGTAAAAAGGGCTTTCATTTCTGAAGCTCCTTCAAATGATTTTTGGTGCCGTTCAATCACATCATTCAAAGCACCAAGATTCCCATTCATCTCTTGCCTAAGGTCGTTTAGAATAGATTGTTGCTCAATTTTAAGTTTTCTGCTCTCATTCCAGCCATTAATCGAAACTGCTATCAGTATACCTATAATAACCAAAACAATTTCGCCAAATGCATATATCAGA
>NZ_JBCLWJ010000051.1:0-1404 GCF_039563885.1 Algoriphagus sp. SE2 | reverse complement strand
CTGACATAAGAGGACCCCATACCTTGGTCCACATCAAAATATTGTAAATTGGTAAGGGCATCTTTAAAAGCCGGGGGCAGGGCTTTGGTGGGTAAGGGTTGAATGGCTTTTACTGTTTTGCCCCGGGCAGGTATCGGTATGCCGGTGGGTATGGTGTCACCGATAGAATTAATTAAAACAAAATCTTTGTTGCCTTCGCCTAATTTAACGGTTTTAAGTTGACTGTGGTCAACCGGAAAAGTTGGCAGGTTTTCGGGTATTTTGTGTCGGTTGGGGTGGGTATTGTGCCTTTCAAGACTTTGCGGAGAAGTAGCTTTCACCACTCTGGGTTTTGCCACACTGTCCGGGTGGATGAGTTTTCCCCTTGAGGGTATGGGTACACCGGTGATGAGCGTGTCGCCACTGCTCAAAATGTTGGGTTTGATGCTATCGCCTGTTACAGGGTTTATGGCATAACCACCTTCGGGGTTGGCTGCAATGGTTTGGGGTTGCGGAAAGAGTGATGTGGGGGCAGTTCCGTCATCTTTTGGGCTGCGGTTGCAGGCGGCAAATAGGAGAAGGGGAAGGATGAAATGTATTTTCCCTAAAAATTGTGATGATGTCGTTCTCATAGTCATTTTATATGGGTAATTCAATGGTAAATTCTGTGCCTGCCTCGCCGGCAGGCAGACTTGATCCTTCTTTCGTCTCCACCTTTAACTCGCCCCCATGTGCTTTCACAATATCATAACTCAGCGATAGCCCAAGCCCGGTTCCTTGACCGGTTGGTTTAGTCGTAAAAAACGGCTGAAAAATTTTGTCTTTGATGTCATCGGGGATTCCAGATCCGTTGTCCGAAACCCTGATTTCAATTCCATTGTCCGATTTTCTTGTCGAAACTTGAACTAAAGGTTTTTCAACTCCAGCAGCCGCACTTCCGCTAGGCTCAGTACAGGCCTGAAATGCGTTATTAATCAAATTGAGCAAAACACGACCAATATCTTGAGGAATTACATTCACTTTGGGTAAATTCGGATCGAAGTTTGTTTTAAAGTCAGCACTGAATGATTTGTCTTTGGCTCGAAGTCCATGGTAGGATAACCTCAAATATTCATCCGCAAGCGCATTGATGTCTGTGGGTATTTTCTCACCGGAACTGCTTCGGCTGTGTGCGAGCATGCCTTTTACAATGGCATCAGCCCGCTTGCCGTGGTGATGGATTTTTGTCAGGTTTTCTTTGATATCCCTTAGGATTTCGCTGACCAAAGCCTCGTCTCTTATTTCTTGGTTTTTGTCTCTTTCTTCTTCTATTTCCTCAATCAGCTCATTACTGACTTCACTGAAGTTATTCACAAAATTCAGCGGGTTCTGGATCTCATGAGCAATGCCTGCAGTTAGCTCCCCAAGGCTCGCCATTTTCTCGGA
>NZ_JBCLWJ010000050.1:0-1475 GCF_039563885.1 Algoriphagus sp. SE2 | reverse complement strand
AATTCACCTATCCCGTTAACTCCCAATTTTTTATTGGCACAAACCTTTCAGGCAGCATCAACGGGTAGCCTATCCCGGATAGATGTACAGATTGCTAAAACAACTGAGCCGGGCACGATCACGCTAGCCCTTTACAGCGGCAGTGACCCCAATAACCCAGGCGCTCTATTGGGAACAAGTTCATTTGCCAATGTGGATGTAAACGGGGAATTCGTTCCTTTCATCTTTAACAGCCCTATTACTGTTACAGCAGGTCAGTCTTACATCCTGACCCTAACTCCAACAGGGAAGTATGATGCGCAAACAGCAGTAGTCTTAAATGGTGATCCGTATGCTGGAGGTACGTTCTTTTCGAGAAACACGCTGTTTAACGATTCTTTTAGCTCCACATCGATCAATGACATGGTGATTAAAACCTATGTGCTTAAAGCGGGTGCAACTGGCCGATTCATAGCCCTGGATGCCAATGGGAATGCCAGCCTCAGCCCGGATGACCTGGACGGAGGAAGCAGCGATAACTGCGGTAATATTGTAGGTCGTTCCATCAGCCCTAATACATTTAGTTGCCAGGATCTGGGAGTTACTAAGCTGGTGACATTAACGGTAACAGATGCAGTAGGCAATACGTCATCTACTTCTATTAATGTTACCGTCATTGATCCATTAGGTGTATGCAACCAGGCCCCAACAGCCAGTGCACAAAATTTCTTTGTGTCTGCGGATGCAAACTGCCAAGGCAATGCCACAGCTGCTGATTTTGATAATGGTTCCTTTGACCCTGATGGGGATGAGATTTCCTTTAGCGTGAGCCCGGCAGGGCCTTATCCTTTGGGTAGAACGCCCGTTACGTTAACAGTTACCGATAGCAAAGGGGCTTTCGCCATAGCCACAGCCGAGGTTGTTGTAGAAGACAAAACTGCTCCGGTGATTACCGTTCCTGCTGATATCATGGTGGACAACGATGCCAATGCTTGTGGTGCAGTGGTGAACTTCAACCCAACTGTTGCTGATAATTGCTCGGGTGGAACAACCCTAATCATTAGCCCAGCGCCTAACACCTTCTTCCCTGTAGGAACTACTACCGTAACGGTGGATGCAACCGATGAAGCAGGCAATGCGGCAGCTCAGCAGAGCTTCACGGTTACCGTACTAGATGCAGAAGCACCAGTGACACCAGTCTTGGCCGATGCGACAGGCGAATGCAGTGTAACAGTAGATGCCCCAACCACGACAGACAATTGTGTTGGTACAATCACAGGAACGACTACTGATCCAACTGAATATACTGCGCAAGGCACTTACCAAATCAATTGGACCTTTGATGATGGTAATGGAAATAGCACTTCTGCTATTCAAAATGTAATTGTAAAAGATGTAACTGCTCCGGTGATCACATTGATTACGCCGACACCAACGGCAGAGCTGGGCTTAACAAACACAGTGACTTTACTTGCAACAGAAATTTTTGCTGCGAC
>NZ_JBCLWJ010000049.1:0-1947 GCF_039563885.1 Algoriphagus sp. SE2 | reverse complement strand
CTTTTGGTCCCCAGATTCCAGGGTTTAGGATGCTAGAACAATCCGATTTCCCAGTAATACATGACCAAAAACTATCTCGATCCTTCGTTGGGTCAGGGGAGGTGTTCCATGAAGGCATATAGTACACACCCACGAGTTCATCACTCTCCTCTTGCAAAGATGGAAGTTCAATATTGACCAAGCTTGCAGTTAGTCTTGATTCTTGGATGGAGCTCTTCTTTTGGCAGGAGAATAGAAAAACTAAAAAGAGAAAAATAAAAAGAGAATTGTTCACACCTATTTTTTATGTATACCATAAAATTAAAGTAATTGAACCAATTGTTAAATATTTTGGAAACAAAATTAATTGTATAAAAATCTTAAAAAGTGTTTATTAAATATTAAAATACTTATTTAAAACAAAATAAATGTTTTAATAAAGGAAATTGTCATAAATGATGAAATTAAAAACCAACTCATAAAGAGTTGGTTTTTTTTCTTATATTATTTTGAGATTTTAGTTTATTGGCATATACGCTTTTAAGCTAAAATCAAGCAAGGGAGGAAGTGTATTGGTATATGTATACTATCGAGATGAAAAAAAATCTAATTGTATTTTTCCTTTTTTGGTTAGGAATTGCCAATTCATTTGCTCAAGAAAATTTAGGTTCTAGGGACCTGGATTTTTCGGTTATCTCAAGAAAAATAGAAAATCAAATAAAGCTTGATTTAGATGGGCGAGATTACCAAAAACTCAGATCCATTAATGGTCAAAAAGTAGTTCTGAAACCCTTAGGATTGATTATCAATGGGCAGAAAACTCTACCAAACGATGTACATACAAGAGGTCAATCCACCCTCTATTTTCCAAGAAAAAGCCTGAGTTTTGATGTAGAGTCCTCAGTGGAAATTCAACATGGGGAGATTAATGAAAAGATGAGCCATTTCATTTTGCTTAGTCTTTCTATGGACAAATATTATATTAGAAATAGACTGGCGTTTGGTCTTCTTCAGAAAGTCGGGCTTTTGGATTTCTTTTTTGCTTTTACAAATCTACAGATAAACGAAAAAAGCGAGGGGATTTATATGGCTGTTCAAAGGCCACAGGATTGGGCTATTCATGATCAAAAAAGCCCAATTGTAATCCGAAGAGGGTATTTGCATAAAATAGAAAAATCCAAAACATCAAAATCGATTTCGAAGCAGGATATTAAGTCCTACATTGAATCTTTTAAGTCCATTTATAAACTGATTCGTACTGATTCTGGAGAGGAATTGTATACCAAACTTTCTGAAAAATTGGATCTCGAAAATTACATGAGTTGGCTTGCAGTCAACTACCTGCTCAGAAATGGAGATTATACAGATGAGGTTTTTTTCTATTTCGATCAGGAAATCAATCGGTTTAAAATTATTCCTTGGGATTATGATGATATTTTCTCTGTAAATCCCCATGAGGGAAGCTTACCTAATTCCGATAGTGCTTCTCTACTTTTTTCAAAAGAGGATGATTTAGATGCAAAGATTGCAATGGATCCCTATTTATTTGAAAAATATCAGGAGGTCTTAAGAAAGGTTTGTTTGACGCTTTCGGATGAATTATTAGCCAATGTTTTTGAAGCTACTTATTCTGAGTTATACCCTTATTACTTACAGGAAGAGATTATTCAAAATGTAGAGACAGATCTTTACAAAGATGCTAATCTAGAAAAGCTCCGATATGAACTGACATCCAGTTTTTTATTCCTAAAAGGTAGACGGGATTTTATTTTAGGTAAAAGCGGGAATTGAACAAGTCTAGTACATTTTTAAAATCATATAAATCGATTTTTTTAATCTGCCTTTTGAGGCAAAATCGTTCATCTCAGTTCCCTAAAACTTCCATGATCTCCTCCAGATAACTTAATTTGTGGTCTTCAGTGGGTTCAATATAATTGTCTTTCAGTTGATCATCCCATTCTATTAATT
>NZ_JBCLWJ010000048.1:0-1984 GCF_039563885.1 Algoriphagus sp. SE2 | reverse complement strand
ATTTTCTGTTTCATTAATATCACAATTATTAAATTAATGCGAAACGAGAGCTAGATAAAGTAATGGTCTGGTTAATCCCGATAGCTCGAGGTACGAGAAGCGTATCGGGGCTGACCATCTTCTCAGTGAGTTTGATTTCACAACTACTGAATTAAATTGCTCAACGTCATTCCTGACGAAGCACAGCGCAGTTCAGGAATCTCCTATTCATGATTCGAACTCCAATTCAAAGATTCCGGTATTCCTCCGCTACGCCTCGAAAACCGGAATGATGGCTCTGAAGCCTAATTTCCTAATTCCCCAATTACTGATTAACTTCTGCCAAGCTTCAACCACTATGCGATACTTAATCCTTGCCTTATGCTTTTTCCTGCCTCTCTTCTCTATTGCACAATCTGAGGAGAAGATAGAACTCACTGAATATTCTTTTGCTGAGTTCTTTCAAATGATTGAAGATGAATCTTCAGATGTTTTCACCTTGAAAAATGCTGTTCTTAAGTACGATAGCCTAACAGATGACAGATATGTTCAAACAGGTGAAGATTTCACCAATTTTAAGATTAGGCCTCAATTTGATCATACGGATACCTTACGAATTTCTAAAAAGTTAGTGCTTGAGAACATACTGGTTAATGATTATTCTGTCTCTGGCATTGACGGTTTAATTTTTCATCACCTACTCTTCGAGCAAGAAGTCACTTTCAAAAATTGTATCTGGAAAATTTTCCACAGTACCTTTCTTAGGCCAGTAAGACTTGAATACAGCGATGCTATTTCACTCTTGCATATATCTTATTTTGGGAGAGAATTTTGGCCACAAACGAGTTTTAATAACTCTACTTTTAAGGATGGTGTTTTCTTAATAACGGACAATCAAAATGACCATCCAATAAATATTCAATTCTACTTCGAAAAATGTCAGATATACCCATATCAAGAAGATAATTACAGGTCTAGGTTTTCTATGTATTTGAGTACTGACAAAATTTTTAAAGTGGAAATCAATGAAAACATATTTTATGGGAGTTCAGATGTATATATCGATAGTCAATCTGGCGATGACCTAATAATCACAAAGAATAACTTTCATGACAATCAAGTAAGAATACACTTGTTCAATACAACTCCTTTCCCCATTCTTATTATCAGAGAAAACGTTTTCAAGAGACCAGTAGAATTAGCCTTGGATGAACTCAAACAATCAAACGAAATCGAATGGACAGATTTCAGTCAAGGAATTTACAGTTTCTTAGCCTACAATGACTTAATGTATGAGACAGCCGTGAATTATGGAAGGGATTCAGTAAGGTATATTTTTGAAGACTACTTTAATCATATTCGCATTGAGGATAAGAATAGTTACCGTGCTGAGATAGCCTTACACGGAAAGCTCAAAGATCTTTATGATGACAATCATGACGTGGAATCTGCCAATGCGGTTTTTATCACCATGAAAGATATTGAAACTCAAAGATTAGAATACTTATACCAAGAGTCACCTAGCTTCGATACCTACTTCAAGTGGAAGGTCAATCAGTTTTTAAAGATCTTTTCAGCCTATGGTACGGAACCTTCTAAAGCGATTACATTTTCGGTTTATGTAATTCTAGTTTTTGGCTTGATCTACCTCTTTTTTCCAAATCATTGGGATAGCCATGGGAAGGATAGAATTCTTCATCGTTATCAATTCTTCTTTAAGTACTTGAACAAAGATGCCGGCATGCACGATGTTTATCTAGATGGTAAGAAAGATGAATTAGCGCATTATGATGGATTTAAGAACTTCTTTATTGAAAATGGCAAAACAGTACCTAAGTTCTTTTTGGCCACTGCACTGCCTCTTTATAGATGGTCTACTGCTAGTACCAGAAGTGCCTCATGGTTTTTAAGCAAGATCGACATCTTCAAAGGCAAGTGGGCCGACTTACCTGCCCCGCAAAGAGCAGCCAAAACAGTGCTATTGACTTTGGCCTTTGCCATCGCT
>NZ_JBCLWJ010000047.1:0-2038 GCF_039563885.1 Algoriphagus sp. SE2 | reverse complement strand
AGCACGTATTATTTATTATTGCCATTTTTCCAAACCTGTTCTACTTTTCTAAGATTAGAAAGGTCATTTAACGGATTCTCGTTGAGAAGGACAAAAGTTGCCTTACTTCCTATTTTTATTTCTCCAATCGGTAAATTAAACGCCTTGGCTGCATTTCCTGTAGCTGTTTTAAGTACTTCAAGGTTAGACAACCCTGCCATTTTATATAATTCTAGTTCCAAAAAATAATCTTCCCCAAAATTCATTTGACCTTCTTGAGCATCAGTACCTGCAACAATAAGAACCCCTTTTTCATGCATATCTTTGATGATAGAAGCACGTTCTTGGGCATTCAAAAGGTTGTTACTGACCCAGTCCTGTATAAAGGGTGGTGCATCCTTCATGGTTTTGAGCGCAATTCCACCAGTAGGAACAATAAAAGTGTTATTGTTAACTAGCTGGTCATAAAAACTGTCTGGAATAGGTAGGTCTTCTTTATAATCCAACATGTGTACAAAACCGTCTGGCTTAAACTCGGCAATCTTCACCATTTCTTCAACCGTATTGGCATGTACAACCACTGTATATCCTTTGCTATGGGCATATTCTATAAGTTCCTGTATTTGCTCATAGCTCAATGTTGGAAGGGGTGGATATCCCATCCATTCGTGGTTTTCACGAATCACTTTAATGTAGTCTACCTTTTTATCAATACGATGTTGTATCCAATTGGAAATGGACAAAGAATCGGAAATAGTTTCCATATCGGGACTAAATTGATTTGGGTGTCCACCCGGAACTGTGGCTGCATGACCTGCGCCATAAAATGTGGAAAAACCAATTGAATCTTTTGTCATTGTTTTCCAGCCAAGTTCTCTGTCTTCTAATCCTGTATGCATGTTTAATAGAGTCAAAATACCTAAAGGGTAGCCAGCTTTTAAATCTTCCAAGCTATTGACATGTACATGGGCATTGACCAGTCCAGGAATCATAAATTTGCCTGACCCAGCTATGATAGAATCAGCTTCTAATTTGTTTGTGGTTATTGCAGCTATTGTATCATTATTGATAGCGACATTCACAGTGCCTAAGTCTTCAAAACCATCAAATAAACTTACGTTTTCAACCACAACATCGTATTTAACTGGTTCGGTGCATCCTAGCAGGGTTAAAGCAATTATGCCGAGAATTATAATTCTATTCATATTATTGGTTTTATGTGCTACAACGGTTGGTATATGAACCGTTTTTAATGGTTTATATACATTGTTGTAGCAAGTTTATAGTTTCCAGGGAACAGTTGGTTTCATTATTCTTGTCACTAATTCTTGATACCACTCTTGTTCTCCAATTTTAATGGTGAATAACATAAAAGAAACGAAAATCAAGGATAGAATTATTGCAGGATGTTTTAACTTTTTTAGGCTATATCCAACATAAAGAATCACAAGAAAAAAGAATGTGATTCCGAAGTTCAAAGATGTTTGAGTATCAAGCCATGCGATTTCACCGCCTGTAATTAAAATAGGGAACATAATTAAACGCCCCCATGCAGGCATTAATCCAAAAAAAATTGTTGATGTCATCCAAAGTGCATGTTCTTCTGGTCTCTTAGAGTTCACGATTGCCAGAATAACTGCTAATCCAAAACCGATTACTTGAATGGTTTCTGTAAACACTAGTCCATAAAAAAATGATGCTGGAAAAACTGGCTCAAATCCTCCTTTTGCTCCAAAATAGACATTGGTTGGTACTATGGATAAAGCAGAGAACACAACTGCACCAGCAAGAAATACACCTATCATTCCCCAAAACCGGTGCTGTCGCAATTTTCCATGAGTTGCCAAATAAGGCTGTATTACTATAAGGGCATACCAACCCATTGCAGACAGTGCATGTAGGTGATAGGCCCAAGGTTCTGATAGCCATGTCATAAAGTATTGAGGAGTAAATCCAATTAGAATTACAATCCAAGGGATTAACATCCATTTATGGGCATTTCGATATTGACTTAAAACATTTTTCATTGTTGAAGTTTAATTTGCTACAACGGCGAGTG
>NZ_JBCLWJ010000046.1:0-2319 GCF_039563885.1 Algoriphagus sp. SE2 | reverse complement strand
CTGAGCTATAATTATGAATTTGGGGATAGATCGGTTTCCACCGAGAAAAATCCAAGCCATCTGTTCGTCAACCCTGGATCACATGAAGTTAAAGTCACGGTAAGGGACGGAAGAGAACTGGTAAGTGAGGAGATCATCACCATACAGGTGAACAAGTCCAATGAAGCCGGATTCAATACCGATTCAGGATTTGGCAACTCCACTGTCAGGATGTATCCAAACCCGGCCAGAGACCTAGTCAATCTCCAATCTAATGACCCAGAGGAGAAACTCGGAGAGATTTCAGTGTTTGATGTCAGGGGTAGATTGGTTCAGAGCTATCTTCCAGAAATGGTGGAAAATGGAAACAAGTATACCATATCGGTAAGCAACCTTGCCGCAGGAGTCTACTTCTTAACGACCACAACAGAAGAAGGAGTATCGCAACTTCAGCGTTTGATCGTTGTCAAATAAATTCCAAAGCTAGAATGGATCAAAATGACGGTGAAAGGAAATAGTGAAAAATAAAAAGATAGATTAAATCAATAAAAGAGCTCGGTATATTACTGAGCTCTTTTCATTTATATGAATAAATTAGATTAAATGAGAAGATTACCAGAATAAGGTATCATATTCAACCTTACCATAATCAACTATTTTCGATCAATCCTATCAAATCATTCAAGTGCTTTAAAAAAATAATGAATCTATATTTTAAACTCCTTGCCTACGTCTTACCTGAATTGTCAAATTATTAGAAAACCATAATTCATTGAGGATTTTGGTTCTAATGTCTACTTTTCTTTCCAAATTATTTTCTAAGGATAAAGGTTAGATCATGCCACTTAAATTTTTCGTGATTTGAAATGAGACCATTTAACATCAATTTCTAATCACTTCTAAAAGAATTCTCTAATGTCAATTCAAAAACTTTTTTAGCTATAGGATTAATTATCGGAATTGGATCACATAAAAGATTCATGAGTAGTTAGAATTACTAATTGAATATTTAAACGATTATCACTTTCACCAGCCTCAATCAAATAAAAAAACCCGTGAAGAATGTTCACGAGTTTATTGGTCGAGGTTCTGAATTATTTATTGCTTAATGAACCTCTTAGTATCGTATGTGAATACTTTACCGAGAATCCTGATAAAGTAAACTCCTTGACTATATGAACTCACGTTGATTGTCACTTTTCCAACATTTGTATTTGTTTGAAGAACGTCTAAAGTAGTACCATTCACATTATAAATATGTATTTCTACTTCTTCTTCTTGGTACATTTTTCCTAGATAAATATTCAAAATATCGGATGTGGGATTTGGTCCAATGTCAAATGTGTATGCCTCTTCTTCAAAATTACCAAAAGATCTGTTCTGAGAGTCAGCTTGATCTTTCAAGACTTTGATATTTACCCAATCAGAAGACAATTCAGCTCCATACTGGAACGCTTTAACAGATATCACATTATCACCTTCTATAACACTAGTCAAAGGCAGGTCATAACTAAGTTCTTTTGTGACACCTACTTTCATTCCCCTGACATAAACTTGGAGACTGTCATATTTCGAATAAGAAGACTCATCCCCTATTTCTACAGTAATATTTTCAGAAGAATTGAATTCTTGATCTTTAGTTGGGCTAACTATCTCCATGTTATTAGTTCTAAATGCAGACCCATTAAATACAGTTACATTAACTAAAGAAGATTCTGCTGTCAATCCACCTTGGTCAGTAACTCTCGTTTTTAGCACATAATTTCCAGAAGGCACATTAGTAACCAATAATTGATATGGTGCTGAAGTAACTGAACCTATTACAGTATTACCACTAAAGAACTCCACCAATGCTATTTGATTTTCGGGATCAGATACATATGACTGAATTAGAATATCTGAACCTTGTGCGAAAGATTGATTATTCGTTGGAGTAACAATACTTATAAAAGGAGGTAGATTCGTTTGGGCTGTAGAATTCACGTTAATATTAACTAAACCAGATTCAGCAGATAAACCTCCTTGATCTGTTACCCTAGTTTTTAATGCATGGCTTCCTACAGGGGCATTATTCCAATTTATCTCATATGGAGCAGAAGTGACAGATCCGATCAATGTATTTCCACTAAAGAACTCCACTCGTGCTATTTGATTCTCAGGATCCGCTACATACGCTTGGATAAGAATTGCATCCCCTTCATCAAATGACTGATTTTGCATAGGAGTTACGATACTGGTTACCGGTGGTTGATTTGCCGGTCCGGATGAATTTACTGTAATATTTACAATACCCGATTCGGCTGACAAACCTCCCTGATCAGTCACTCTGGTTTTTAATGA
>NZ_JBCLWJ010000045.1:0-2873 GCF_039563885.1 Algoriphagus sp. SE2 | reverse complement strand
TATTTTCTGCTTCGTATCCGTCGCCGGGTCCCCGATATTCCCCGAAGGATCTGTCAGGGTAACGGATAAAGTCACCGTACCTACTCCCAGTCCGCTCAGATCAATTCCGGTGACCTGGTCGGTAGCAGTCGCTATTGTACCACTCCCTGTTACTGTAGCCGCACTAGCTGAGGTAGAAAACGTATAATTATAAGTAGTCCCTATTTCAGCATCCGCAAACGTAAAGCTTACATTTGAAGAATTCCCGTCTGTAATCGGATCCTGATCAATTGTTGCTGTGTACCCGGTCGGTGCTTCGAAATCAGAACAGAACTCCAGGTTGTCCAGGGCCAGATAGATGAAGCTGCCTCCTGTTTCTATTTCTATCCCATCCACATACGTGTCGGAATTATCCACTCCCCCTTCGGTGGCAAAATCAAGGTAGAAGAATCCATTATTTGAGCTGAAGTCGGTTGGGAATCCTGTTGATTTTGTAATGGTATATGCCGTAGTTGCCCCGTTTTTACCACGGACGGTCACCGTCCCGTCATTGGTCGGAAGGGGATTGGTCCCCGTGTTCGAGGTAAGGAATAAGGCTAGTTTGCTGAACTTGACAGGAATATCCGAGGTCAATGTGTACGGACCAGTGCCTGTATTCTCCAGGTACACATCCGATGAATTGATCCCAAAGCCATTTCTGTCTTTTACCGCCCAGTTCCCTCCGAGCGTTATCGACTTCCCATTGGATGTGAATGAGGTCGCTCCATTGACAAAATTTTCAAATGTTTCAATGTAACAGGCTCCCACCAAATGGATTTCCCCGTTTAAAAATTCAAAGGGTGGGGTGTTGCCCAGTGCATCCGCTATATCCGTTCCTGCATTCAGTTTGATCTGAATGGACCCTTCCCCGGTAATACCCGTGACGCTCAGACCATAAACCGAACCGGATCCTGAGATGCCCGTCAAGGCTCCCGTTGCCGTACCCGTTTTAAGCAAGGTGAAATCATCCATACTGACATTGCTGGCAGCCTCGTCAAAGGTCACCTGGAAGTTGACCGTTCCCGCAGTGGATAACGGACTGCCTGTTTTTGAAATACTTTGTACCACCGGGGCCTGAGTGTCCACGTCAGGCGCGGCCTGGCAGAAATTAAAATTGTCAATGGCCAGTTCAACAAAGCCTCCACTGATCGTGAAGACCAGTTCATCCACATTGATGTTCCGATAGCTCGAAGCACCGTCCGTGCTGAAATCAAGGGTGAAAAATCCTCCGTTGACAGTGGTGTTCGTCGGGAATCCCGAATTCTTGGTGATCGTGTACTGGTCTACTCCCCCCTTCTTTCCAGTTATCGTGATGGATCCCGTGGCTGATGGTTCGTCTATAACGCTTCGGTCCGACAGGAACAGATCAACCGTCTTCATGGTGAATTCCGTCGCACTCCCCAGTGAAAAGGAACCTGCCGTATTGTCGTTTATGATATAACGGTTGGAATTCCCGGCACCAAATCCGGTCCTGTTTTCGATTTCCAGTCCGCTCCCCAAGGTGAAATTAACCCCGTTCCCGCTAAAAGTCTTACTTGCATCACTCTCCGTCTCAAATGTCTCCACAAAACAGGCCCCCACAAAATGGAGCTGTCCGGAAGTATAGGCAGGAGTACCTTGGGTATCATCCACATTGGCGATATCCGTTCCTCCTTTCAAATCCAACCGGATCGTTCCCTCCCCGGCAATTCCGTTAACGGCCACTGTGTAAGAAGACCCGGATCCTGATACTGCACCCACCGTGCCGACGGTTCCGGATGTTGTGAGCTGGAAATCATCCGAACTGACATTCTTTGCCTCCTTGGTAAAAGTCACTGAATAATTGACGGAAGTAGCAGTTGAAAGAGGGGTACCTACAAGGGAAATACTGGTCACCAATGGAGGATCTGCATCCACCGGATTGATAGGGGGACCATATGAAAAATTGTCAATCAAAACGAAGAGGTCAGCACCTTCAATCCTGATCTCATCAATGGAATAGAAATCAGGGTTTGAAGAGAATATCTTTGCTCCAGTAGTTCGGCTGTCAAAAGTGACATTGACAGTGCTCCCGACCGGTGTCCCGTTATTATATGCGGTGATTGTACCGGTGGCCGAAGCAAGTGGGTCTCCGTTTTGCAGCCAAATACTGACTAATTGAAAATCTGAACCATCTACTTTGGTGATTTTCCATCCCTTATTTGCAAATGCAGCTCCGGTGTTATCTAAGGCATTGGTACCGTTAAAGCCACCAGTATTATAGCTGACAAAAGCAGTCCCATTAAAAATCTGAAACCTGAATCCTGAATTATCATAGGTATTAGTTCCATTTATTGATGAGGAGGTGCTTCCAGAAAGCTCATTAAAGTTTATGGTCTGGGCAAACGAAAAAAGAGAACTGCAAAAGAAACACAGTGATAAAAAAATGGATTTGGCGAGAAAACGTATCATTTGAGTAAAGTTTAAACAAAAATACCGACCCCAGTCCGGGGTCGGTTTAAAATTGGGTTTTACGATCTGGAAGGGAAAATTCCCTGAAGTGCTATAATATAATTCATGGCAAGGGAAGGCTGCATGTTGTTGTGCGCCTGACTTCCGCCTGTATTTCCGATGCTTGCTCCCATGGAGGCATTGGCCGGACCGGTGGAGTACCCGTTGACAGGGATGGCGGCGGAACCCCGCTCGACCACTACATTTTCTTTGGCAAGCGTACCGTTGGTAGGATCATTCGTATTTGCTTCTGAATTACTGCCCATCAACTGGTGAGTATGGGATGGAATTTCCATTTGGCTAAGTGTTACTGTTTCACTGCCTATTTTTTGACCAATTTGTCTCGGAGATAAGCCAGGGCCATTTCCCATTCCCACCGCACAGCG
>NZ_JBCLWJ010000044.1:0-2981 GCF_039563885.1 Algoriphagus sp. SE2 | reverse complement strand
CAAACACTGATCTCTCAAAACAAATTCAGCAAGTATCTTATTTACGCAATTGGAGAAATAATACTTGTGGTGATCGGTATTCTGATAGCCATTTGGCTCAACAACTTCAATCAGGAAAGAATAGAACGTAATAAGGAAATATCCTTTCTCAAAAATCTGAAAGATGATATTAAATTGGATATCCAGGAATTAACTTTGAGAGATTCCGCTTTGGCTGGCTATCAGTCCGGTCAAGAAAAGGGATTGGAGTTATTACTTGAAGCAAAATCAGTGCAGGACATTTTAGACATAGATTCTCTCATTCAATTCCGCTGGCAAGGTTTTACTGTGAATAGAAAGTCCTACGATGAGATGATCAATACTACTGGAATCTACATTATTACGAATAGGGATTTGCTCAATGATTTGAGCGACCATTATGCCTTAGTAGAAACATTTCAACAGAACTATAGAGAGATTAATGAAGATTCGCGAGAGTTTTATAATAACTCTTATTTAGATCCTTTCGATTATATCATAAGGTACAACAAAGAAAAATCTTTCGCTATTGAAAGTCTCGATACAAAATGGATTAGTAATCACAATTCACCTGCTTATTTGGCTTTATCCAGATTCTATAGTCATGTGATCTTTGCTGTTAATAAAAATAAGCGAGGGTATATTGAAGAAATACTGAAGAGTAGCAAATCATTGCTGGATGAAATAGACCACGAATTAAGAAGAAAGAATATCAAAAGTTAACGAAAGCGCAATCAGTAAGTTTAGAAAGAATCTAGTGAAACCCTAATCAATAACTTGTGCAAAGGATGTATCCTAACGAACATTAAATAAAAGTAAGAATACAGATAAGTCACCCGCTAAGATAAAATCTCCCCCTTTGCCTAGGACATCTAGCTTTTTTTCCTTTGCGTTTCCTTCATGTGCTTGACGGTTAAAAAAATGAGATTTCCTGTCTTCTGCAGGCAAGTTCCCTGTGGTCGAAATGACTTTCTTTGGTTTTTAGAATCCTGGATTTGAGAAGTTTAACTTTTATATAATAAAAAATACCAAAAGTGTATATTTAACTGATTTAGATAAATAGGTACGCATCCTTTGTATCTATAAAAATGTTGGAAATAATTTTAAGACAAATTCCAGAAAAAATGAAAAAAGAATTAAAAGTCATTGAGTTTAAGAAAAAACAAAAACTTCTAGATACTGTAAATGAAAATTCCGGTAAAATAGAAATTGTTTCTATTTCATCTTGCCAAGAAGCAACATCATTTAGACATTTCTTATGGTACTATGAAAAATGATTTTCATTAATCATATCCTCCTGAGCATAAACCATGCAAAGGACTAGGTGTAGCATGAACCTACACCTTATTTTTTAGAATTTGTAATTCTTTATTAATAGTTGATTCTCAGCTAAATGTATTTGTCTAAGCTTCGATGTGATCTACGCTATTTTATTTCCTTTGAATGCATTGTAGTAAAAAATGAGATTTCTTGCCTTCGGCAGGCAAGCTCTCTGGTTGAAATGACTCCGATCGGTACTGAGATTTTGATTCTTGATGGGGCTGCATTCAAATTAAATGGAAGAATTTGATTTTTAGATGATTGGGTCTAAGTTTAGCTAATGCAAAAATAAAAAATACCAAACATGTACATATCCAACCAAATCTGGGGAATATGTTCAATAAAATTGTAAAAATAAACTAGTTGGCGGTAATATGAATCAGATGGAGACTAGTACGAGAACATGAAAATATTAAAGAGAATTAGAAAGTGGATACTTATTACCCTTGGGAGCATTATTAGTTTAATTGCAGTTATTCTTTTAATTATAAGAATAAATAGTTCTGGGGTTGAAGAGCCTTTTCTGGATAAACATGGGAACATCCTTCCAAATAGTATTGCCATGCATGAGGATATGGTTATAAACGGTGCTCCCCAAAGAATAACAATCAGAGGAAAAGATATAAACAACCCTGTGTTATTACAGGTACATGGTGGTCCTGGGAGTCCATCGATTCCAGCATTTTCAAAAATTGTTGGATTTGATTTAGAAGACCTATTTACAGTATGCTACTGGGAACAACGAGGTTCTGGATTGGCTTATAATGATAGTATACCTGACTCTACCATCACTTTAAATCAAATCGTTGATGATGGTTTGTTCGTGACAGACTATCTTAAAAAGACTTTCAATAAAAATAAAATATATATTGAAGGAACATCTTGGGGTACAACAGTAAGCGCATTTATGGTCCAAAAAGACCCAGAATCATTTCATGCTTATATTGGCATTGGTCAGATGGCTAACCAACTGCTTTCAGAACAACTTTCTTACGATTTTGTGATGACAGAAGCACAAAAACAAAATGATACTATTTCTTTAAATCAATTAAAAGGTATTGGACGACCGCCATATCCCAACAAATCGAATATAGAAATGGCAAATGCTTGTGATATTGAACGTATGGTTGTAGTAAAATATGCGCCACCTCGCAGAAATATTGGTTTCAATTTTATAAAACAAATGTTCTTGGATAACGGTCTCACATTTAGTGAAAAATTTGCACCAATGATTAATAACCCGGAAGTATTTTATCCTGCATATAAACTATTATGGCCTACATGCTTTAATAGTAATCTTATGCGTGATGTTCCGGAGTGGAAAGTACCCGTTTATATATTGCAAGGAGACAATGACCATTTTACAGAAACTTCATTGGCAAAGGCCTATTTTGATTCCATAACTGCTCCTTCAAAAAAATGGTATTTATTTGAAAATGCTACGCATGCTGTACAATTTGAATATCCTGAAAAATACCGTTCAATTTATATTAATGAAATATTAGAAAAATAAATGCTACTGCTAACAAAGTATATATCGCATTAAAACGCGCCATATACTTACCGTTGTACTTCATCCTGATAGCTATCGGGACCAATCGCTAACCAATGATAAAATTCTTTAGGAAAATTCGACAAAAACT
>NZ_JBCLWJ010000043.1:0-3813 GCF_039563885.1 Algoriphagus sp. SE2 | reverse complement strand
CAGTTCATCACTTGAAGCTGATTCTGTAGTAAATACTTGAGGATAATTGAAATACTCCGGTGAAATAGATTTATCACCTACATATTCTCTACCTTCATAACTAACCGTCTCAGAACTACCCGCATTCAGATAGAGACTAAAGTCGGCAGAAGCAATTCCATTAACCTGGATGGTTACTACGGATGATTCGGTAACCAAACCACCTTTATCTGTAACTCTAGTTTTTAGTTCATGTATTCCTTCGGAGGCATTGGTCCAGTTTAATTGATAAGGTCCGGATGTTATGGATCCAATGACTGTGTTACCGTCAATAAACTCAACTAAAGCAATTTGTCCTTCTGGATCGACTACGTAAGACTGGATTAAAATAGCCTCTCCAAGATCAAATGTTTGGTTTTGGACTGGAGTTACAAAGTTTGCCACTGGGGGTAAATTCTCAATAACTTGAATTGTAGCTTCCGTAGATTCGGCAGTTAATCCTTCTTGATCTGTTATTCGAGTTTTTAACCTGTGATTACCTACTGGGACATTTTTCCAACTTGTTTTGTAAGGTGCTTGATTAGTAGTAGCAACTAATTTATCATTTACAAAGAACTCCACGTGTTTAATTTGATCTTCTGGATCAGAAGCGTCTACAGTGATAAATACTTCACTGCCAGCTATAAACTGTTGATTTTCATAAGGCTCTACTATCGAGACAGTTGGAGGTAAATTACTTTGACCGGCTCCATCTTCAATTTTGGCCAGTATTACAGAGCCATAAGCAGGGATGTTTACTGATCCATCAAAAACCTCTCCTTTTCCATTTTTATAAACTCCGGAAAGTGGATAACTAACAGCTTGATTAGAATAATTATATTCAAAAAACACATAACTTTCAATACTAATTGGTTCAGTCTGAACTTTAGAAATTTTTAAGTTATCAATTAAAATGCTTGGAAGGGTTTTGGGGAATCTAAATACAATGCTTTCGTTACTTGCACTCACATTCGATTTAAGAAATAATTTAACCTTTTTCGTCTCAGTAGAAGTGACAAAATTAAAAAGTGTTCCTTCTTGATTCTGATTAAATGTCCTCTCGAGCAATAAATCAACGGTTTGATTTGCTATAATGCTTTTCGTATCAAACTCAATTAAAATTTCATCTCCAGGAGCCACAGCTCCAATCTGAATAAATGCAGAAGCATTTGAAGTTTGATTAAAATTCATTTTCCATACGCCACCATCAATCCCAGTAGATAATTCTGAACTGCCATTATAAACTGCGGCAACAATAGATAGATTTGAGCTAAAATCACTTTCCTTGATGGTATTAGAACTTGAAACCCTATATTTTTCTAGGTTAAAATCTGGTCGTATGGAATTTTTCTCATAGCCATATTGATTGGTCCAACTTTCCATATTCCATTTTCTCCCAATTGGTCCATCATTTGGGCTTTGACTTTTAAATAGAATTTCAACGCCATACGGATCTAGGAAGTAGTTGTTGTCAGAAGTTCCTATTTGATCAATATCATTTACGGTTGAAGAAATACTATATGGTAAATCTTCATCAAATATTTTGGAAAAATAATTATTACTAATACTAATATTTCGAACCGAACCTCCAGTCAAATCATCTCCAGAATGTAACTGGATCGGCATTTTATAGAAAGTGTTATTTTGAACTTCTATATTTTTTGCATTGTGAAGGTATAGACCTTTTCCACTGACATCTGAAATTGTATTTCCCAAAATTTTGACTCCATCCGTATTATCATCCATATAAATTCCCTCCGCAAGGGGATCTTTCATGGTTGTTCCTTCCACAGCTCCAACTCCTCTCAAGATAATATTCCCAACTACCTCTCTGCCTGTATTATTTCCCCATGTTATTCCATCTGAATTAGTATAAATCCCGGCTCCATCATGCTTAAATAGACAAAAATTATTTATTAAATTGTTCTTAATGACTGTGTAATTTCCTCCAAAATGAATCCCATTAAATCCGGTATTTAGAATTTTATTTCTAACTATTCGGGAATTGTCAGCATTTCCTGAAATATAAATCCCAACACCTTTCAAATCACTGCTATTGGACATTCCTTGAAAAGGCATTGTGTTATTAATAATATTATCTTCAATTATTGCTCTTTGAGTAGTAAATTGAAAAAATAGTCCACCACTTAATGAGTAATTAATCGTGTTGCCTTTTACTGTTATATCTGGTGTTGTATGGGAGAAAATTGCATTTTGACCAGCATATACTAGTTCGCAATTTGTGATTTGTACATTAGCTGAATTTTGTATGTTGAAAATGTCTGCGTTTGCTCCTCTTAAATTTAAATTATTGAAAGTTAGGTTCTGGATATACTTATTTGTTTTGACCAAATATTCTCTGGTCGCAACTTCAACATCTAATGAATTTGGATCCTGTCCACCAAAATATCCATAAATCATTTTATTTGATTTTGAATAGGCCCATTCCCCAAATTGATCTAATGTATTAATATGATTTTGAACAAAGTATCCAAAGCCACTATTAGGAGTATACCCTGTTTCAGAATTGGATAAAAAACTGATGGTGCTTCCCGCGTTATATGAGATCTCATGCCTATCAGTAATCCAATTGTTCTTTCTAATTACAATATCGCCTCCAACAAAATTTGCAGGCATGTTTTCACCTTGAATGCTTAAGGAATTGTTAACAGATGATATAGTTAAATAACCTCCATTTTTTGCTCCTGCATTTGGGTATCTACCTACTTCCATCAATTGTTTGTTGATTGTGACTATCTGAATCTTCCCTCCATCCATATTGGGTAAGGAAGCTTCATAAGTCCCATTTCCACGAGAAACCCAATTATTCACCTTAATCATGGATGTAATCACAGGTTTTTCTCCCGCTCCATAAGAAGTATATACGATTGGATTTCCCGAACTTCCTCCTCTGGAAATTAGAATTGACCCATAAAATGTATCTCCACTTTTAAATAATATTCTATCTCCAGCTTGTAATTGGCTTGCAATAGAATTCAATTTATCAATACTCCGCCATGGAGTAGAAGCGTTTTGTGCTTGGAGAGTTGTTCTATTATCGTCTCCTGTTGAACTCGAAAAATAATAATCATTGGCTTGAGTCGTTAAAATATTAACAACAGAAAAAACAATAATTAATAATAACCTTATTACTAGTTTGTAATAATTAAATAGGGTATTAATCAACTCGTTAAGTAAGGGTGATTTCATAACGGTGTTTTAATTTGGGCTTCAAAACTAGAATGATTTTTCAACTTTTCAAGTCCCTTTCCACCTCATGAAGTAATTGTGATATATGAAAAAAACAATTTTTGTCTTTAAATCAGTCAATCAAAAAAATAACTAAATAGATCTTTTTTGAATAAAAAATCAATTAAGATTAAATAAATTCTGTTTTACGTCTGTAAAACGGAATAAAATTTTTTTTGGTAAAAAATAGGGGTGTTTTAAGATAAAAATGATTGGTGTGTTTTTGTATAAGTAATTTAAAACAATCTATGTAGTGTTTTATATATACAATTGAAATATTCAATCTATTATTTATGTATTTTAATTTTTGTAAAAAATAGAATTTAAAACAGATAAAATAATTTTAATTTTTTTTTAAATTTTTTTAAAAAAAATATTTTTCATACTAAAATCTATCCAAAATTGAATTTTTCAATAAATCAGACCTGTATAATTTTTAATACCAAAGCTTAAACTCTTGTTAATTTTGGTTTAAAAATGCACTGGATTATTAGCAATTTCCATACCAAAAAGAGTTAGCCTTAAGTATAATTTTAACTTTTATCT
>NZ_JBCLWJ010000042.1:0-3909 GCF_039563885.1 Algoriphagus sp. SE2 | reverse complement strand
GGAGGCATTTGGTATTGCGGCCACATTCACTTCTACATCTACTACTTCGCCTAAGCTTATGGCAGTCGGTGCTTCAGTATCAGGCGTCAATAGGATTTCTACCTCAAGGTTTCCGGTAGCACCCGCATCATCCGTGACCACTACCTTATATATACCTGCGGACAGGTTATTCAAATCTTCTACGTCAGCAGTAAATAAATCCGGACCTGTCCAAGAAATGCCAGGAGTACCGGTGGCGCCTGTTATGGTCAGGTCAATACTGCCGTTTCGGCCCGGGCAAAACTCATCTACTTTGGTCGCTGACAGACCCAATTCAACAGGCGGAATAGTAAATAATGTGAGAGACCCAAAAGGAAATGCACCGTTACTCATATTAAAATCTGCATTCTTGGCAAAGGCTTCATTGACTGGATCATATTCGAATACAGTTCCATATGCATAAAAATTATCCCCTCTTGCTGTCATTCCGTAGAGCTTCCCATTATATTCGGTTAAACCTCCCCTAGGATTACTACCATCATTTCCCACAAATGAGTATTTTCTGCTATATATATTAGTAACCGGATCATACTCAAAAAGAACTCCCCCATCATTATTACTAAAACTAGTAAGGTTGGTCAGCCCGTAAAGCTTTCCATTATATACTATCATACTACCGTTAGGACCCAAACCCTTACCATCCTCGAAATTGTACTTTTCAGTAAATTCACCATTCGACGGATCGTAGGCAAACAAAATACCTCCTTCAGTTGTGCCACCTAAAGCCGTACCATAGAGCTTGCCATCATGGACCGTTAATGGACCCCTAGGACTAATGCCATTTGTACCATCAAATTCGAATATCAATACTAAACCTCTCCTAATAGGGTCATATCCGAATAAAACCCCCTTATCGCCAGCGCCACCTCTAGCAGTCACTCCATACAGAATCCCGTTATATTCCGTCAAACCACCAATTGGGGTACTGCCATTTAATCCATTGAATTCGTGACCCTTGCTGTATTCTTTACTCTCCGGGTCATATTCATAAATAAGCCCATGATCTATAAACCTACCTCCTACAGAAGTCACTCCATATAACTTACCATTGTAAGCCGTTAATCTACCATTTGGCTTACTTCCATTGTCTCCTACAAAATCAATATTCTTGGTATAACTTTCTGTCGAAGGATCGTACTCATAGAGCACTCCGAGGTTATTTGATCCACCTGCATCAGCAGTTCCGAATAATTTACCGTTATATTTAATTAAACTTCCAGAGGGGTTACTTCCATTATTGAAATTGAAATCAAGCTTTTTGGAATATATTTTACGTTCAGGTTCATATTCAAAAAGGACGCCTTCATCATTGATACCGCCAGCACTAGTAATACCATACAATTTGCCATTATAGGCGGTTAGACTTCCAAATGGAGAAGCACCATTCGTCCCATCAAAACTGTATCCATCAAACTTGAAAGTTTCTTCGGGGAGAAACTCAAAAATAAAACCACTCCTAAAACTTCCTCCAAGCAAAGTCATCCCATAAAGCTTATCATTAAGGACTGTTAAACTACCATAAGGGGTACTGCCTATTCTTCCATCAAAATCATATTTTGTTATTCCATTATCAGTTGGATCAAACTCAAAGACAAACCCAAGATCATTATCGCCGATATTACTAAAACCTCCTTTTGGTCTCATTCCGTAGAGTTTGTCATTGAAGACGGTTAAACTTCCATCATCTGGATATTGACTATCTGATGCATCTCTTCCCTCCAAAAAATAATACAGAACATCAAATCTTCCTTCTGAAAAAGAAAATGAACTTCCATTAAGCCTGAATAAGGTACCATTACCCGTGCTCCCACCTGCAGTAGTCGACCCATATAGATCACCATTATAGAGTGTTAAATTTCCATAGGGTATTCCACCATCCCTTGTAAAATCAAAATCACGGATTTTTGTATAAGCACCCGTAGCTATATTATATGAAAAGATAACCCCTACATTATTGCGGCCACCGCTGGAAGTCATTCCGTAAAGTTCACCTTCTACGTATACTAGGCCGCCTGCGGGCGTTGACCCAGCCTCATCTCTATTGGCCACGTTATACACATACTTTTCTGAAAATATATTTGTCGCGGGGTCGTATTCAAAGATAACACCCGCATTATTTATGCCTGACGTTGTTGTGCCGTACAGTTTCCCATCAACCACCGTCAAATGACCACTTGGAAAGCTTGTCTGCTCAAAGTCATGAATTTTCAAATAAGAGTTGGTGGCGGGGTCGTACTCAAATAAAACGCCTCCAAAAAATGTTCCACCGCTTCTAGTCGTCCCGTAAAGTTTACCATTATACTCTGTCAACTGGTTCCATAATGATTGGCTCCCTGAAGCAAAATTGGTAAAACCTGTAGGCGCAGGATCCCTTAAAGATTTACTTTCAATATCATACTCTATAATCGCCCCTGTACCACCTTTTCCACCTTGGGAGGTAAGACCAAAGAATTTGGGGCTTTGCGCTTGAAGGGTAGGTAAAGCGCAGGTTACATAAAGTGCAATTAGAAAAATTGCTTTGGTGGTAAAACGGATCATCTTAGTAAAGAATTTAAATGGAAGTTCCGCCCCCAATAAGGCTAGGAACAAA
Source organism: Algoriphagus sp. SE2 (assembly GCF_039563885.1). Lineage (NCBI taxonomy): Bacteria > Pseudomonadati > Bacteroidota > Cytophagia > Cytophagales > Cyclobacteriaceae > Algoriphagus > Algoriphagus sp. SE2. The sequence continues at coordinate 1,280 of NZ_JBCLWJ010000042.1, read as the reverse complement.
TAATTTTCACTATCGGAAAATAAAAATCATGTATTGAAAAATGGTTTTTATATCCTGATAAGCATACTGTAAAAGAATAATAAATGCGCTATTTATTATTTGGTGTGAAATACATTAAAAATGGTATGAAAACCTATAAATATTTTATGAAAATTAAAAAAATGTAATTTTTTGTAGAAAAATCTAAAAAAATCTATCTAAAATTTAACTTTCGAGAGATCTAAAAAAGAGTCTTTTTAATTCTTAAGTTGTTAATAGATTTAGTTGTGTAAAATCAAACTACCATAAGAGATGAAAAATAGGTTTCTTAATACTCCAATGAAAATCTCTTTTAAAAGAAAATATGCCCATTCAAAACGATTCTTCTGAGTTTATAGGGTATTTTACTTTGTTCTAATTCAGAATAAACCCAAGATTTAGAATTCTTAAAGGATTTAGAAGTTTACCAATCTAAAAGGAAAGAAATTGTAGAAGCAATTAATGCTGTAGTTTGGAGTGATGCCTTGATCCTTTTATGTTTGGGAGCTGAGATATAAACTTTGATTTTTGTACTTAAAAACTTAGTGATTAATTTTAGATGGATGGACGGTAAAGAGGCCGATAGTTACTAAGCGATATTCCTATTTTAATTTTGGAATTGAAAAAATTAGGATTTAAGCTAAATAAATTAAGGAATACTCTATACATAATTTCTTAGTTAATATACTCTTATCAAAAACTAACTTTCGCTTAATTCCGAAAGCCTTTTATATAAAAAACATTCTTAATAAAGAATTAGGGCCATGTTTCAAAAATAAAACCCCTATAACTGATTATTTAAAAAGAATTAACGCTTAAACGCTAGACCTATTTAATAATATTTTTCAAAAAAAAATAATAATATTATGTTTTTCGTCTATTTATTTCTGTTCTTCAAAAGAAAGTTTCGTTTAATTTCACTAGTAAATTTCACATTTTTAGGAAAGATGACTTAATTTTAAATATGTCTAGATCGAAGATTATCTCATTTTTCAGTTTTTATATTATTCTTTTTTCGATGGCTTTTTTTATTACTTGTCATATGAAAGCATCAATAAAAGAGCTTAAATTTTCTGAAGAATTAGGTCACTTTCAATTAACCAATAATCAGGAGACCAACGATGAGTTAGTTGGTGTATACTATATGCCTTCCTGGAACACCTCCCCTGACCCAACGATTGATCGAGATAGCTTTTGGTCTTGTATTGCTGGCAAATCGGATTGTTCTAGCATCCAAAACCCGGGAATCTAGGGCCCAAAAA
>NZ_JBCLWJ010000041.1:0-3975 GCF_039563885.1 Algoriphagus sp. SE2 | reverse complement strand
TGTCGGAAGTGTCCCGGTGATCGCCAATAACTTGGCTGTGCCGTCAAAGACGAAGCTGCCACTAGATAAAGTTACTCCAGTTATCGTAGCAGGAGTGATATCAAAATCAGCACTTGCGAAGTTAATCGTATAATTTCCACCTGCATTAATAGTACCTGGCTGGAATGCATAACTACCTACATCTTCGCCAGCTATTCTGATTAGAGAACCATTAATTACAGCATCAGTATCTCCGTTTTTAAGTCCATTCACCGAATACGTGAATATTGGGTCGGCATCTCCATACACTTTAGACTGGCCCGCATTAGCTGATATATCCAAAGTAGCAGTAGTAATTTCAAAATTTGCTGGAGTGAAGTTGATCGTATAGTTTGGACCAGCATCCAAAGTACCTTGGTTGATGCCATAGGTTCCTACATTCTCGCCCGCTGTTCTTGTAAGTGCACCTGTTAAAATCCCCTCATCATCTCCGGATTCAAAGCCAGTTGCGGTATAAGTAAATACCGGATCAGTATCTCCGTAGGCTTTGGATTGACCAGGGTCAGTCACAATATTCAGAACTTTTGGAACCACCACTATCGTCACCTGAATGCTCACCTGATTTGAGTTCCCATTGACGTCTGTTACGATATAGTTAATATTATTTACGCCTTCATCTGTTCTATCAAAGACAGATTTGCTAAAGGTTTGTGAAAGAATGCCACAGGCATCATTTGAACCTTCATCCACCATGCCTGGCAATAAGGTCACTGAGCCAAAAGCTTCCACATTCAATATAATGGATGCCTTCGATACGATATTAGGACTAATATTATCCAATACAATTGCATACGTTACTGCAAAATCTGAATTCCCAGCTTCATCAGTTGCTGTGACCGTGATATCTGTAGGTGCAACTCCAACATTTGAGCAATCAAACTGATTTTTGTCTATTGCCAATTGGATATTTGCTGTGATAGAGAAATCATCAGTTATAGAAGATGCTAAGAAGTCTGTTGCGTTATATACCAGTGAATTACCATTTGCATCTAATTGAACAGATAAAGTATTGATCAAATTTAGAACAGGAGCCATGGTATCAATAGTCAAACTCAATGGATCTGAACTTGGACTAGTATTACTAGCAAGGTCAGTGGCTGTCACAGTAATAGAATGAATTCCTGTAGATAAATCAGTCGCCGGTGTAAATGTCCATAGCCCACTTCCATTTACTATCGAAGTCCCAAGAAGTCCATCAATAGTACTATTAATTGAAACTGTACTATTTGGTTCAGCTGTCCCCTCTAAAGTCGGAGTAACATCATTGGTAATATTATCTGTATCACTTATGCCAGAATCACTGCTCGCAAGTAAATCTGGGCTACCTGGTTTTATTGGTGGGCTAGTATCCTTCTCATCATTATCAGTAACACTTGCTCCAGTATTTCCAACCAAATCGGTCAATGAAACGGTTAATGTGACTGTTCCATCTGTTAATCCTGACAAATCGTATCCTGCACCTCCATTATCAAATTGCTGAGAAGTCGAAGTCACGGTTTCAGCACCAGTCACCGGGGTTCCTCCTCCATCAGAAGCAAAGGAATAATTTAAGGTTGCTCCAACTTCTAAACCTGTACCTGAAAATTCAATGATATTTTGATTGACAACATTAATAACTGATTCCCCAAGTAAATCTATACTTACAACATATCCTGTTGGACCAACTCCATCTACCAATACTGCTGATGTATTTCCAACATTATTCAATGTCAAATCTGCATCTGTACCCGAGTTTGTACTTTTTATCGAACCGCCATTTAGATTAAAGTCAAGCACTTCAATACCATCAAGGTCCAAGTCTGTTGGTCTGATGTTATACCTAAATCTATAGGAATTAGCAATAGTCCCACTGAATATTTCTTCAGTTTGACGGATCTGACCTCCAATATTAAGCGATAAAGCTGGTAAGCCTCCAGATATATCAACTTCTTCTGAGAAAACCACATCAAAAATTAGTGAGAAACTATATGTACCAGGAGCAGGAACAACAACTTGGGAAATGACAGGAATACTTGAGTCATCATTCAAAATTGTAACAGTTGCACCATCCGTTATATCTATATCCCCGGATGAAACAGTTCCTGCAACAACATTACTCATGCTTATTAGCACCGTCTCGTTCGGTTCCGAAGTCACATCCGCTGTTGGAGTAACCGTTAATGTTTGGGTTTCACCGGCTGTTCCTGCGAAACTAAGGGTTTGTGACGTCACCGGGGTGTAGTCACTATTTGCTGTGTTAGCTGTTCCATCAGCCGTGCTTACATCTACATCAAAACCTCCGTCTACTGCATTATTTAAAGTTGCCGTCACCGTAATGGCACCATCATCTTCATTTCCACCGACATCGGCAATCGTTACTGTTGCCTGATCATCGTTGTTGATCGTTAGGGTTGCATCATCGGCAATATTTATGTCCGCAGCATCCACAATAACTGGACTTAAACCACTCATACTGATGGATACCCTTTCATCTATTTCCACTTTGGTATCACCACCAAGAGTAATGTTAAAAGTCTCTGACTCACCCGCCGTGCCAGCAAAAGTGAGGGTTTGAGCTGTTACTGGAGTATAATCGGAATCTGCTGTAGTTGCAGTTCCATCAGCAGTGCTCAAATCCACATCAAAACCTCCGTCTACTGCATTATCAAGAATAACTGTAATAATTGCTGTCCCACTGTTTTCATCGACCGTAACATCAGCGATCGTTACGGCGGATTGATCATCGTTAGTAATCGTACCTATTCCGGTAGCATCTCCTATGATCACACCCGTTCCTGTGGGATTAGATAGCGTAAGAGTGAGGGTCTCATCAAATTCTACAGTTTCATCACTTATAATGCTGATGTCTACTGTTTTACTAGATTCTCCAGCAAAAAAGGAAAGTGTGGTAGTTCCAATTGCAGTGTAATCAGATCCTGCGGTTGCTGTTCCATTGGACGTTGCGAAGTCGACTGTAGCTCCACCTACTGGAGCTGCCTGAGATAGTGAAACTGTAAATGTAAGATTTATTGAACCAGTGTTACCTTCTGTTACAGTAGGGTCATTAACAGATACTGTCAAACTTGGTAATATGGTAATACTTTGATTTGAACTTGACGGGCAAGCACCACTTGTGGTATACGTTACAGTATAAGTACTAGGTGTACTTGCTGAAAGATCTATAGTTCCTGTTAATGCATTTATACTTAATCCAGGAGTACTTGAGAAGGTCCCTCCAATTGTAGCAAAAGTTGGGCTCGGATCAGGCCCATTGGTAGTGTAGGAACTAGAACTATAGCTGAAAGACGCATCATCAAGCGGTACAGTACTAATAGTAATAGTTCCGCAGGCGCCAGATGATACTGCCCCTCCTTCCCCTCTAACATAATAGGTAGTAGATGGCGATGTAGGAGTCACATTAAAACTACCTGTAGTGGTAGTCCCTATTAATGTTCCTCCACAAGATCCTGTATAAATAGCCCAATTCGTAGCATCATTTAGATTACCAGAAATCAATATATCAACTGAACTTCCCTCACAGACATCTCCGACAGGAATACTTAATGTAGGCACATCAGGGGGAGAAACTTTTGGAGTAATATCAAAATCAACAGAAGCCGTATTGGAATCCGCCAATCCATCATTCGCCACAAAGGCTATCGTACCTGCATCTGTTCCTACCAAACCTGGTGTTGGAGAAAACGTCGCTGCATCCAATGCCGTATTAAGTGCTGCCACTGTACCGGCTGCGGTGAAACTGGCAGAACCATTCCCTGATCCACCAAAAGTAATTCCGGTAGTACCAATAGTAAGCGTTCCTCCAGTAATGGTAAACGTAAGCGTTTGATCATCCCCGTCTCCATCTCCAACTTGAATATCATCCGCCAAAGCGACATCTACATCATCCTCCGTTACAATAGGAGCTGTTGGTGCTGTAGCTACCGGTACTATATTGGC
>NZ_JBCLWJ010000040.1:0-4225 GCF_039563885.1 Algoriphagus sp. SE2 | reverse complement strand
TCAGCTAGTTTACTAAAAAATCCTATTTCGTTTCCTTCTTCGAAATGACCGTTTTATGTCATAGGATTGAAATATTTTTTTTAAACCGCAAAGGCGCAGAGCATACAAAGTTTTCGCAAAGACTTTTATTGAACCCAAATCAACGCCCTTCGCCGCGGCGGAGGGCAAGGAGGACTATTCAGTCGGTACAGCTAGCCTACTAAACTCTTTGGCTAGGCTTTGATAGTGGGAGGAAAGGTGTGGAAATTTATTAATAGGAATCTAAAGCTTTTCGTTGTTCTCGACATTGTAAAATTGTAAACTATCAATAACCGCTTGTAAACTGTCTATTTCTAATCGGTAATTTGGAACAATTTCAGGTTCTTCATCATTCGAATAGAACTTAAAATCATTAATAATTCGGGAAATAGCAGCTTGATGCATACAATAGGTAAAGTTGTATTCATGTTCTGTTAACATCTTCTCAATAATATCCATAGTATCCTTGCTGTGCCGACCAAATACGTTAAAGTCTTCATCAATCTTGTTAAACTGGGCGCGATCCTTCTGGCTATAGTCCCAGGTCATATACCCAAGGATTCCTACCACAATTGAAGCAACTCCTAACAATACAAGTTTACGTCTGCGGTTCTTTCGTTCAATATGCTCAAATTTGGATCTGGCCAATTCTTTTTTGGCCAGTAGCTTTTGTTCACCTTCTGAAAGTAATGCCATTACATCCCGATGCAACTCACTAAAGTTGTGGCCTTTTAATGCCAATGCGCGGAAAAGGTTTGCAATCCCTTCAGAACGATTCGTGTGTAAATCTATATATTGTATTCTTTTTAGCCTTTTGGGAAGTTGACAAGGTTCAATTAATAAGGGAATGAATAATTTACGATTGTTTAATGAGATATCTGCTTCATCCATAAGGTCTTTGGAGTCTACAGAATTTCGTGAAAGTATAAAAAGGACTATATCAGATTCTTCCAGCGCTTCCTCTATTTGACGGTCCATTCGTTTTCCGGCGATACTGTGTAAATCTCTTGTCCATACGGTTAACGCTTTCTCTTCTAATGCGTGAGCAAGATTCATAACAAATTCTCTATCTCTAGAATGATAGCTTATAAATATTTTGGGCGTTGTATTAGTTTGGCGGCTCATTATTCTAAGTTTATTTTAATTGGAATTCGGTTTTACGCGAAATTCTATGCAAGGAATGTCCAATGAGCAAAAGGATCAAAAAAACTGGAATATTGCTTAAAACCTGATAGTATAAACTGTCAATAATATTCAAGAATATTAGCATATAAAAGAAACTGATGGAAGCATAATTCTTAAGGTATTTATTAAATGAAAGTTTCGATTTTGAAAGGAAATCAAGCAGCACACTTATAAATACTGAAATACCGATAAGCGGAGTAAGAGAAACTAGCAGAAGTAGATTACCATTTCCTAAGCCAGACCCATAGTATGTTAGAGTAGGGAGTAGTATTAGAACGATTAAATTGATAAAATAGTCGACATTCAATTTCAGTCGATTAATATTTGAAATCCGTAAAACCATTACTAGTAAAAAAATATAATAAAGTGATAATGATTGAAACAAATAGGCAGAACTTTCTATTAATGCGAAGAGTATGAGAATCGTAGGTGTTATAATATCTTCATAACGTTTCAATAGGCTTCTTCCCCACCGAAAATTACCAACAATGATCTTCAAACCTGAACTGATGAGCATGGAGAACATGAAAATTAAGGAATAGAACCAAAGCCCAAGGAGTCCACTGAAATTTGTTGAGCTAAAAACATTCGATAATACGGGAATTGAAATTGCAATTAAAAATAATAAACTACGTTTTCTCAGTTTTTTCCAGTATTCTATTTCTACAGCTAGGCTTATTGTATTGTTATGAGCTAGCTTCTCCTTTTCTTCCTCTAGTCGCTCAAAGTTGGCATTGACCTCATTAACCTCAAGATCAAGAGCTTTAAGTAAAGAGGTCATTCCAAAGTTCAAATCCTTACTCAAATCATATTTTGTCAACCTGTTAATCCTAAATGGAACTTCACAGGGTTCCAACAATACCGGAACAATTGTTTTGTTTTCCTCCAAAGCGAAAGCAACTTCATCCAAAACATTTTCCGATTTCACGGAAGATGTTGATAGTAATAATACCATGGTTTCTGCGTCATCAATAGCTTGCTCGATGCTTGAATCCCATGCAGATCCAGATTGAATACTGAGCTGGTCAAACCAAACATTTGCACCATTCCGAATCAATTCTCGGGTAAGTTGTTCAGCAAATTCTAAGTCTCTTCTAGAATAGCTTATGAATACTTTTGGATTGGACATATCCTGTAATAAAAATTAATTTTTGCGATGACTACTTCATTCTAAGATACTTATTTTACTATTTAATTATCCATCGGCTAATCAATAGCTAGATAGTAGGTAAAATAGAATATCAAAGTTAACCTTGGCCTCATAAAATTTTGGCTAAAACTATAGAAGAAATGAGCATGCATGTTTTAGGGGTAGCTTTTTTAACCGCAAAGGCACGAAGAGCACAAAGTTTTCGCAAAGAAAATTACAATAGGAAATAGCTCCGTAGGAGCGAAATGTTGGTAGCCCCGGGTTTTAACCCGGGGTTTAGAGATTCCCATGTGAACCAACCTCCCGCCCAAAGCCATCTTCTGGAATCGAATGTCCATGCGGGAGGATGGAAACGAGTTTTATTTTGTTTCCATAGACTATCACATGAGAGTTATGATTGTCGGAATTACAAATTCCTGAGATATGGGTTCGGGATTGCAAATCCCGAACAGCACGCAGGATGGAAAAGGGTTTTATTTTCTTTTTCTTCGTTCTTTTGCCTTAACGCAAAAGAACCAAAAAGTCAAGTCGTGGCAAAGCTTCAGCCGCACTTGCCAGGCGCTGGCCCGCTGCCACGACAGCCCACCTCGCCCTCAATACGAGCGATTGTAGTAAATGATTTTAAGTTCTGATCCAAAACAGCCAGAGTATTCCGAATGACTACGAAGTAGTCAAACCATTAATAGCCCCGGGTTTTAACCCGGGGTTTAGAGATTCCCATGTGAACCAACCTCCCGCCCAAAGCCATATTTTGGATTCGTATGTTCATGCGGGAGGATGGAAACGAAGTTCATTTTGTTTCCATAGACTATCACCTGAGAGTTATGATTGTCGGAATTACAAATTCCTGAGATATGGGTTCGGGGGGCATACGGATCAATAAATTATTCCCCTCCCGCCCGGGAGAAAATTGTACCTCTATTCCAAAGGCCCTATCAATTCAATAAAGATCCCATCAGGATCCTGTACCAAAACAAAATGTAAGTTTTCATTTAATGGTGTAGGTGTACTCCCCAATAATTTCACGCCTTTTTCTTTTAATCGTTTGATCACAGGGTTCAGCGCTTTTACATTGATGGTGATATACTGAACGCCCGTTCCATCTTGGATATACTTCGGTTTAGATTCAGATTGTTTATTGCCAAAGCTCATTAGCTTCCATTCATTTGCATTTGGGCTATTCTCTAATTTTAGGACACTTACCTCGACGGGCACACCATTTGAAAGGCCCGAACGTTTGGAAAACTCTTCGGTGATGGTGAAGGTATATGCCTGGACCATACCGATTCCATCCATGTAGAAGTCTAAGGAACGATCTAGGTCAGATACCACCACACCTGAACCAATTAAATTACTGCTGAAATTAGACTGGGAGTGGGCAGTAAAGTTGATCATCATTCCAGCAACAATACCAAAAATTAGTAATAGGGGATTTTTCATAAATTTTTAATGTTATAGGTTGGGTAAATGTAATTTCGTCCAATTTAGCAAAAAATCAATTTTGAAGATTGAACCTACCCAGTGTAGGAAGGAGATATAGATATAATTAAATAGCTAAAAAGCCGGTGGATTAAAGTTGTTAAAATTCTAAATTCGGATTGAAATTTTTTAAGCAGCTGCTCAATTTCTAGGGCATTTTTATTTCAATTTGCGGTTTTTTTGACGGATAGTCCTTTCAATTTCTTCAATGGAAAATTTCTAATTAATAAGAATATCAAGGTAGAATTAAAAATCCCACCCAGTCCCGACTAACAATTTGACTACACCGAGAGGGGTGAGGAGATATAAATTCGGGTAGCTTTTTTTACCGCAAAGACGCGGAGATCACAAAGAATTCGCAAAGACTTTATTGAACTTGGATCAAATCCCTCC
>NZ_JBCLWJ010000039.1:0-4624 GCF_039563885.1 Algoriphagus sp. SE2 | reverse complement strand
GTTAGCACTTATTAAAAACAAATGAAGAGAATAAGGAAAATTATAGAAACAAATCTGACCGGTAAAAAAGTACTACTGCTTTTTCTTCTAACAAATATTGTTTATGCAATAATGCTGACAGTTACAATTCCAAAAACAATGACATTTTCAAATGGTCTGAAATTATTGGACATGATGCCATTAGGATACGATTTAGAATATATAAACATGCTTTTCGAGACTTTAGGAGAAAATGGAAGGCAGGTTTATTTAACGAATCAACTTCCTGTCGATATGATTTATCCGTTTCTCTTTGGAGTAAGCTATTGCCTATTGGTTGGATACTTTTTAAATAAACTGAACAAACTAGACTCTGTCTTTTTCTATCTCTGCTTCTTACCTCTAATAGCAGGAATAGCTGATTATGCTGAGAATTTTGGAATTTTTACAATGTTGAAAAATTTTCCTGATTTATCGCCAATTACAGCTAAAGTCACAAATGTTTTTTCAGTGGTTAAAAGTATGACAACAACAGTCTTTTTTGTTGCATTGATTTTAACTCTACTCATGTTTGGAATTAAAAAAATAAAAGAAAGAAGAAAAACAAGTGCTAACACTGTATAAAATGCATTGAAACGCATTTAATACCAACCGTTGGGCTCAATTACAAAAATTTAATATAGAGCATCATGAATAAACTAATCACTATCTGTACACTTTTACTGTTCTCCTTTATTTATAGTTCCAAAACATACGGACAAGAACTAGAACTTAAATATGAATTTCTCTGTGACATCACAGCAACATTGGACAATCCAATAGACGTTGGTCAAACGCCTTATGGCCAACGAGTAATCTACCCTGTAAATGGCGGATCATTTGAAGGTCCAAAAATTAAAGGGAAGGTACTCGCGAATGGTGGTGATTGGCTTTTGCGATTAGATTCAACAACTTCCAAATTAGACGTTCGCGCAGTTTTAGAAACGGAAGATGGCGAGCTCATTTATACCTATTATGAGGGGTTTATTCATGAAAACTCCGATGGTAGTTACTATTTTAGAACTAATCCAGTTTTTCAAACAAGTTCTAAGAAATACAAGTGGTTAAACCATACAATTGCCGTTGGTGTCGGAAAAATAATAGATGGCGGAGTTACTTATAAAATTTATGTAATAAAGTAAACTGAGCCCAAAAATGTATAAGCGGCAGTAAAACACAAGCTTTTACTAACCGTTACACACAATTATCAACCACTATGAAACTATTTCTCACTTTAACTATCGCCTTACTAAGTCAGATCACAGTTCTTGGTCAGGCGAACCAACGATTTTCTTCATTCGAAGAGGCATTAAGAGACCCTGAAAAAGTTAAATGGCTAGACTTAGTTTGTGAAGATATTCCAACAATTACGGAACAAATTGATAAATTCCCGAACCTTGAATCCCTTTACCTTACTGGATGCGAACTCAATAAACTTCCGGAAGGTCTTGGACAGGTTCAGAGTTTAGGGTTATTGAACGTTCAGGACAACAACTTAAGATCATTGCCCACAGAATTAAAGGATTTGAACCAGCTAACCGTCGCAAATCTGAGAAATAATAACTTTGAAGAATTACCAGAAGTTCTACTGACCCTACCCAATCTGAGAGAAATAGATTTATCTGGCAATGCACAACTGGATCTGAATAAAACTTTGAACTCGCTTTCAAAAGTTAAAAAACTCGACTTCTTGTATCTTAGTGGTCTAAATATTTCCATAATTCCATTGAATGTCAAGGAGCTAAAACTATTGGAAGAACTGCATTTATCAAGTAATCCCAATCTGGATTTGCCTAATGTTTTTTCTCCGTTATCAACTACTCCCAATTTGAAAATACTGGTCTTATCAGATAACCAGATAACCTCTATCCCAAAAGAGATAACATTGCTCAATCAATTAAATGGATTGGTTCTCGACAATAATCCAAATATTGAGATCGACATATTAACCGAACACCTTGAACAATTACCCAATCTCAAGGTACTATTGCTCAGAAAAAACGAACTGACCAAACTGCCTAAAAATTTAGATGGCCTTCTGAACTTAGCCGTTTTAGAACTTAGTGAAAATAATTTCTCCGAATCGGAACAAACAAGGATTAAGTCCTTTTTGCCAAATACAAACGTAATATTTTGAAAAAAAAGTGTGTAACAAGCACCAAAAATGAATATGCGAACCGAGCCATCTGAAAGGACAATGCGAAAAGGCAACTTAAATGCTCCTACCAACTGGAGCGCATACTCATTTTAGTTGGTCGTTGACAACAATTAAAAATAGTATCGGGAAATAACTAATAAACCAATTAATATAACATGCTAAATCTATCACGAATTGGTAATTAAAGCCTCTGTTAGTTCAAACGCTGCTGAGAGGTCGAATCCAGTTTAACTAATCCTACAAATCTTAGATTATTCTAGGTAAAACAATACATTTTTCAATTATTTCATATTGATATTTCAAGATAAACACTAAATTGAAACTCAATATATTTTTACTCTTAAACTCTTTATTATGAAAAAGTTACTGTTTTCCCTTCCATTTTTCCTCTTACTAATTGTTCCACAAGCCAAAAGCCAATACTTCACATTTGGAACTGGGTTTAAATGCGCTGCGGATTCCACTCTTGAAGATTCCTATACCGATGCCAAAAAGCAAATTGCTGCGACCTTAGCAGACTTACAAGCAAACGGAAAATTGTATAGCTATGATGTAGATTATCATAAAGACAAATTTGATGATGCCCCTGACTCCACCCATTTTATGGTGATGATGTATGCTTTAGAAGAAACTGAATTTAAAGCTACTACCACTACCTGGGAAGAGGAAAACCCTGGTATACTGAAGTTTCTCACAGGGATTTGTCCTTCGAGATCAGATGAAAAATTTGGAGAAAGTACCAGTTTCTTACCGGTTATCAGACATCCTTATGCAGCTGTAAGCAATATTGAACACGTAGATATAAAGCCAGATCCAAATTTGAAATACAATATAGTGATTGATTTTACCAGCTTTGTCAAGCCTGAAGGAGTTGAAGGTCATACGCATGATATTGACCCAAAATCCCTGAATTTTGGTCTCGCAGAAATAGGCAGGTTACTGAACCTTCACGTTGGTGCTGGAATCCCCCAAGAAAATATCAATATCGTAGTGGCGGTTCATGGGATGGCTTCTGAATCATTCTTGAATAATGAAGCTTACTTAGAAGAACACAAAATAGAAAATCCTAACATATCACTACTAGAGGAATTAAACGATGCTGATGTGAAATTTTTGATGTGTGGACAATCTTTAGGTGACACAAAAAAATCAGAGCTTCTGCCATTTGCCAATATTACATTTACGGCACAGACTACTCTAAGCGAATATCAGTCGAAAGGGTACGCACTCAAAGTCATTAAGAATAACGATTAATTAATAAAACATTAGCTTTTCAGTTTGGGAGCATCACACTAAACTGCTGAATTTTAAAAGCTTCGGGTTTCGAAAACCTGGAGTTTTTTTACTTATTGCACAAATTCAATTAGCTTCCAATCTCCCTCAATTTTATAATTTAGCTGGGCGATGCAAGAAATCTCTTTCAAAAAGTGAATGGTTCTGCAAGCAAAGTCAGTATGAAGATTAATAAAACAAAGTGGACTCTAAAAAAGATAATAAAGACAATATGGATGTCTTCAGGAGTTCTTTTCATGCTTTGGTTACTTTATTCAATGCAGGCACATAATGTTGATGAAAGTTTACTTCGAAGCGACAATCAGGTTCGCTATGAAAATAAGGATGACTATTATTCATATACACCAACCGAAAATTACAATGAGGTTTTGGTTTTTTATCCTGGCGCTCTTGTTCAGACAAAAGCATATTTACCTCTTTGTAGAGAAATAGCAAAAAACAATATAAAGGTATATCTAATTAAAATGCCGTGGAGACAGGCAACAATAGGCTACAATAAACCAAAAGAATTGAATATCCTCGCTGAAACTTCCAAAACTTATACCCTAGCTGGACACTCACAAGGCGGAAAAATGGCTGCTCAATTTGTTTACGAAAATCCCAGCCTTATTGATAGATTGATTTTGATTGGAACTACTCACCCCAGGGACATTTCCTTAGCCGACCACAAAATTCCAATACTCAAAATTTACGGTTCGAAAGACGGTGTTGCAGATGAAAAATCAATTATCAAAAACAAATCCAAACTACCTGAACACTCCCAGTTTGTAAAAATAGATGGAGCTAATCATTCACAATTCGGGTATTACGGATTTCAGCTTGGAGATGATGCCGCAGATATCGATAGAAAACAACAACATGTAGAAACTTTGAAAGCTATAATGGAATTCATAAGTAATGAATAAAGCCAGCAGCTAGCATTGTATAAAAATAATACCTCTTTTATCCCTTAAACGAAAATATAGTTTATGAGGAAAAGACAGCAATAAGAGGAAAAGTAAGTGTATAAAAATTCGCTATTATTCTTATTCTATACCGTTGGAAGTAATTGAAAAAAGTACTAGGTAAATCCGTAATAAACCAATTAAAATGACATACTCAATCTATCACGAATTGGTAATTAAAGCCCCTATTGAAAAAATTTATGAAGCCACC
>NZ_JBCLWJ010000038.1:0-4913 GCF_039563885.1 Algoriphagus sp. SE2 | reverse complement strand
AAATCCTAAAGAAAATCTTATTTCTTAATGTAAAGCACTGAAAGTGAAGAGAAAAAAAAATTACAATATATAATTTTAAAAAGTGTCGAATTCAATTAACCCCCTTAAATGTTATTTTTTAAAACTTTAAAATACCAAATTTTATTCTGAAAATAGAGGGCTTTTTATTAATACCTAAAAGTGGGAAGTTCTGGATAGTACTTTTTTGAGGGGTCTTTAGAGGAAAAAACATATCTGATAGAAACTTCATGCGCTCCTCCAGAATATCTTTGACCCAATTTAGAGATAGAAAAATCAAAACTATATCCAAATTCAATTCCATTATTCAGACGAACACCAAGCAATGAAATAATTGATTCATTATTTGGTAAACTATACTTAGTAGGCAAGCCTCTATACCATACTCCAAGAACCAAGGGCTCGAAATAAAACTCTGACCCAATATCCAATTGAGAGAATTGCCCCTGTTGCTTATAATTAAAAGCAAATGATAATGAACGCTCCTGATCTGTATTATTGAAATAATCATTTATATCACCAGGTGCCATATCAATTTTCAAGCCCCCCTGCACAGAATATTTCATCGGTAATTTATTCGCATCTACCTCAAGATAGCTAATCTCTGGTCTAAGTAGATGAAATGCTGACACCCCTAACCAAAATTTACTATCATAATAAAGTAGACCTGTATGTAAATCTACATCCCTCAATTTGCTGTCCCCATTGAATCCATCACCAGGGGAACCTATAATCTGGCCTCTATCTATGTCTAACTGAGTTCCTAAAATCACTTGATCAAAAAGAGCATCTCTCCCTATATATGAACCCTGCACCCCTGCATGCAAAAAACGAGATTCTCCTAACCTTAGCCTGTAACTATATAATACACCTAATTCAAAGGTTTGGCTTTCGGTATACGATTCTTTAGCACCAGAGATACTAATTCCTATTCCTGATTGGTACTTCTCAATAAAGTGATCGGCATAGGCTGAATAAGCTATGAAACTTTCATCTAAAGCAGGCCATTGATTCCTGAAATTTACACCAAGCCTTGTAAATCCAGTACTCCCTGTAAGTGCAGGGTTTAGATAGAGCGGATTCGCATAAAATTGACTATACTGTATGTCTTGTGCCAGTATATCTCCAATTCGAAACAAAAGGAAGAAAACAAATACTCTTTTCATTAGCGAATTAGTCTAAATTTACCTGTTTCTGTCACTTTCTCACCGTCTTTAGCTACCGCGTCTACCCTGTAAACAAAAATTCCCGCATCAAGCAAATTACCGTTTAAGGTTCCATCCCATCCTTGTGAATTAAGATCATCTGTTTGAAAAATAAATTCTCCCCACACATTAAAGATCGAAAGTTTCATACTTACTATCCCTTTAAACTTCGGTACAAATGTTTTATTCTCTTGTTCTAAGGGAGTAAATCCAGTTGGAACCATAATCCTGTAGCTTTTCGTGATGGAAAGACGCTTCGTTACAGTGGCGGTACATCCTAATTCATTTTCTACTGTAAGAACAATATCAAACACTCCTTTTTTTCCAAAAACATAAATAGGGTTTTCTTCTTCACTTGTACTTCCATCTCCAAAATCCCAAAGCCAATTAACAGCAGTATTATCCGATAAATTTTCAAATTGAACCGGGTCATCTGGGAATATACCTCCATCTTCATCTCCTGTTATCCCAAGGCCTCTTACTGAAAATTCAAAATCAGCTATAAATTCTTCCTCCAAAATTATGATTTCAATTTGAATAGGGTCAGCGTAACAATCTACAGACTTTGGTTTTACAGTTAATTCATATTGTCCTGATTCAACTATATTTTTCATCTCATCATTCAAATATGATTTCCCATTTCCAACCAACAAATAATCATACGTTTCCGAATCATACCCATCCAAATAGGAAGTTATATCTACACCTTCACTTGGATCGCAACCTACAATAGGGTTTTCTATCCCGTATTCGGGAGACTCTGGAAAAGTTATCTTTATCTCGTTAGATGCAATGGAACAGCCTCTCTCATTATATCCTAGTATAGTGTATACGCCAGATTGCCTTGCACTATATTCAAAATCTTCTTCACCTTGGATTTTCACTCCATCTTTTCTCCATTCCACTTTTGAATAAGGTACTTCTGAAATCCCTTTTAGTAATACCGATTCCCCTCCACATAAGAAAATTTCATTTACCAATTCCTCTCCTTCAGATTTAACCAACTTCATTGCAGGAGGAGATTCAAGAATTTTTATAGAAAGAGAATTTCCCTGAGACCTTTTACCATAGTTATCTGTGACTGTGTAATAAACTGTTACCTCATCGCCGACAAAATCTTGATTTGGAACAAATAAAAACCCACCAGGTTCATTAGTAGCCTCAAAGACTCCTTCAGGCATGACTAAAAATTTATTTACATCATCACACTTTGCCTGTTCACAAACATCCCCCGATTCACTTTCTATTTCTTCTAAAGAAGAAAAAAACTGCAAGCAGGAAATAGAAGCATTTTCGTTCAATAATTCAACATTCTCCTCTGTTATATAATAAGTATTGTCCGCTCCAGCACAAGATTCCAGATCATCTATATCACTCCCAACTGGGTTTTGTAAATCCTCATCATTAGCAACTTCAACAACAAGATTTCTTATTTCATGGAAATTGGTTAAGCCTCCGGTTGAGGCAGAGAAGCCAAGTTTTAAATTTGCTGGTGCTTCATATGGAAAAGGGACATCCTGAAAAATTGTAATAGTTCGATGAATATTTTGAAATACGGTATAATCCATCACCAGAGTGATTAAATATCCAATCCCAGAAGGGTTAGGAATCAAGCTGATATTTGCTTTTCTATATCCGGGTTCATTTAAATCTGTAACTCTTTGCGTTCCTATTCCCCCAGAACTTATCGGGAAGAATTGATCTGAGGCCAATCCATCTGGACCTGAGGCCATTGTTTTTCTACCACTTATAAATTCATAGCCGGTAAACCCATTTCCCGGACCTCTTATCACGATCGCGTCAGGCACATAACTTTCACCTACTCCTGGAAAACCACTGGATTTTCCCTCAGCTGTGTTTCCGAAATTCCCAAATTCATCAAAACCAACACCCAAGTATGCACCCGCTAGCCCTGGTTCATTATTCCTTTTTGAATAACCCAATGATCCTCCAAAACCACCAATCGCAAAATTTGGGACAGATGCATCAAAAAGAAAGAAGGCAATTCCATCAGCACCATCTCCACCGTAGCTAAAATATTCAAATGAAGTTTTAATACCATAAGAAGAGGAAAAAGGAATATCTATATAGACATAGCCTCTTTGATCTACCTGATTGTTAGTAAGTCTTAAAGCACCGTCAACTAATTGCGCATCAGCACCGAAAATGGTAGAAGATTTTGTGGTTTTAGAATCAAATGGCTCACAATAAGGAAATCCTGATTGAGCCATAAGGTTCAACTGGAATAAAAAAACAAGAATGGTGATAAGGGTAATTTGGGTTTTCAAAGTAGCTGTTTTATCGTTCCTAAATTAAGGCAATAATATCTAAGAAATAAAAAAGCCTTCAGTTAAAAACCGAAGGCTCATCAATCTTATTTAGATATTACCTTAAAATAGTCTGTTTCCTATCTGGCCCAACAGAAACTAATTTTATCGGAACGTTTAATTCGCTTTCTAGATAACTTACATAGTTTTTCAATTCACTTGGGAACTTCTCGTAGGAATCAATATTTTCCAATGAGCAATTCCATCCTTTTAAGGTTTTATAAACTGGCTTTGCATCAACCTCAGAAATTTCAAAACTTAATCGATCTATTTTTTCACCTGATGGCAATTCATAATGCGTACAAACTTTAATCTCCTCAAAAATATTAAGGACATCAGCTTTCATCATAAATAATTGAGTTACGCCATTAATCATAATTGAGTATTTCAAAGCAGGCAAATCTAACCAACCACATCTTCTAGGACGTCCAGTGGTACTGCCAAACTCATTTCCTTCTTTTCTCATGTCCTCACCAGTTTGATCAAAAAGTTCAGTTGGGAAAGGACCACTTCCTACTCTAGTACAATAAGCTTTAAAAATCCCAAATACTTCACCGATTTTGGAAGGAGACACTCCTAAACCTGTACATGCGCCAGCGGTCATGGTGGTACTGCTAGTTACGAAAGGATAGGATCCAAAATCCACATCTAGTAATGAGCCCTGAGCACCTTCAGCTAGAATTCTTTTCTTCTCTGAAAAAGCATCATTTACCAGATACTCACTGTCAACCAAGTTCAATGTTTTGAAAAACTCGATTGCAGCAAAAAATTGTTCTTCCATTTCGGCTAATGCGTCTAATGGATGATCATAAAATGAAAGGATAGTTTTATGCTTTTCTACCAGTGCATTATATTTGTCTTTAAAATCAGGGCTTAACATATCCCCTACTCTCAAAGCAGATCTACCAATTTTATCTTGATAGGTAGGCCCTATCCCTTTTAAAGTAGAACCTATTTTTTTATCTCCTTTGGATTGCTCGTAAGCAGCATCAAGAAGTTTGTGAGAAGGAATGATGATCGTTGCTTTTTTGGAGATCACTAAATTCTTCTTGTAGTCAATCTTAAATTTAGCTAATCCATCAATTTCCTTTTTCATGACAATTGGGTCTAATACCACGCCATTGCCAATAATATTTAATATCTGGGAACGGAAAATTCCTGAAGGTATTTGATGTAATACATGCTTGATTCCATCAAACTCGAGTGTATGACCTGCGTTCGGTCCCCCTTGGAATCGTGCTACAATTTCATATTGAGGTGCGAGAACGTCTACTACTTTTCCTTTTCCTTCGTCTCCCCATTGGAGGCCCAGAAGTACATCCATCTTCATTTGATGTGCGATCTATTCGTTTATGCTAACACT
>NZ_JBCLWJ010000037.1:0-5355 GCF_039563885.1 Algoriphagus sp. SE2 | reverse complement strand
GTGTTATGTTTAGTAAGGGATGGGTTTGCGTATTAAAATCAAGATCCTCCTGCTAGTTTTTCATAATAAGCTTTGCAATAATCACTTCCTTCCTATCTCTGACATTCTTGCCTTTTTCAAGTTCAAGTTTTGACTTCTCACTCATACTTTCTTCATTCGTCATGAAATCAGCCACTTGATGCAAATCATCGTAAAAAGTAAAGGCCACATGGGTTGAATAAGTGCTACTACCTGAAGGTAATATTCCTCGCATTAGTCCCCAGTGACCAATTTTTTCCTCATTTACCATTTTCTGATAAAATGGTTTGAATTGCTCTGATTCAATTGATTCATAATTACCATCTAATTGTTTGTTGAAGTCTAAGACTGCTATTGAACCAATTGACATTTTAAAATTTAGCTTTTTTGTCTTATCAATTTGCTCATAGAGATACTGTTGATTAATGCTCCTCAGAGTCCTATATCTTTCAATCATAGAGTTTAATTTTTTCTCAGATTTATTTGGATATGCTTTTCTTGCAGACTCCATTACATCAGGAGAATACATATATGTAAGTGCTTTACTCAAATCAAAAAATATACTTACTCTTAAATATTGTGATCCTTGTTTACTTCCTGACGGGATTAGTTGCCAGAATTCCCAATGAACAAGAGATTTTTCCGCAACCTGTTGTTTGTAAATATTTGACCAAAAGTTTTCTAAGGATAAATATTCCTCTTTATCGGCATCTGAAACGGATATGAATTCATATAATATGTATTCTGCAGCAAGGCTTTTTTGAGAACTGAAACAAAGGGTGACTATAATGAATAATAGCAGTCGGATATTTTTCATTTTTTGCAGATTTTAATTTGATAATTCAATCTAGAATTAAACATAACAGTCTTGATAAAATGAGTTTAAATTCATTTTATCTCTTGTTATTTGCTATTTTATTTTATAGCAATTGGGTTAATAGGTGAACCAACAGCTCCTGGGATATTAAGAGGTTGTGCAGATATGAAAAACTCATATATTCCATCTTCAGCACAGTCTTTCGCTAATTCTTCTAACCACCATATTTCACCAAGATATACCCCTAAATCTCTCAAGATATTCCCATGTAAAGGAGAAATTGTCTTTGGGTCAATTGCATTTGGTGTTCGTTCAACGCCAATGTTATCTGCTGCTATGGCCGCGATTTCCTTCTCTTTTATCCAACTAACAACATCCTTTACAATTCCAGTTTGAGGATTAAAATAATTTGATCTGGATGAAGGGTCATTGTACCACATAGGCACCACGCCTGTTCTCAGGATCACTATATCGCCTTTTTTTACTTCTGTTCCCTGCTGTTCAAGCGCTCCTTCTATATCTTCCTTTGTAATGCCATAGCCAGGGGCCAAGGTACCCCCTTTATATTTTAAAATATCGATCAATACGCCCCTTCCAACCAGGGATTCCTTCACGTTTTCAATGCCTAATTTTGTGGCTCCTCCTAAAGCCCCGCTTACAGTTGACTTCTCTGTATACCCATTATAAAGTTGGTCTCCATACCAGCCATGTGACAATGCATCCCATTGTGTAGAACCTTGCAGTGCCATGTATAGGTAGTCATCAGCAAATTTCATTTTTCCTAAAAACGGTTCAGTGTTAAAGCCCGTTGCATAGTCAGCTCCTGCTATATCCATTGTATGATGAGGAGTTAATCTTCCTGGCCAGACAGGGCCCTGGTTGTCTATTGGAATTGCTAGGCTAAAGATTTTACCCTTCTTTATTAATTGGGCCGCTTCGATAATAATCTCAGGAGTGATATAATTGGCAGCTCCCTTTTGATCGGAAGGGCCCCATTTACCCCAATTATTAATTTCTTGATGTGCATATTGAGCCGGAGATTGTTGAGCCAGGAGCATCGTGGGGAGTGTAATCAAAATTAGAATAAATAGCGTTGATGTATTTTTCATATTGATTATTTTAGGTATTATTAATTTCAAATCCGTTTGCAAAAGAGCGCTTTTAAGATTTTTAAGTTTTGGCGATTTGCTTAAAATTTTTCGGTTCTCGAACCAAACAATTTGTCTCATAACCTTTATTTTAGGCTTCATCCAGATTAAATTTTCCTGTTCTTCCAGACGCTCCTAAAATCAGAATTTTCATTCCTAATTTTCCGGGTTTTTATATTTCTGCCAAACGGTCTGGCTATTCGCAGTGTCCCGAAGGACATTGCGTATAGGTTTTGTTTACCCACATATTATTGTTCATTTAAAACATCAACTACAAATGGAATCCATTCATATTCGGGTATTTCCGGAGTAATATAATAGTCAGGTTGAATGCCAATATTATCAATGGTCATCTCAGGGATTCTTCTGCTTTTAGTTAGCCCGTATTGTAACATGAAATTTTCACAGGGAGAATACACCAAATTCAAGTTTGAAATATCCAGAACACCATGAGTTGTAGTCCCAAATAGTTTTACTTTCGTGCTCTGTTTGGCTGAAAGCAAGAATTGCTCATCTGAGCTACCATTGTTTTGATTATGCACAATGGCTACATTTTTAGGATACTCATAAACAGTATCAAGCTTTTCAACGAAAATTTCAGACTCGAACAGATTTACAAATTCACCTATATGTTGAGACAATGTATCATATTGCTTTTTAAACTCTTTCCTTTCTTCTTCATTGAACGTAATGTTATAAAGCTTGGCAATGCCTTCGTTCTTAGAGAAATCGAGCATTCTCTGATTATTCAAGGGGGTAGAATAGTGATCAGGGGTTACTGTTCGAATGGGGTTGGTATATAGAAATGGAATCAATTTAGAATAAGCCCTATCTACCCCTCCCGTGCCGTATCTAATGTCAAGTATTAAATTTTCTGTACTCAATATTTTGTCTCTATTCGCTAGAAGCACACTGTCGATATCTTTTTGTTGGTCTGCCATAAAGGACGGGACTCGTAAATAGAGGGTAGTCTCATTCAATCGTTCCATAAATGGTGATGACGTTTTCATCGCTCTGACATACAGACTTCCAGAAGCATCATCTTTCATTTGAGGATAAACTCTGCTTAAGAAGACATTACCTAATTGCAAGTTATTTTTACCGATTAAGGCGACCTTTTCAGACTCTACAGGAGAACCATCTCGCTTATAAAAAATAGAGCTAAAGCTTTCTCCTTCTTTAAATATTTTAAGTTTGACCTCATCTTTTTTCCATTCTTCGGCTTCAGATTCAATGATAAAACCTATGTAGGTATTTGCTTCACGCTTGATACCTATTGTGTATGAGCTTGTTTGCCAAATCCCCTCAATATTACTCTCTTCTTTTTGATCAAGATTTTTCTTGAACTTTTCAATATCATTTAGCTTGTATATTTCTTTCTTTTTCCTTGAATCGTCTTCAGTAATTTCATTTGAAGTACTATTTGATTCTCCTAAATAATCAACGTATACATGTCCCTTTCTGAAGAACTTGAACCACTCATTCATAATGGAAGCACATTCTGATAAGTCACTAACCTCGCTTATTTTATCAGCATAAACTTCGTTATGAGCAGCATATGCTTGTTCGCCTTTAATGTCAATGATATATTGAAAACCGGCATCATTTTCTTCAAAAGTCTTTTTCATCCAATTAAAGCTCGATTCACAGTCACAGTCCTGCCCATATATTAAAAAGGGAAAGAAGGTTAATAAAATTAGTATTGATTTCATGATATTAGTTTGTGGGTAACGGTTTTCAATATGAGCCGTTTTAATGGCTTATATACCTTGTTGTGAGCTTTTTAATTCCTCTAATAAATCACGAAGGGTTACCTTTTCAGTATAAATTTTATTCTTAAAATCTGGATCGAATTTTTCCAGTATCATAGACATGTTAAAGCCAAGAGGATACCAGTATCTATCCTTAGTGATATTATAATTTAAGCTGTCTGTTGAAACCTTATAGCCATTGAACCTATCAATAATATCCTTTTTATCTTCCTCTGTCAAAAAAGAGACGTCTGGTTTGTTTTCGGCTAGGTATCGTCTTGTGAAGGAGTCAAAATAGCGTGCATTTCCTTCAATGGTGTTTTCATAATCTTCAGCCGCTCGAATATTTACATCGTATTCTCGTTTAATTCGCTCAATCCTAAGATCACGGAGAGAGTCAAATTGCTTAAAATTCTGATTTAAGTCTGCTCCGTCTATCCAAATTGCTTTTAGTAGATCATTTTCCTTTTCCAAGCTTTCTTTGTACCAATCAAGGTCTCTGCGGTAGGAACCAAGAAATTCATCTGGGCCGCCAGGCATAGAGCTAGAGGTGGCTCGTGCAAGTGCAAACATTTTAGGATTTGACCATTGGTAGCCATGGAATAGCTCATGAATCACCATCAAAGACCAATCCTCCAGATCATTCACGGCTGCTTCAGGAAACTTCTTCGAGAGTTCAAAACTTTGAAAATATAAAACCGGCTTCTTGTAATGAAGTTGCGTACTGTCCATACCTACACTAGTCTCAAATTTAAAAGCCGTGGTGTCGGTATAACTATCCGGTAGTTGGATGACTTGTACCTTGTTGAAATTTCCTACTTCTTGATAATCGAAGTTATTGAGAATATGGTCGCTCGGATTAAGTACGTAGGTGTTTTCTTTGGAATAATATACAACGGTTTGAAAAAAGTCTTTTTCTGCGAAATCAGGCCAATATTTTTTAGCCGCTTCGTTTTTGATATTCACTAAGTAACGCAAATGTCTAAAGTGACTTTTGTCCATTAAGGGTTTTTCTGTCTCTTTATTATTTTTTGTTTCAGCACAAGAAAGTACAGTAAGTAGGATGGGTATTAATAGGAGTTTTTTCATAATGTATAATTGCACACAACGGTTAAGTATATGCGCAGTTTTCCTAAGGGAATTGCATATAGGTGTTGTTGTAGACCGTTTTTTCTTAACGAACCTTTAAATGACATTATCATTTGTAAGAAATTCAATTATCTTTTGCCTTTTTAGAAGGTCAGATTTAATAAAATCGTCCAGTATATCTGAATTGAGTTCCTTCTCTTTTAATTGTAGGGATCGTAAGGTTCCATCCTTTTGCGGAGCAATGATAATGATATTGCCGTAATTCAGATGGAAGAGTCTCATATTGACAATAGCATAATCGTTTCCTTCTGGTGTAATGAAGGCCATGAAATCAATAGGATTTTGTGTTGTTTTGATATATCCTTGACCTATATAATCAGGATGATTTCTTGATACAACTTGCAATCGATGTGTCGAATATCCTTCTAAGTCAACAGTGTCGGTAACTGTAATTAAGGTAAAAAAGACTTTGTCTTTACCATTTAAGGCTTCGTAGTATGGGCTATCATTTACAATGAAACTTGAAAACACC
>NZ_JBCLWJ010000036.1:0-5809 GCF_039563885.1 Algoriphagus sp. SE2 | reverse complement strand
TATTTCTTCTAGTACAGTGACAAATACAACTTCTGTAGCCACATTTCCATTGGTATCTTCAACCATGTAATTGACCCCATTTTCTTGTTCAACATTTGAACAATCAAAAACTATTGTATCAAGTCCTGTTTCAAAGTAGTAATCAACAATACCACAATTATCAACAGATCCATTTTCAACCATGTCAATAGTCAAAACCCCTGAACCTAAATCATCCAGATATACAGTTATATTTTGCTTTACATTGATTTTTGGAGCTTCTAAATCACTCACCACAATTTCAGCAAGTTCTGTAACAACTGTAGAATTGGAATCTGTTACTCTTACCTCATAATTTCCTTTAGATAAGTTTTCAAATAGGTTTGAACTAGTATTCGTAGCTATAAGGCTTCCATCCTTTAACAATTCAAATGTGAATGGACTGGTGCCTGCATTAGTTATTACTTCAAGTTTTCCATTACCGGCATCTACACAAGATTCATTAGTAATATTGATATCAATCCTGAAAATTTCCTCGAATTCAGCAATCACACTTTTATCAGAATCCATCGTAATAGTAATTTCACCCGATGATCCGGTTGCATCACCTAACCATTGTTTAAACGTCCATCCCACCGCTGGAACAGCCGTTAAGATTACTTCTGAATCAGGGTCAAAATTATTTTCGTTTGGACTTCTAGTTACTATTCCAGAACCTAGAATAGATGAAGTCAGAACAAATTGTAAATTTTCACAGTAGCCTTTGGTTATCGAGTTATCCTCTAGGTTATACTCGTAAGGATAGGCATCTATTATTTCTGCATATAACTCAAACGTATTACTTAAGACAGCAAATTCAAAAGAGGTAATCTCATTACTCTTAGGACCAACATTAACTTGTTTCCTTTCAATTTCCTGAAGTTCATCTCCAATTTTATGATACAAAATAAGAGTTCCCTCGGTGCCTATATCGCCTTCATTTCCAACAGTGATATCAGCAGAAATCAATTCTCCATTTTCAGGACAGTCCACACTTAAAACAATATCTTCGAAATACAGGTTTGGAGCGTCACCCACAAAAATTGAACGGGTCGCTATATTATTTTCTCTATTGGCATCATCCTGAACTTCTTCAACATCAATGATTGCCTCAAGGTTTTTCAAGCCTCCAATAGCACTGCTATAAGGTTGTGTAATGGCAACAGTCCCATCCTCTCCTGCAGCAACACCTGATACTAATACATCATCTCCCAGCTGTACTCCATCAACATTCAATCGGACTTTGAATGGTCCTGCTGGGACAACTCCAATATTATCAAAAGATACAAATACATTAACCTGTTCCTCTAAATCAGGATTGATCTTAGTTGGTGAAATATACGGTGGTAATACTCTTAAATCAGGGCCAGGTGTATTAATGGTGATTTGTCTTGAAAATGAATTATCACTTTCATTACATTCGGTAAAATCCCCTGTTTCATCCACTATTACTTTCAATGTAAAAGTACCTGCTTCAGTAAATATGTACGGAATAGACACCATGTTTCCATACCCCGAATAAGTTGTTGGCACTTCATCTATACTAGTCTCTCCTATTAAAACATCATCTAGGTAGAATCTGACATTCACATTATTAGGAATAAACAAACCAGTATTTTGAATATAGGTATAGAGGTTTTGAACAGTATAAACTTGAAATCCACCTCTCCAAACGCCCGAGATGGACCATATATTAGGTTTCAAATCAACACAAAGAGGCATTGACGCGGAATTATTAGACTCGGAGACTTCCGATATTTCTCCTAAGTTGTCCGTCACAAAACTTACCCTGTGATTGCCATAGGAAGCAATTTGAGTTGTAACCTGAATAGAATCAATTTCATTTTTTAGTAAGCCATCAGGGTAAGCTGAAGTTTCAGTTCTATCAACTCCATCTTCACTAATTGTGAATACATTTTCAAATGAACCAACTAAATCAGTAAAGCCCTTATTCAAGAATTTAGCCTGAATTGTAAAGTTTTCTCCTGGAATAGGGAGTTTTGGATTTACTGAAAGCAAATAATTAGAGGTTGCTAAATCAGGCTTTTTAGGTAAGTATTTAATGATTTTTGTAGTGGTGTTATCATCCTCATTTCCCTCTAAAATTTCGCCTGACCCAATGGGCTCATCCACCTTGACTACTATTTCATGATCCTCTGTGGTCGTGAATAGATTTGAAAGTGAGAAAGTACTAGCTCCACATTGATTGATCAACGGAACATCTCTTGAATCAAATAAAACACCGTCTAAATAAACATTGACATTTACCGTGGATTCTGTAGAAACCCCACCATCATTGTACACCCTTACTGTAAATTGATATGGATCTTCAAGGTTGAAAGTAGCATTCCCAAAAATAGAGGGCCTTAACTCAGGCGTTGAACTGTAATTTCTAAATCCTTTTTTTGAAGAATTATTATACTCAGAGACTTCTGAAACCTGATTGAAAGGGTCCACTTCAATTTCTAAAAAGCAAGTAGCATCGGAACAAGTATTGATGATACTAGGAATAGTAGTAAATGGATATTCAATGAATTCACCAGGATTCAGGGAGGTAACAACGAATTCTGCAAGGGATCCTTCGCAGGTACCGTACCTTACTACGAAATTCTCAGCTACAGCAGTTCCCGAATTGGTAACTTTAGCAGTACCCGAAACAGTCTCTCCACTCAGAAAATAATTTCTTGAGCCAAAATCTACAGAAATCTCTCCGACAAGATCTGGTAAAGGCGTAAAATCCGGGTTCTCCACAACCGAAATTGCTAAAGGACCAAACGGCTCTACGAATCTTCCGTCATCAACTTCCCCGCTTACAGTGTAATTTCCTGTAACAGGGAATCCTGAGAAAGTTGTACCAAAAGAACCCTGTGATGTTGTATAACTAGTTCGAACTCTTCCGTCACTAACCATCCATCTGACTAAAGCATTTTTTACTTTAGGAGTAACGGCGGGGTCTAATCCTGTAAAGGAAGCTAGGCCTGAGATTGTTACATTTTCACCTACGAAGTATGAAGATTTGTTAGTATTTGCAGAAACTGAAATTCCTTCCGGAAGTGCATAGAATCGAATCGCAAAGTTATTAAGTTCATTTTTCTCAAGTAAGTTTTGAGCAGAGTCAAGCACAACTTTGATTTCGTGAAAACCAGAATTTGTAAATGCATAATCAAAGGAATAATCGGTAGAAGACTGAGAGGTCACCGAAGTGATTTCATCCGTTTTTATTAAGGTTTGATCATCAAATATGTATATATCGAAATTCTCCGCCGGATAATCGGATGTATTGGTGATTTTGGCTGTTATCGTGAAGTTTTCTCCTAACGCAGGTTCATCATTGCTGAATAAAATATCATCTGCAAAAATTGCAATATCCAAGAAATCAGTAGTGACCAAAGGATTGTCACTAAACAATGGCAAACTAAAACAACCTCCAAGATTAGAAGCCTGAATCTGCGTATTCCAATTTGCATCATTTGTTAAGCCTGAAACTGTTACGGTATAAATTTTCCCATCTGTAACATCGTTATCCGCTACATCTTCTTCTATCATTGAATACTCAAGGGTTTCCAAAGCAGAACTCATGATCAATTTTGGATAACCTGAACCAGGAAGTAATCCATTAGCTTCAGAATATTTTACTCGGAATACAAAGTCGGTTTCGTTTGTACCTACTGTTGGTGAAACAAAATCACTTTCATACCCTTCATCCCCGACAAATTCTAAAGTTGGTATATCGGCAACTTCAACGGTAGAAAATAATTCAATTGAACAACCATTTTCATTTGTAACAATAACTGAATAATCTGTGGTTACTGTGGGATTAACGAAAATTGATGCTGAGGTAGCTCCATTGCTCCAGAGGTAAGAAGTTCCTCCAGTTGCAATAAGATTAGCTGATGTATTTTTACATATCGTCTGATCAGGAGTAACTGAAGCAACAATATCTTCAAAATGAGTTAGATTCTTTTCAGCACGGTCATTAATCGAGTTTTCATCTAAATCAACCAAATATCCTGCTATCAGATAATCTCCTTTTGAACTTAAGTCAGCTTTTTGGGTGAAAGTATAAATATAAACCTCACCTGGAGAAAGCACTAAACCTACTGGCAATGTCTCTTGGACAATCTCAGTTCCATTAATTGAATAAGCTAACACCAAATTTTCGGCGAAAGTCGTCCCTACATTTTCTATCTGAATAGAAACAGTCTCTTCTGATGTAAGTGCACAGTCCGACGAAGGATTAATTATCTCATTTACTGAAATATCCAATCCATTTACCGCAGTAAATTCCACTGCTCCTACACTGACAGGGATAGTTCTAGGGTTGTCTTGAATATCCGTAGCTACAATAGAAGTCAAATCAAATCCATTGGCTGCCAATGCTTCATTTTGTGGAACTAATTCCAAGCTTGAGAAAAAATCCGGGTTAACTGTAACTGAATTAAGATCCTGAGATGATGAACTTCGCCAAGAAGCTAAATTAGAATTAACCACACCTCCCCATAAACCAAGATTACTTCCGGAAGTAAATAGATTATTATAGTTACTTTCTTCTATTGCTGAAATTGCCAAGATCTTCAAGGCGTATCCTGTGCCTGATTGGAAAATGTTATTGATGAATTTATTATTTCCACCGCTAGAGGCATATTCCAATCCTGCTCCGGCAGATTGATTCCAAATGGAATTATGATAAAACTGAAGATAATTTGTATTGGATAAGTAAACTGCCCTATTAAGACCTTCAGAGTAAAAGAAATTATTATAAACCAAATTTGAAATAGAAGCTGCCCCGGCAATATTTACTAACCTTAAAGCATTTCCATTTCCACTAAAAACTCGGTTGTTTTTTATCAATAATCCTTCCGAAACATTCTCAACATAAATTGAAATCTGATTTTCATTAGAACTTGTATTAAGCGTATTCCCGATAATTTCAGGATTTAACTGATTATTGATATAAATACCTCTAAAGCCAATATCATTCAGTGTGTTCCCGCTGACACGAGTTCCTTCCATTCGATTATTGCTACCGTTGGATGACAAATAAACACCGTAAACCCCACCAATTATGGTATTATTTAAAATCCTGATATTTTGACCAAATGATGGGGCAATATCAAATACCTTCTTTAAGGTACTAGTTCCCGTTGAAATTGAGCTTTGTATTTTTAATCCCTCAAAAACTAAATCTGTTGCCCGATTTCTTACTTGAATCACTTGAGCTATTCCCGTATTTTCAAAGGTCAGATTCTTAAAAATAAAATGTTCAGCATTATCCAGTTTCAAGGTATAATCCACCGTATGGCTGATTACTACGAGGTTTGGATTTTCATTTGCTGATTCAAAACTAATTGTAAAATCTTCCGAACTTCCTGAAACTGAACCTAAATTAATCTGTCCATTATATGTGCCATCAGCAATTAAAAACCGAACAGCACCTACAATTCCATTCAATGTCAAAGCTTCAGAAGCCGCAGCAAATGATAAGAAATTTCTATCACCATTTCCTTCAGGGTCTAGCGTATAATCTCCTATTAAAGGTTCACCTTCTACCGCAAATTCATTTGCTCCGATACTAACCGGAGCTGTTCTAGGGTTACCATCAATATCCAAAGAAACAACTTGAGTAAGGTCAAACCCTGCTTCCGTCAAACTTATACTTTGAGCTAATAAATCGGTGTCTGAAACATATTGAGGATCTACATTGAAAGAATTTGCATCTCTAGAAGATAATCCTTGCCAAGCTGCAAGATCTCCAGCGTCCGTATTCCCCCATCTGGCCAGGTAAGTCCCA
>NZ_JBCLWJ010000035.1:0-9755 GCF_039563885.1 Algoriphagus sp. SE2 | reverse complement strand
CTCATGTGCTCTAATTTTTTCAGTAAAGTTGAATCTATTCCATTTTGAGCTGAAAGTTTTGAAGTAAAGGAGTTGGAAAAAATTATAAATACAAGAAGAGTTTTTTTCATGATTAAGTTTTTGAATTAAGTTTTTGAAACAACCAATTTCTACTCTATTACTTTGTAGCGTAAGTTTGGCGCATCCAGAATCAATGTTTTATCAAGGAATAATTTATTGCCCGTCATTCCTCCCAAATCGCGCCCAATATTGGCTGCTTTCAAAATGAATGCTTGAATTTTATTAGGCCATTCGAAGTAAGATACATAGTTCAGGGGGACTTGAGTTTTTCCAAATTCGAACATGCCTTCACTTTCAATATTGTGTATGGGTACAGGTTTGCCCCAGGAGTATCCTGTATAGGTTTCTCGTTTTGCACCTGGTTTTGCCATTGCATTAAACACCTTTTCTTCAACAATAAATTCGAATGCACTAGAGCCTGAGTCGTACCACAATTCTACAGGTTTTTTATTCAGTTTAGCTTTTAAAAATATTTTGCGTCCATCGAAGGAAAAGGGTTGGTAATCCTCTTCATTTTTCACATCGGGGTCAAGAGCTGAGGTTAGTTTAATTTTCTGATTTTTGAAGTCAATGGTTATAGGATTCTTTTCAATAAAATCATTTCCTACAGTACCTATTTTTATGACTTGAGTAGTATCTGCCCAATTTATAGGGTTTCCAATGGCTCCTATTCCTAAAGAGCTGGCTTTCACATCTACGTTCCCGATTTTTAGAGCGAGGTCTTGAACTCTATATTTACCATCAACAGTATCTATCTTAAAAATATTGCCATATTTTTCATTAATAGAGACTATATTTTTGTAAAGTAATACGGTATTAGTTGCACCAACATCAAACTGCATCACCATTTTGTGGTCTACTCCAGGAATACGAACTGGCACAAACATAAACGCATGTGGTTCAATTTTATCACCAACCGTAGAACTGCCCCATGAAAAATCAAAACTTTGACCTAAGTTGGAAACGGTAAGCTCATTTGGTGGAGCTGATAAAAATTTGTTTTTAAAGTAGAAAAAACTTACCGTCCCCCCTATAATTACAACTAATAATAGAGCTAATAGTATTCTTTTTAATAATTTCATTTTGTAATGTATACTGCTTATTATTTCAACCTTTAATAAACTTTAAAATGGTTTGTTCTCCACGATTTCAAAAGTATAAGTACTTCCTTTTTTAGGTCTAACCATCATTGGGTAAGTACTTCTGCCTTTATCTCCAGTAGATATCCAGCTAAGTTCTTTCCCATCTGTAGAAAATTGTACCTCTACATGGTTTTGAACAGTTGTAGTGTATTCTCTTACAAATGGCGAGATTCGGTTCATTTTTATTTTGTCTTTTTGCCAATTGCCTAGACTTTCTTGATTTCCAAAAATGTACACATCGTCTTCTTCATTAAACACTTTTACTCTAAAAGTTACCTCATTAGTTTCCTCAGAAAGTTCTTTACGCCACTCGGGTTGAATAGTATCTAAGAAGTTGTTCATTGAAGTACGTAAGGCTGGAATAAAACTGCTCATGTGGTTTTCCTCTGGATGCTCTTCAATGGTTACCTCGAATTTTTCAGAATCTAATTTATCCCTTAAATGGGTATACGCTTCGTTGTTTGATGCTCCCCAACCCCAAGCAGCTTCATCTGCATGACTCATGTAGAAATACTTTTTTGAGCTTAATGTGCTGGTATCGAAAGATTTTAAGCGATTCAAAATAAAATTATTATCATATTCCATATTTGGTGAAATAACTACATAGTTGTCAAAAATATCTGGAGATTCAGTCATGGCATAGAGTAAAAAGGATGCTCCTAATGAGTGTCCTACAGCCATTCTTTGTGGCAAAACTCTATAGTTCGATTCTACAAAAGGAATCACTTCATTTTTAACATATTTATAGAAGTTTTCCATATTTCCTTTTCTTCCTGCAAGTCTTTGGGTAGTTGATGGAAGAAAATCGTTATTTCTAGCATAAACCCAAGTGTTAATCCCTTCAAATTCTCCCATAATCAAGGTGGCTTTTATACCAACAACTATGGTACCTTGACCAGCATTTTTAGAAATGTTGGCAATAGAACTGGCATAATCAAAAAATTCTCGGTTCTGTGCGTCAAACACATAAATTACATTAAACAGTGTATAAGGATTATGCTCATAAGCATTAGGTGTATACACCATAATTTCTCTAGTTTGGTTCAATTCTTTAGACGCTATTTTAATCTCCTCAACTTTAGACTGGGCAAAAGTATTGGCAGCAAAAAGTATAGTTAATATTGTGATATATATTTTAGTTTTCATGTCTTGTTGTTTTAATCTTTATTAGTGTTTAAATTAATTCCTCTAGCTTTTTTAAATCATCTTGATTAAAAAATCTATTCTTATTAAAATTAGCTTTACAATACGCTAAGGCTTGTTTACCTTTATTTACAGATAATTTGTTTTGTAGTGATACTTTAGCAATGTGATAGGTTAATCCTAAATAATATTCTTCAGATAAGGCTGCTCTTCCTCGTTCTAAAAATGAAATACATTCTTTAATATTTCCTTCGTGGATGTATGAATTTATTGGTCTTTCTATATTAGCATAAAAGACTAGTTGCAAAAAATCAATGTCTTCAATATCGTCTATGGCCTTATTAAAAGAAGATATCGTTTCTGGATAAAAACCCATATTGTAATAGCCATTTCCTATGTTCACTTGATCTAAACCTCTACCAAACCACAAACCATTATTTTCGATAAATCCGATTAGATATTCCCATTCCTTTTTACTTTTTCTACTTATAATATCATTATAGTATGCTTCTATCATCTCAAAAGTAAATCCTTCATTTATTCCATAGTTGGTCTTAATATTGGTTATATAGTTTTTATCTAAATCAATGATTGTAGGATAATTATCGATATTGGCATAATCTTGATAAATAAACTTTAATCCATCTAATAAGCCTTCTGTAACAATAGTTTGATGATTTGCCTTAAAATCATTGTTTGCAAATAATATCTTAGTATTGGTGTTCTTTTGATATATACTATCAATTGCACCTCCAGCCTTATATCTAGATGGCGGATCCTGAAGACCGTTAGCAATAAAATAATAGATGTTCTTTCCTTGATAGTTTTTAAAGAAATCCGCTAATCTGTCTTTATTCTCATCATTTTCTTTAAGATAGGTTGATAAACATATAAATCCACGAAATGGATTATCCTCTCTTAACATCATGATGTGATTGTATTCAGCACCATTTGAATGGCCAACCATTGCGTTAAATCCTGAAGTGCTATACTTAGAATCGATGTAGGGTATTAATTCTTGGGTCAAAAACTCTGCAAAGAATTGCCCTGTTTTTGAAGCGTAAAAATCATCATTTCTTTGCTGCTGATAAACCCCTACCACGATAGATTCAGGGATCACCGTATATTGTTTTCTTGAAAGAGCATGAACATAACTCTTAACCACATCAAAGTTGTCGCTTTGTGCGTCTGTTACATAAACAACTGGGTATTTTTTTGATGGGTTATAGTTTTGTGGTAATGAAATTTTAAGCATACGCTTTGTCTCCATCAGCTTAGAGTCTACGTATTGAATATCATAATCTAGATCTAATGCCCTAGTGTCTAAATTATCTGACCACGTTTTAACTGTAAAATTTGAGCTGCTCTCTGCCGACTGTATTTCAAGATTAGGATTATTTGGAAACTCTATGATTCCTTCACTATTCCAAGACCCTTTAGTAAATTTAAATTCTGCTGGAAATGTTAGAGAAACTTCTATTTCTCTCTCAAAATCTGAGGTTCTTTTTAGTTTAACTCTATCTGGAGTCCAATTACCTAGTGATTCTTGATTTCCTGTAATGTAAACCTCATCTGTTTTGTTAGGTACAATTACCTTAATGGTCTGTGTGGTTTGACTATAAATTGCTATTGAAATAAAAAATGCAATTTTAAAAAGGATGGTTTTTTTGTTCATTGTTCTTTTGGTTTTTCAACTATTGTTTCGAACAAAAGTATCTGAGAAACCAAAGGAAACTAAGAAAATACAAGGTGAAATGAGGGCTAATCCCTAGGGTGATTTTTATATTTTTCAACAAATTCCCCTCTATTACTCACTTCTAATTTCGCATAAAGATTGCGAATATGAGTTTTTACAGTATTTAAAGAAACAAATAATTCAGCAGCAATTTCTTTATTAGTTTTGTTTTCAAGCATTAATTCAGCAACCGTTTCTTCTTGGCTGGTTAAACTGAAATCGGTAACTGTATACTTTTTGCTACTTATTTGCTTTATTCTTAAAATGGAAAAAACAAGTCCGGCTATTAAAAGAACACATAGAGCACCTAAACCGTAAGTTAGTTTTTTATAGTAGGTAAGTTCTTGTTGAGTTTCTTCCTTATTAAGGTCTACTAAAAAATCCTCAAACTGAATTGCATAAAAGGAATTTTCAAAATAACTGTTTAAATTTTCCTGAAGTTGAGAATAGAACTTAGGATCCTCTTTTAAATCTTGTTTTATAGCGCTTGGGGGTAAAGTACCAATCAAAATTAAAGAAATTAAAGGGTGTGCCTTTTTTTGAAATATATAGGATTTCAATTCAACAAGCATTTGTGAAGCATATTGGCTAACCATTTCATTATTTTGAAAATCAGCAAATTCGTTTCTTAATTTTAAAGCGTACTGATTATATTCTTTCAGTTGGTTATCAATAGGATTAGTATTCGTTTCGCTAGAGAACCAATACTTTTTATTTTTTTCAAATACAATCGTGTCGTTATTGGAGAAAATAAAATTGTGAAAATTCTTTAAGTCTTCCGTGTCATACTTTTCTATTCCCTCTATCCCTTCATTAATATTAGCGTATATCCGATATAAGGCATGCTTCTCAGAAAGTAAATTCCCTTCAAAAGAAAAATACCCCAAACTATCTGTAAGGGTAGAACTTAAGATTTGTTTTTCATTAATTCCATATAGATTATTAAATTCAAGTAAACTCAGATATACTCTTTTGCCCTTGTCTGGTGTGTCTAAATACCCAGAAATAGAATATTGGCCAATGGCTTTTTGACTTAAAAAAAGCAATAATATAAAAAAGAAGGCTCTATTAAATTTACTCATTAAGTGTTTTACTTTTGTGCAAAATAAAAAAAGGTTTCAATTATTACACAACGTTGAGTATAAGAATGGTAGCCGATTCCGTTCCAATCCCCATTCAAGATAAACGACAGTTAAAACGGGTTGCAATCTTTGAATTTAATACTGTCTCGGCTATTATTTTTATACAGGGTTATGTGCTGATTTAATCTTCAGTCATTCTTATAAATTGTCCCACCTTTCATAACAAATGTTACGTTTTCTAGCGTTTTAATATCTTCTAGTGGATTTGTTTCTACTGCGATTATATCTGCTAATAATCCTTCTTTTATTTCTCCTCTATCACTAATTTTTAACATTTCTGCACTATTTATGGTAGCCGCTCTTATTGCATCAATGGATTTCATTCCTCTTTTCATCATTGCGGAAAGTTCAAGTGCATTTTTCCCATGCGGTACTAGCGGGGCATCTGTACCCAGTGCAATTTTGACACCCGCCTTTATTGCCTTTTCAAGACTCTCAATTGCCAAGGGTAAATTGTTTTTTGATTTTTCAACAACGATCGGATTCATCTTATCATAGCTTAAAGGTATTATGTCCAATAAAGCATTTGTTGGTACTAAATAGGCTCCTTTTTGGATAAGTAGTTTGATTGCTTCATCAGAAAGAAGGGATCCATGTTCTATTGAGGTGACCCCAGCTTGGAGCGATGCGACAATACCATCAGAACCATGTGCATGCGCCGCCACCGTTATATTGTGCCTGTTCGCTTCTTCCACTACTGCGGTTATTTCTTCTTTTGTCATTTGTTGAGCCCCTGATGGTCCCTCCAAAGAAGACATACCTGCTGTGGCCATTATCTTAATTGCCTTTGCTCCATGTTTGATTTGATAGCGCGCGGCTTTTACAAATTCATCTGTTCCGTCAGCTATACCATATTCAGGCCCTAAATCCATCACAGTTTCAGCAAAACCACCCTGCATTGAAAGGTCGGCATGTCCTCCAGTAATCCCAAGGGCATGTCCTGTAGGAATAATACGAGGAGCATTGATCCAGCCATTGTCAGAGGCCTCTGCTAAAGCAACATCAATTAGTTCAATAGAGGGGTGCAACTGACCAATATTTCTAACCGTAGTAAAACCTGCCATTAAAGTTGCCTCAGCATTCTTTGCAGCTCTTAAAGCACTTTTACTTGCGTTATCTGTCACGAACAGAGTGAAATAGTTAGGAATGAAATCGTTATTTAAATGAACGTGCATATCCATCAAACCTGGCAAAAGAATTTGGCTACCCAAATCTATTACTTTTATATTTTCAGGAATAGATTTTGGATTAATTGATTTAATCAATCCATTTTCAATAAGAAGGTTTGCTGGTTGTATCAATTTTCCAGACTTCACATCCAAGTAAGCAGAAGCTTTAATTAATTTGGTCTGTGCATGTATTGATGTAATTGTAAAGATGAGGATTAAGAATAAGAAGTATTGTTTCATATAAGTATCATTTTTTGTATTGGCACACATGGATTTAATAAACACCAGTTTTAATGACGTTTATTTATTGTTGTGCTTTCGTTTTTCAATTCCTTATCTTTTTATTTATTAGGCCAGTATAATATACCCTCGTCATCGAGTTAATTTATAACCCAGTTCCGGAGTTTCTTGACGAGTGCCGGATTAAAAGTCCTACGCCAGACTGCCGTCTCTTACAAGCAGAGCACATTTCATATGAGTGCTTATATCATCCTCCGTGAAATTCCATATTTGGTAATTTTTCTTTTCTGATCAGGAAGCGATTGAACCATTCGAGGACTTCTATTTGTCGTTCTTCACGGTATTCCCTAACGCCATGATCCCCTCCTTCGAATAGAATCAGCCGGTATGGGACCCTATATTTGCTGAGTTCCAGGGCCAGTAGCAGAGAGTTTTCGGCTCTTACCCGCCAATCTGATGTCCCATGCAAGATAAGTATCGGGACATCTTTGGGAAACCGGTCCGCCCATTTGACGGCAGACCTTCGGTTCAGTGCCGCCGTACGGCTGATTTTATAATCGGGCATTAAATCCGCATACACATTCAATTCCATTTCCGGCCGGTTCTGACTATTCAAAAACAGATCAGAAAGCGCACCACCCACTACCACAGCCTTGATCTTATCGGTCCTGACCAAAGTCATATAAGACATCATTCCCCCTCGGCTCCAGCCGAACATTCCTACAGCCAAAGTGTCGATTTCGGGAAAGCTGTGGAGAATATCGATTAGATTGACGACGTGGTCCACGTCCTCTCCTCCAAATTCATCTTTCACTTTGCCGTTGCTTTCGTCTTTATAATTACAGGCTACAACTACATACCCGCTTTCTACCAACTCGCCAAATTTCCGTGGCACTTGTTCTGCTGTGAAAGGGAAGGATTTCGCATTGCCCCCATCATTCCATAATATCGTCGGATTGTTGGTTAGATTTTCCGGAACGGCCATATACCCGTTAACTTTTTTGGCATTGCTCAAATATGTGAAATGATAGTATTTGATTCCTTTCCCTCTGGCATAGTCCGATTCTGCCGAATTCAATTCGCTTTCGGAAAACTCCCATCTTTCCAACAGTTTGTTTTCATTAGTCTGACCGTAAGTCAAATTTATTAGGAAAGTGAAAAATACAACAAATGATGTGATATGGGAAACTTGTTTTATTCTTTGGTTCATAATAATTAACATTGGTTAGCGGTTGGTCCCGATAGCTATCGGGATGAAGCACAACGGTTTGTGTAAGGGTAGTTGCGTGT
Source organism: Algoriphagus sp. SE2 (assembly GCF_039563885.1). NCBI lineage: Bacteria > Pseudomonadati > Bacteroidota > Cytophagia > Cytophagales > Cyclobacteriaceae > Algoriphagus > Algoriphagus sp. SE2. The sequence goes on along the minus strand of NZ_JBCLWJ010000035.1, from coordinate 1,834 downwards.
ACTAGCAACTAACTTACTAAAAATGGAACGAACCAGAGGAAAATCCGCATGATGTTTCAAGTAGGCTAGAACCAAGCAATTATTTTTACAAGGTGTTGGCAGTTGTCTTTTTTTATTTAAAATTAGTTTTCGATACCCAAAAACTTCTTTGCATTTTTATAGAATATCATTTCTTTTTCGTCTTTTGTTAAAAAATCCAAGTCGTTTAGAAAGTCAATTGAATTTGTAATTGCATCTGGCCATACCATTTGGTCAGAACCAAACATTACTCTATCAAGAAATCCATATTCTTTTGCAGATTTCAAAAACTTCACAGCAAAGTCTTTAGTCATAGGATGTAACCACATTTCCACTCCTAAATCTGCGTGAAGGTTAGGATATCCATCCATCATTCTCAAAGTATTTTCATAGAAGTTTTCACCAGCGTGCATTAGGTATAATTTCAATTTGGGGAATTTTACCAAAACATCTTCTATCAAAAAAGGGTCACCAAGGCTAATTCTATAATTAGGCCATCCTAATTGTTGAGCATTTGGAAAACTTCCACCAGAGTGGTAACCAACTGGAATTTCATATTTCTCACAAATGGCTAAATATGGTTGATAAATCGAATCGGCAAGTGTCTTTCCTTTATAAACAGCCATTACTTCTCCAAAGACTTTGATTTTCCCAGATTTTATATGTTCCTCAAATTTTCCAATAGGTATTAGTTCTCCCTCGCTATCTTGATATCCTGGAATAAACCTTTTGTCAGCTTTAGTATATCTTTCCAAACTTTCAATTGAACCACAAACCACAGCGTATTCAATATTATGTTCGTTCATTTTTTGAATAGTTTGTTCAAGTGTTTCATTGGCTGTTTTACTAGATTCAAGACCATTTCTTGCCGTACCAACCCAAAAGTCTATTTCTGTATAGCTATGCATGTGCATATCTATTATTTGTCCAAAAGAGATTTTATTTCCAATGGTAAGTAATGTTAAAATCAATATTATTATTTTCATTTAAATCTCTTTATTTCTCGGTTGTCGTAATGTTTTTAAGTTACCGTCAACGGTTTCATATATATTGTTGTGTTTTCGTTATTTATATGATTTTTTTGTTTTTAAATAATATTCAATTTCAGTAATTCCTTTTTTTACAAGCTCGATGGTATTTTCAAAATCTCTTAATAGAAGTCTCTTGTTAAAAATTGATTCCGAAATTAACGATTCAAATTTAGGGTCATTCATTATATATTCATAGTTATTCGGTATCGCTTTGAATGATCTTCTTAATTCCTCCATACTTACATCAGGTGCAGCGTTTGAAGTGATCTTAAAGTGTTCTTGATAGTAATTAGTTCTAGCTGATATTCTTGTTGTATTATATCTGGACACTATTCGTTTATAACCAGCCTCGTAAATATCCGTTATGAGAATCTTCAAGGAATCGGATTTGATCAGCTCTAAATTGCCATTTTTAAAAGTTTCATATGTTGAAGTTTTAGGAAAAAAAGAAGAGACTTGAAAACTTAAATAGAAGTCTATGTACATCGAATCAGAAATGGGTTGTTTATTTCTTATGGAATTTTGAACTTTTAATGCTGAATTATGATAACTATTATTGGAACGGTAATCTGAATTCAATTCTTTAAGTGAAAATTCTAATTCAGTTTTTAGACTTATAAGATTTGCAACTTCTTTTAGATTATCTTTTCTTTTTTCATTCCAATTGTTGATCTGAAGCGCAATTAAAATTCCAATAATAACCAGAACTATTTCACCTGTGGCATAAATAAGGTATTTACTTAATTCGTTTTTCTTGAGGAGATTTTGTCTGATTTTTCTAAAGA
>NZ_JBCLWJ010000034.1:0-11112 GCF_039563885.1 Algoriphagus sp. SE2 | reverse complement strand
AAGCTCAAAATCATGACAATCAATACCACCCAATGGCCTACTTTATATTCTGATGCCAATGTTAAAAAATGGGGACTCCCATGTCATAAGAATATTTCACCTCAAAAAGGTATCTTTCAAAATTTATATCTCAAATGGTCAGATTTACCTGAGTTTACAGATAATGAAGATGAAGTAGACCTATATTACATTTGCTGCGATGTTCTGGACCTCGACGAAATGGTTGACGTATTGACGGGAACCTTCATATTTGCCAGGCGCATTCAGGTAGGGAAAGACTGCGGGTTTATAATACAAGCATCTGATTTTCCATCACCGTTTTTATGTGTCACGCAAGAAATAGTTGATAAGACCACAGGAGAGTCAATCAAATTGCCCATCACAGCAGTGATTGATGATGGGATGGTACAAAAAAACTTTGATTTTACTGTAAATGAGCACCAGCAGCGTGTTAATGTTTTTGAATGGGAAGAAGGAGCATCAAACAAAAAGACTTACCTGAGTTATAAATTGGATCCGGGATATTTCATCGAAGGAGAACCAATACGAATTTATTTAAGAACTATTTTCCAATTAGCCACTTTACTTTTTGCAGATAGCCCAGAAATTAGTCTTCGACAACTGGATTACATAGCGGCCTTGGCAGAGGCAAGCGATGATACTCGCTCTGTTTGTGGCGAGGCCCGTGCACTTGCCACAACGCTTAGGTCTATTTTAGCTGCACCTAAGAATGCGCTTTTAGTACCTCAATTAGATCATAATGTTTATGCCGATAAAGCAAAGGCTTGTTTTGACCTACTTAAACTTAGACAAGCTAATTGGGATGCAATGCAAAACAATATTAATAACACGGAAAAGTGGCTTGAATCAGCAAAAGACGCATTAAAGATCAGCCAAAGCGAACAGAATTTAAACAAACTTTTATTACAACAAGCAAAAGATACCCGACAGCAAGTTTTGAATGCAAGAACTATTGCAGCCCGCCAAATCGTCGCATCACAAATCCAATTGATCTGGAAACAAAATGAATTTGTAGCAGGAGTTAAGAATTGGGAAATCGATGAAACCATAAAGGCTGTATTTAATTTAGTTTCTGGAGTTGTAAAAATCCTATCCCAAATTCCGGCTATCGTCGCCACTGGCCCTACACTGGCTGTAATGCCAGCTATCCAAACAGCCACCAGTCTTGCCAGTTTAGGAGCAAAAGCTCTCGGAGCTGTAGGAAGTAAATTAAAACCAAATCCCTATGGCTTTATAGAAGACCTTGATTTAGGGAATCTTCTCGATGATGGTGCTATAAACAATGATGATGGCGGTGGAAATGATTTGGATGAGGATGATTTTCAGAATGTCAGTAGTGATGAATTGGACAAACTGGCAGCCAAACAAAAGGCCGTTGATGGGGAGCGTGAAAAAGCACAAAATGAACTTGTTTCAGCTGTCAAAGGAGTTGCTGAAGGTGGAAAAGAAGTGGCAGATGCTGTCATGAGAATCATGGATGTCGCAAAACAAGCAGATCAAATGGAGAGTGGCAGTCAACAAGCATTATTAACAACAAATGCTTCCGTTAGTGCAGTTTTCTCATCTAATTCTGTTGAGGGAATTGATGTGGTCAGTGGTGGATCACAGGAATGGGATAATTTATCTCTTGCATTAGATAATTTCTTTAAGAAAGTACCGGATGGTATATCTGAAAAAGGACCTTATCAGATGGAATTGCAACGTCTTATTATTATTGGAAAAGTATACTCAGAAGCAAGGTTGGCTTTAGCAAAGGCTAATGCACAGCTAGCTGAAATGCTAATGCGTAAAGAAACAGCTGACAAATCCGTAAAAATTTATCAGGATCGGGTAAATAAACTTGGATCAGAAATTGTAAAGGATGCCACTATTCTTCAATTATCTTATGGAAAGATCCTCGACTCTAAACGGGCAATCTATTTGGCCATGGAAGCATATCGCAGAGCATTTATTTATTATACTTTGGTTAATGATAGAGAAGCCCCAGAATTACCAAAACTTACTGACTCAGTTGATCAATTTGCATCGACAGTCTCGAAGATATCAGGAAAGCTCTTAGATCTCACTTCATTATCCAAAGAGCCTGAAGGAATTTCTCCTACATATACAATTCCTATTGAAGACCTAGAATCCAGTCTAAAAGAAAATGGAATTTTCTCTTATAATTTCACTCCAGAAAACCCAGCATTCGAAAGAACTTATCGAATCCGGTTGGATAATGTTCAGGTCTTTCTTGAAGGACTAGAAATACCCGAAGAAGTAATAGTTAGTATTGTAACTTCAGGAGGTTTTAATGATAAAACAGCCAATAATGGGATCAGGCAATTTGTCAGTCAACCGATAAGAAGATTGTTTAAATATGACGGAGCTACCAAAAAACCCACCATGACAGGAGGGATTGTTCCCCGGTATTTAAATGATTTTTTCAAACCAACCCCCTTTACAACATGGACTATTGAAATAACTGGTCGGGGGAATAAAAAATTTGATCTTTCAAATGTAACTGGCGTGACTTTCTCTTTCGTTGGTGAAGCCACGGCAATTTAATTATCATGACTACAATCAAAAACGCAGTAAACCTTCTACAATCCTTTTCTGATTGGTCCAAATCAGGAGGCGAACAAAGAGCCGGTTTACCAAGTGGTTCCTCAACAAAGATTGATGAAACTGATGCACAGATGATCTATCGGTCAAGTTCATTACAAAATCAAATTCAGCAAATTAAAAGCACTTGGGCTCAACTAACTTCGGGCTCGGAAACTCCGGAAGTATTAAATAGAACCTTAACCAAGAAATTACTCCTGCAACTTGATGATTCAATTCATACTTCTAACACCTTGATGGAGCAAGCTGTAATCTTAAAAGCGGATCTACAACCTTTTCAAACAATTGCAAAAAATCAAATAAAAGAAGTAAAAAAACAGATATTGAATTCTAATTCACAAAAACAAAGTGCCGAAATGGCCCTTGCCCTAGCAAGAACTCAATATAACCAAGCAAGGAGTGAATTAGAAGGTGGCAAAGGTTTTGGAAATGGGTTCCTGACGGGGCTTACTTTGGGAATATACAATCCTGTGAAAAAGAATTTGGATAAGGCCAAAAACGCTGTAGCTACCAGGAACAACCAAATTGCTATAATCAACAGACAAATTCAACTATATCAAACGGCAGATTCAGAACTGAATCAATGTCAAAACCTCCTGTCGAAAATGTTTCAATTAGATATCGTGATCACTGGATTCGAAAACCTTCTCAATAAAATAGGGACTAACTTCCAGGCAGCTTTTGATCATGAAGAAAAAGCGATAACTACAAGCAATGAAAAAGTAGCTGCTTATTATCAACGATTGGTAGGGAAGGATATGACAGGGTTATTTGCTTTAAATCCCTAATCATAACTTCGCCCATTAGAGAAAGGGGCTTAATGATGAAAATTATTTCACTGAGACTTTTTCGATCAATAAAATAACATTGGCATTCTATATTAAATGATAATCCATCTAACCTAAATAACCCTCACTATGATTTCAATTCAAAATTCGTTGGTTTCAATGGATCAGTATATTAAGTGGTCTGACCCTTCTAATGAAAAGAAAGCCGGATTACCGGTAAATTCATCCAATTCCCTCAAAGCCGGAACCTATCAACTCTACGGATTGGCCACAAAATTCCAGACGAAGATCGTGGATCTCAAGAATTTTTGGAATACCATGAGTACATCAACCAATACGAACGAACTCAAATTATTTGGGGCTGAATTAGTGACTCGTCTAGGAGACTTAAATCAAATTGTTCAACTTTTAATTCAACAATCTGCAAGCGTACAAGCTACTCTTCGCAACTTTGATGGGATAGTTAATAATCATAATAAAACTGTTTCCAAAAAACTGGCTGATGCTCAAACGAATTTAGCAAACATAAGCGCCAGAGTATCCCAGTTTAAAAGTGATATGAATAGGGCCATTTCAACAAGGGATCGGGATCAGGCTTACCAAAATTGGTTTATGTGGGTTACAACAGAGCAGGAAGAGCAGTATAAGCTCTCCACCATACAACTGATGCAAAAGGAACTTTCACAATGTCAAGCCTTATTGGCCAATCTGGATATTTTGGAGAATAGCATCACTACCTATCAAAATATGATTAATGCGGCAAGTATTCAAATCACCGATGCTCACGATAAAGAACAAAATGCCTTAAACACAACCAATGAAAAGGTATTCACTTATTATCAGAAAAAAGTTGGGAATCACATGACGAATCTATTTGGTATTATTTAGCTCCCGGAAGTTATTGACTAAGTTTAGTCTATCGCGAGATTATCTTTCCTAACCCACGATTCACCAACTCATTCACAACACTTTTTTGTGTTTATTTTTATCTGATTTCTGCTTAAACCACGTCAATAATTCTCCTAGATTTCTTTAGCAACGGGGTATTTTGATTTTTTATGTACCGATAGTAATAGTGGAATTAATCTAGAACCTATTTCGAAGGCTATTAACCCTAATTAAAAAAAATATTTTTATTTAAAAAGACTTTCATATTTCGCATTGATTTTTGGGATTTTAAATTAAGCAAGTTATCCTAGCATTGACTTGAGTAAAAATGCTTTATCGGGATTGCTGAAGTTTATGCAAAACGATTTATATATTAAGAAATAAGAAAAAAATGAAAATTATAATTGTAATAAAAAAGATGATAATATCCTAATTCAAAGTAAAGGTAAAATCATAAATTTAGCAGCTTACAGAAACACAAATCTCAAATATTATTTACGTAAGTAAATTATACTATAGTATATTTTATACTTTTGTAATTAGTCAAAAACTAAATTTAATATCCAAATAGTAAAATTAAATATAGAATGCAAGGCTAAAGAGTAAATCAAACCATATTTAATTCTAACATGACAAAAAATCAATCCACTAATAAAAAAAGGAATTACGGAAACTAATAAAAACCCTAAATTCTCAGAGGTATAGTTAAGACCCACATGATAAATTGCAAATAAAAAAGATGATAAAATTGAAAATAAAATAATATTATTAGGTATAATATACAATTTTAAATTTAGATTAGATATTAAGAAAAATAAAACAAAACCGATACCGAAATTTAAAAATATTTCAGTCCATAAAGCAATCGGAAAAAGTATTTGTAGAATTTTGAATATTAAAATAACTAGAAAGAAAGAAATCCCGAGGTTTCTAATATCTTGATTTTTGGTTAAGAACGATCTTAAACCTAACTCTTCCAATGTAGGCATAATGAGACATATTATTAAAAAAGATTCAGTAATTCCAAATAAGCTATATTCTTTAAAAAAATATCTTTTCACATTAACCAAGTACCCATTCTCAACTAATTTAGTATTAATAAATAAGAAAAAAATAGTGTTAATAATTTTAAGAAAATACCAGGGAAATATTTTTTTTAAAACCATATCGAAAAAAAAACGGGAGATTTCTCTCCCAAATTTATTCACTTAAACTTTAATTTATTTTACTTATCACTTCGGCTGCTTCCTTCATTCCATCAACAATCGCATTCATAGCATTTAACGCATTTGATGTAAATGATCCAACAAAGTTTCCAATTTTATATCCTAAATTATAAGATTCCTCTGAGCCTCCATTAATTAAAATAAGCTCTTCTCTATTCAAATGAGTTAATTTTTCCATTACCATTGCTTATTTGTTGTATCAAAACCCTTTAAAAATCCATCTCCTAATCCAGAAATAAAATCAGAAGCATCATTCATTAAAACTAATCCTTTCCACCACCAAGTTTCTGAAGCATCTTGGACTGGTTGCATTGCTACAGAGTCCATACCTCCATTGATGAAGTTTATTTCCTCCGAACTTAACTCTTTAAATTTTTCCATGAGATATTCAATTTATTTTAAACCAACATTTCCTGGGCATTGGCAATCCCAATCTCAGTATTTTCAAAACACATTTGCTAGCATTGTATCTTGAAAACTAATCATAACTCTAACTTAACTTCGAACCGTCTAAAATATTGGACACTGGAAAAAAAGTGAAAAATTTCCCTGCATTTATAGAGATTTCTTCGGTTGCTTCCAAAACCTTAAAAGAAAAACCCAGTTGTAAACCCTCACAATTTTCATAAGTAAAGGAATTCAACTTTTTACTAAATCGAATACAGATTCCTTCATCTTTGAGCTCTTCCAAGATCAAGTACAACTTAGCTCTACTCACTCCAATCCGTCCTGCTAACTCCTCAGGACTTCCGGTTCGTTTTTCCCTTACCAGTTTGTTCAATAGCTGTAATCGTTCGATTTGTTTGATAAATTCCATACTCTTATCGGTTTAACGTTTAATTTTTCATTTGAACTAAGTCAGCACAACCAATTGCTTTCGGATCATTTGGAAGTATTTTCCTTCTTTGGCTACGAGTTCTAAATGGCTTCCCTCCTCTACCAGCTTTCCCTTATCTAATACATACAATCGGTCAAACTCCTGTACCGCAGCAAGTCTATGAGTGATAAAGATGATCGTCTTCCCCTCTACTGCGAGCATTCGGATCGTCTGCTGAACAAACTGCTCAGAATCCGGATCCAAGGATGCTGTAGCCTCGTCCAAAATTAGAATTTCAGGATCTCGATAAAGGGCCCTAGCAATAGCGATCCTTTGTTTTTGTCCTCCTGAGAGAGATGCTCCATTTTCTCCCAGATAAGTTCTAAATCCATTGGGCAAGCTCTCTATAAATTCCATCATCCCCAGCCGGTTGCAGATATGTACTACCTTTTGCATATCGGCTTGATAATCACCCAAGGCTATATTTTCGATAACATTTCCAGCAAAGAGATCAATCCGTTGTGGTACCACCGAAACCATTTGTCTTAGGCTACTATTGTTTACAAATTTGATATCGTGGTCGCCGATATATACATTGCCCGACTGTAGTGGATACAAGTTTTGAAGCAAAGAAACCAGCGTGCTCTTACCCGAGCCACTTTCTCCAACTACTCCGGAAATTTTCCCTTTCGCAAAAACCAAAGAAAGATTTTCAAAGACATTTGCTCTGGAACCGTACCTGAAGGATACGTTTCGAAAGGTGATATCTCCAACATCAGATTTTTTGAGCGGGAAAGTTTCCTCAGAGCTTTCTACTTCCAAATCCATAATTTCAAACAATCGGTCAGCTGCTATCAAGGCATTTTGGATGGTCTTATTCATTCCGATCAGGCTGGAAATTGGCCCTGTCAAGTAACCGGTAAGCGCATAAAAAGACATGAGTTCTCCCGGAGAGATTTCATTTTGCAGGACATAGCCAGCTCCCACCCAAAGGAGGATAATCGTAAATAACCTGGATAAGGTCTCCGAAGAAGTGCCAGAAAACAGGTTATTCAAACCTGATTGATAAACCGACCGAAGAAGATTTACAAACCGAATTTCTGTCTTGATATTGGCATGATCTTCGGCTCCAAACCTTTTGATAGTGCCTGCTGAGGTAATTGACTCTACAAGTTGAGATTCCAGTTCTGCAGAATCCTCCATCAGCTTCCGTTCTACTTTTTTATTAATCCGATTCGTTACCCAATAGATAATAGAGTATAGTGGGATCAGCAGTAGCATGATCAAGGCCAATTTCCAATAAAAGGTAAACATCAGGGCAAAAGAAAAAATCACTATAAAGACATTGACCAAAAAACTAATAGACACGTCATTGATAAAAGCTCTGATCTTTACAGCATCATTTATTCTGGAAATGATTTCCCCCACTCTCATGGTATCAAAAAATTGTTGCGGAAGTGTCAAGAGGTGCTTGTAATATCCTAAAATCAAACGGGCATCAATCCGCTGACCTACCTTGATGATAAATAGTGTTTTGAATGTTCCAATTAAGATCTGAAAGATCAAAAGAACTATCATCGTGACAGAAAGCAGGTTGAGCAGGTTGGTATTTCTGCCTATGAATACATGATCTATGATTTTCTGAACATAAATAGAAGTAGAAAGTCCCAAGATGGTGTAAATGATCGCTCCTATCAAAGACTGTATCATCACTGCTCGATGCGGCCTTACCAAAAACCAGAACCTACTCCAAGTACTTACTTTTTCGTTGATCGCTTTAAACTCCTCATTTGGCATCAAGAGTACTAGAACACCGGTCCACATTTCCTTAAAAACCTCAGGTGCCACCTTATGCATCTGACCATCTCCGGGATCCATGTATTCCACTATTTTATCTGCCACTTTATAAAGAACCACATAGTGATGAAGAACTTTTTTGACAATTACATGAGCAATAATAGGCATTGGCACATCCAATAGCGCCTCATACTCTCCTCGTACCCCTTTGGCTGAAAACCCCATTTTACTTGCCGCCTCAATCAATCCTAATATATTAGTCCCTTTCTGATCCGTGGAAGCCATTTGCCGTATTTTTGCAACTGGAAGTTCCAATTTATAAAAGGCAGCTACTGAGGCTAAGCAGGCAGCTCCGCAATCTGTAATATCTCTTTGTTTGATTCTAATCCCCATAAGTCAAAAAATTAGGATCTAGAATTGACCAAGGGATTAAGCCAATCATCCACTTTGTCATATAACAAATGAAATAATGACCTTCTAGCTATGACATATCGTGAATTAAAGGTCATCCCCTTCTTTATTTCACCTTTCTGACCACTTGGTAACTCTAAAAAAAGTTTATCTAAAGTGCATGTAATTAAAAATCCGGCTTCCTTTTCATTGATTAAAGTTAAATCGTCAGCCAGCTCATAGACTTTACCAGTCACAATCCCCCATTGATTATGATTAAATGCATCAACTTGAAACTTGACTTCTTGTCCCTTTTTAATAAATGCTATATCACTTGGTGGCAAGTAGGTAACCGCCAGCAAAGTTGTATCAGGTGAGATTTCAGCTAATTTTTGATTAGGGTAAACAAAGTCTCCCACGTTCAGATTCAATACGTTCAATAAGGTTCCAGAAGTACCCGCTACAATTTTATATTGATCCAATTGTTCTATGGAAACTTCTAACTCTTTGGATAATCGGTCCTTTTCAAATGAAAAATCATTTATTTCTTGTTGCCATTTAGTTACTTGTTGTTTTCTGAAAAGCTCCAATTGAGATTTAGCTTGGCTATATTGTAATTCAACATCATCATATTCTGCAAAGGCTATAGATTTGCTTTCAAAAAGTCGCTTAGTTCTTTGAAAATCACGTTTAAGCTTACTCAGGAGAACTTCCTGATTGTTAACTTCAGTTTGAAATTCCAAAAAGGATGCTTGATAAAATTTAGTTTTTAAAAGAAGGATTTCCTCCGATAAAGAGGAATCTAAGCTCAATAGCTTTTTGAGATCTATCGTAAAATCCGATAATAAATCAAGCCTTTCTTCAATCCCCCTTATTTCAAGATTAACTTGCTCCCCTCGTATAACCGCAAGTACATCTCCTTTTTTAACTTTTTTGTTATCAGTTAAATCCCATAAATCTAATCTTCCAGTTACAGTATTAAATACATTGTTTCTCAGAATAGAAGATTGAAAAGTTCCACGAGCCTGCACTGCTACATCAACATAAATAAGAGGCATGGCTAAAGAAAATAGGAAGATTAATCCTAAAAATAACCAATATACCAAATGGGAACTCACTCTTATTCTTGAGTCATATACTTCTAAAGTATTTTGAATGATCGATTGGGGAAAAAGCTTTTTGTCCATTTTCAAAAAAAGTTAATATGGAACTAATAAAATCTGGAAAGGCTCTTTTAAAATTAAATTCTTTCAAATTCAATTTTCAGAAGCTTTGCAGAAATCAGCAAAAGACTACTATCATCTAAAAACAAAGACTGTTTAAAAGCAACAGACCCACCGAGAACACCGATATAAATCGATTAAACAGTTAAAAGCTTAATTAACAAACTAATAATGCAATAAATAAAACTTAAAGTTTAATTCCAAGAAAAAAATAAAAGGCTTTAACTTAATGAAAACCGATAAACTAATAAATTTGATATTTTTCAAAATATAATTCTAAAATAAACTACTATATCCTTATAATTCAAAATATTATTTTTTTAAACTATAATTATAATTAATTAAGTTTTTTCAAATTTATTTTTAAAATTAAATATAACCTTCAAATTTCACTTACTTTTTTTGGCTAACAAACTGAATTTAATTTCATAAGGAATACAATAACTCCCTGTCAACTCATTAACCCAAAAAGTAAAATTAATGGTAAAATAAAATCTTTTAGTTGAATCTATAAAATTCTATAGTTCACCCTAAAACAGCTTTATTCGAACCAATCAAACCTTTGATTTACTTAGGTATGATCTCGGACAAGCTGAAAAACCATTTCTATCTCCCTTTTCCCTAATCCCTGCTCTCCAAATAGACAGGCTATGACAGAAAATTTAAATACAATTGAAGAAATACGAAGTATGAGGGGCTGGTTAAAGTCACAAGCATTTGAATAATGCATTTTAAGGTCGAATAGCGATTGGGAAAACAACTCACAACCACCACATCATTTCCAACTTCCCTTTCAATAATCCCCACAAAGACAGGTAATTACGGTTCACCAAAGCAATTCTAATCCCTACAAGATATTTGATTTAGCCCCAAAAAAAAGATCGGTATTCTTTAGAAAACCAGTTGTATTTGACTGCGCGGTGGGCTGTCGCAGCAGCGGGCCGGCGATGGCATTGTGCGGAGAAGCTTTGCTGCGACTTGGCTTTTTGCTTGTCCGCCGAGGCGGGGTCCTTTTGGGCTAAGCCAAAAGGACGTAAATAAAGAACAAAGATTTAATCTGAATTTAAAATTCATTGATAATAGTTCGGAATTTCAAATCCCGAATAGCAACTGAAATGTTGAAGGCCTAATAATGAGGCGAGAAGTACTAAGTCAAAGGGGAAGATTAAATGAAAGGAGATTTTAATAATATCGAATGTTGAATGTTGAATGTTGAATAGCGAGGTGAGACAACAACTCACAACCACTACAACAATTACAACTTTAAGTAACGAGATTGCCACTCCTTTCCTCGCTAGCCCCATTCGAAGGATCGCAATGACGTTAAATACATCAACCCACAACCACAACAACATTTC
>NZ_JBCLWJ010000033.1:0-12118 GCF_039563885.1 Algoriphagus sp. SE2 | reverse complement strand
CTTTCTGTATTCAAGTGCTAGGAATTACTCTGGATTGAAGGGTTTGATTGAGGTTGATTATTGGTAGTTACCTCTGCAAGGCCAATTGCATCCCCACAACTGTAAGGTATGGTTTTTATACTAGGGTAGGACAGGTGTTAAAAAAGCAACCCGCCGCGGAAGGAATTTTTTAAAAAAGTTTAAAACTCTGTATTGATAAGTTAATATTTTATGGTTATCTTACTTAAGATTTTTTGTGTTTGAAAAGCGTTTTTTTTGGCATTAAAAAATCGTATTTCAAAACCCAACTATATTTTTAATTTTATAGTTGTAATTTATTTTTTGGTAATTTAGATGACGAGCGCCAAATATTGTTAAAATAACAAATTATTAGACATTTTAATATCTGCTAAGATGATGCTATTTATTAAATTAAATACTCTTTTAAGATAGTCTAAAATTATATTCTTCGAAGAAAATTTTACTTAAAAATTAATCAGGAATAGCAATACTAAAATAAAAGATTCAACTGATATACAAATTATAGAGATTCGTTTAAAAGTTAAAAATTCTGGACTCATATTCATTCTTAAATTAAATTGTCATGAACCTACTTTTTGCTACTTTTTTGGCCTTAATTGTTTGGCTTGTTATAGGAAAACTCATTATTCCAAAGTTCAAAGAAATGAATTTTAGAAAAAGTAAGTTCGCCGAACTTACTAAAGTAGGATGGATTGCAGCCTTAGGCTATATTAAAAAGTTTTCATTATACGCAGCAATTACGTATGCAGGAATTTGGATTTTCCTTAAAACAATAAATTTATTGGCCTTTTTTTTTAAAAGTTCGGATGGAATTATTGAAGCATTCTTTAATCTGTTAACTGGAATTTATGAAAGATTAAACGTTATTAATGATAAAAAATTCATTGTAGTTTTATTAATTCTAAGTGTAATTTTTATTGTTTTAATTACACAGAATGCTCGGAAATATGCGCGCTCAATTTATGACAAGCTTAGTAAAGATTATCAAGAGGGGAAATTACCACGATTAGAGCCTTCCATAGAAATGGAAGAGGTAAATAAAAACATTTCCGATTTCGAAGAAGAATTTGAAAGTATTGCAGCCATACCACCTGGCAGCCTTGAACTTCAAGACCAAGAAAAGCAAGCTTACTATCTCGAATATTTCAAACAAATAATTCCAGCTCTAAAATTTCACTGGCAAGATCTTGATATTAGAAGACGTATTATTCCGGAATTAGAAAAAGAAGATGATACGAAAAAAAAGAAAGGTTCTCGGTGGGCAAAGCTTATTACGTTTTTTACTAGTAAGGGATTAGTCAAATCATTGTATAATACCAGTAAAACTCTCGGAACGTTAGGCTTAGTTTTTATTCTTTTATCTTTTCTTGGAGCATCCAAATCCCTTATTAAAAATGATACAAATGAAGTAGTTCTAAAAATCACCAACCTTGACCTACAAAATCAACAGAAGAACATAAATGAAAAATGGCAAGAAACTCTTTCTCAAGAAGTAATTGCTCAACCAGAAGAAGAAGATCTTGAATGGGATGATGAAGATGAAAAAACGCTTGATGAAATATCCCGGCATTTTGAACTAGCTATTGCTAATTCGATTACCTCTAGTCTTAAACCAACTTCCCAAGCTGATAATTTTAGATTAAGGGCTAATGCTGTTAAAGAACAAGCAATTAAGACATTTGCAACCTCAGCTGAAGGAACTGTAAAACCTGGGTATGAGATTTTAGAACAAGGTTCAAGATTAACTGATATTGAGCCTGAATTAAACCTTTCCAAAAAATACAGCCAAGTATATTCAAGAAACATAAATAAAAGTGAGCCAACCACTAGTATTGGAAAACAATTTCGGCAAAACCTAAAGCAAAAAGTACAGTCCAACAAAGGCATTTGGAATAGTGTAAAAAGTAACTACCAATCTTCACTAAAAGCTTTTTCTACTTCAGCTACTCCAAAAGAGGTATTAGGAATGATACTCGGAGAATCTTTTGAAGAACTAGTTAGCGGAACAGGTAAATTGATTGAATCTGGAAGTTTTGAGGGTAAAATCTTAGAAGATATGGTGGGAAGAACTGGAAACAAAACTGCTAAAACTTGGATAGATGTAAAGATGAATCAATTTACTGATGACTTAGTTCACATGCAATATGGGGAAGCATTGGATAATGTTATAAAAACTAAGACACCTGCCGAAAAATTCATGTCATATGCTGTCAAAGACCTTGATTTTCCTACAGTTGAAAGAGTTGGGGAAAACCTTTCACAACACCCCCCTTCTCTTGATTATCAACCGTTGAGTAGAAAGGAAATTAGTGATTCAAAAATTGCAATCAGAAAACTTTCAAATCAAATCCCGAACAGGCGTGCAGTGTTTGCTGATGCAATAACTGATTATAAATATTATTTTCCTGGGCAAGCTGGGATGGAAGCTGAATCTGCAGCAGCAGAATTTCTAATTGAAAATGCTGTTGGGTCAGCAAGTAATGGGAATAGCCCAAGAAAACCATCAACTTCATCTAAACCAAAGACAGGAACTGCAAAAGGGAAAATCGCATCAAACTTACCTGCTGGTAGAGCGAGAAGTTTTAAAGCATTAAGAGGCTTCCGTAGAATTGGTGGTGTTTTAATTGGACAGGATCCTTCTAATACTGGTAATACTGAAGTAGATTTTAGAGACATAACATGGAAAGATTTGGGAAACAAAATGGAAATATTTCTACATAGATCAGATGGGGAAGTGATTTCAACGGGGATTTATGACAAGGACATTATCAATCAAGCCATAGCTTATGTAGCTGACGGACGACTTATTACGGTCACTATGGTGAATGGAGGTCCACTTCTAAAATTTTATGATAATGATTCTAATCTCATTAGTATGCTCAAGATATTAGTACATCCGGCATTAGTTGATACTGACCTTGGGTGCAAAGCTATTAGATTGGATAGGCTAGTTGATATATATGCGAGTGGGAGAAATAATGAAAAAGTAAAATTTGCATCCAAATCATTTTCTTACCAAAATTTTTTATATAAGTGGGTTGCATATTTAAATATGAGGGAGACTCCTTCAAACAATTATAATGAATTGGAGTTAGGGGAATTGGATAAAATAATTGATAACTACACGAATAGTATAGTTGATAATTGGATTGATATTTATGATGTTCTGAAAAAGGGAGAGGTGTTAAATACTTCAACTACATCTCATCTTGTTAGCAAACCAGAATATTACAATAAGGAAATAGTATCATTGATCAAAAGCTCAATAATAAAATCTAAAGGCAATTTTGATGAATTTTTTAATCTTATCAAAAATCAAAAAATCCCTAGCTCAGAACCATTTATTAAAGCTGATACTGAAATTTGGTCTGGAGTTAGAGAACTTCCCTATCAGGTTGACAATGAGCTGTCATTCCTTGGACCAACTGAAGATTATAATTCGAATCTTTATCCATTAAGTTTTATCCGTCAGATAGTATTTAGTCCTATAGAACATACAGATGATGAATATAATGATATTGAACAGGTTGATGAAGATCCTTGGGGATTCCCTGAATTAAAAAAAGAAGGAATCATTGAAAATTTAGTTTGGGAAGGAGTTAGCCACGATACATCAGGCTCCGACTTAGTCGTACTAAACCAAATGAAAACCTTCACTAATATTCAAAGAATTTTTAGGGTAGCTATGAATGGAGACTTGGGATATGACTTTCCAGTTGAGAAACTTGCTGAACTGGCTAAACAGACAAGTTCATATATTAATTACACACCCACTCCTACTTGGAATTCATCGAGATTTCAATGGGATCAGTTTCAACAAAGGTCACTGTACGCCGAAATTCCAGATCTAGTCAATGATCTGAAATCACTTTGGTTTTCGCAAGGTATTGAAGACAAAAAGAATCAAAATCCTTGTAATTGAAAATAGAATATGGAATACAATCAAATAAGGGACTTAATTATAAAAAATAAAATTGAGGAAGGATTACAAATTTTACTTGATAATGTTGAAAACGACATTCAAAATGACATTATTCTTTTAACATCACAATTCCATAATTGGGAAAAAAATCATCGATTAAATTTAGGAGCACCAATCGAAGAAAGAAACCGAATAATCTATGCGATTCTAAGTATAATAACACAAATTGAGAAAGAGTCTAAAAATGGACTTGAAGCTAAAAGGTTAAATTCTTTGCAAGAAGTTGAATCTGATTTGGCTTTAGGTTATGAAAAACTAGTTTCGCTAAAAAGCAATGGGGCAATAGATTTATTTATGATTTGGTTAACAAATCGGTACCCCAAAATTTTTCAGAAACTTTTAGATGAAGAAAAAAATAATGGGAAAGCATCGAGCTTGTTTACAGAGCTTTCGAATTTAAATCTTGATCAATTTGCCTCTGAATATAATTTAAATGCCACCACTCAAAGTATTCATGATTACATTCTAGAAAAAGGGAATAGCATACCAATGTTTTTTACTGGATGGATAGAGTATAGCGATTATAAAGAAAGATTTGCTGTAGATTTGAACAAGGAAATAGATAAATATAAACAAAGACATCAAAACCTTTTAAAAACTGGAATTATTGGGGCCATTATCGGGGCTTCTACTTTTAGTGTTTTTGAAAGAAGTATAGATAAGGTGATAGATTTATATGAATCTGGCTCGGCTGATGAGGCTAATTTAAATCATACTGATGATGATGATGATGATGACGATGGGGATGACGATTAATTCAAAAATGACTCCAAAATAGGATTTTAATATCTATTTCATTTAGGATATTAATTTGAAAATAATTGGTTTCAGATTAACAGTTGATAAATAATTAAAAGATATGACAATATGAATTGGAATAAGACAATTTTCTTAGCTCATGCATCTGAGGATAAACCTCAAGTCAGAAAACTTTATAAAACCCTAAAGGAAAACGGACTGGATCCCTGGTTAGATGAAGAGAATCTTTTACCTGGAGTAAAATGGGATGACAAAATAAAAGAAGCTATTAAAAATTCTCGATTTTTTATGGCCTGTATTTCGGCTCAAAGTGTTTCGAAAAATGGATATATTCAAAAAGAACTACGGCTTGCTTTAGAGGAACTTGAAAGAAAAGTTCCTGATTTAATTTACTTTATCCCAGTTTTAATGGAAGATGTAGAATTACCAAACATTACAGTTAACACAATCAAACTAAGTGATTACCAAGCTTCCAAAATATTTAATAATAGTGATCTTCAAAAGTTAATAATTCATTTAAGAAAACAGGCGGATATTATTGAAGAGGTTAAACGAAAAGAGAATCCTATATTCAAGAATTTAAGATCTGTTATTTCGGAAGGAAAAGTTGATACTGCTCTTAGTATTTTAAGAAAATATATTCAAGAAAGAGATGATTATATGATAAATGAAATAGTTTTAACAACGGCAAAGTTTAATAACTTCAAAAATCAAAATATGATGGGTTTAATCAGTCATGAACAGTTCACGTTAGAAAATAATAGAGTTTTATATTCAATGTTAGAAATGATAAAACAACTAGAAGAAAAGGAAAATCATAAGAGTTGAAATAAAGTGGTCTCTCATGAATTTGAAAGAATAGCAATCTTTAAGTAATAAGAGTTATGATTATCCGTAATTATGCAAGTAAAGATAAATTGAAGCAACGATTTGTTCGTCATAAAGTTTCTGGCAGAAGTATCCTTGTTCCGTTTAGTCAAGTTATTGACGTGATTGGGTGTTGTCGGTTTAGTAGTCGGATGGAATTATTTCATTAAATCCCTACCATCCCGTTCATCTGTAGGATGTAATAAGGTCAATATTTAAAATATAAGTTTCTTTTTCAAAAGCGAATTACAAATTCTATTAAATACTAAAGAAGGACAATGGTAAATACATTCAATGAATTGTTTTAGCCTTGGGCAAGGGAGTAGGGCAGGCAAACTACGCTTAGATAACGATCTGACTAGACACAGACGGGGGCTGTAGGTATTATATTTTTACTCCCAGATGGGGGATTAAGGTTTAAATGTATTGCAAAAAACGTTTAGTCCTGCTTTAAGAATGATTGCAATTGATAACACTACGAATGGACTGCATAAAGCAGCTGCAAAACCCAACTTACTTCCAACATAGGTTGATACCCCTGCAATTATTATTTGCGTTGAAATTCCTGCTTCTGCTTTTAATTGTTTTGCTAATTCAGATTCAGTTGATTCATCACAAATCAATTTTGCGACTTCTGATAAAATCTTCTGAAAAATGGTTTTGTCCCAATTGTTAACACCCTTTGTAGTCATGCCAATGGCAGGCATACTTGAAATTTCTGTTCCTATTGCCTCCAATGAAATTCCTGAGGTCTCTAATTTGTAAACGGCTGATTTTAGGGTTGGATCCAGGCTGTCTATAAAGTCCGTGTATTTAAATGATTCGAAAATGGTTTTCATTATTTAAAATGTTTTTAAAGTTTCATTAATTATTGAACTGAAGGTTACATAAGTAACATTGGTGTCACTTGCTAATGGAATATCTCCAATTGATGCAACATTAGGAGGAGCTAAAGTCCCTTTTACAATTCCACATAAAGAACCATCTGATCGTTTAACTACTGCTGATCCTGAACTACCTTGTAATGTCTGATGAGAAATAATGAGTTCGTCAATTTTAATTGCTTTCATAAAGATTCTCCTACCCTTAGCAGAGACATTCGTTATAGAGACCGTTTCTAGAAAAGATCCAATAGTAGAATAAGGATAACCTATAACTAGAAGTTCATCTCCGACAGAAATATCATTAAAGTCTATATTGATTCTTGGGAAAGGTGCTTGAATGTCTTTTGTTCTTCCAATGAAGAATGCTAAGTCGTGAATTGGGTCTGCTTTAATCATATCTACAGGAATAGCTTGAATTTCATCAATTGGATATTCTTGAATAGCACTAATACTTCCATGATGTGGTGGTATTCCTATTTGAAATTCCGTGTTTTGTCCAATTTGATGTAACGTGGAAACAAAAATTGGAAAACCGTCTTTCAGTCCTACTAGAACTGCACTAGATAATAATCTGTCAGTAGTAGCTAATGGTAATACTATGGCCATAATATTTTGCATTTATTTTTAATTGCTGTATTTAGACTTGGGCATAACCTGTTTATTGTCACTGTTTCTCCCGATATTATAAGTTTCTCAATATCCCAACTATCTCCTCCTCTCACAATACCCAGTACAGGGTATATTTCCCTTAAAAATCTCTCTTTTCAGCTTAAAATCCCTTTCACCACTTCTCCCTCTACATCTGTCAGTCGGTATCTTCTACCTAAATGCTTGAAGGTAAGTCGCTCGTGGTCGATTCCGAAAAGGTGGAGTAGGGTGGCTTGGAGGTCGTGTACAGAAACCGGGTCTTTGACCACATTGTAGCCGAAATCATCGGTTTCCCCATAGCTGAAACCAGGCTTTACCCCAGCTCCTGCCATCCATTTGGTAAAACATCTGGGATGATGGTCCCGGCCATAATTATCGGGTGAGAGTGTGCCCTGCGAGTACACGGTTCTGCCGAATTCTCCGCCCCAGACTACCAAGGTGTCTTCGAGCAAGCCGCGTTGTTTAAGGTCTTTGATCAGTGCTGCTGTGGCCTGATCTGTTTTTTGGCACTGGTTTCTGATTCCATTCGGCAGGCTGCCATGATGATCCCAGCCCTGATGATAGAGTTGGACGAACTTCACATCATTCTCGATAAGCTTTCTGGCCATCAGACAGTTGGCCGCATAGGTACCCGGATCACGGCTTCCCTCTCCATAAAGCTCATACACCCAGTCCGGTTCCTTGGATAGATCGGTCACCTCGGGCACGGAAGTTTGCATGCGGAAAGCCATCTCATACTGTGCGATGCGGGCATTGATCTCCGGATCTCCATAGGTATTGAGCTGTACTTCATTGAGGGATTTGAGGTAGTCGAGCATTTCCCGGCGGTCATTTCCATCGTAGTTTTCAGGATTTCCCAGATAGAGCACAGGGTCTTTTCCGGAACGGAACTGAATCCCCTGATGCTGGGAAGGAAGAAAACCATTGCCCCAAAGCTTGGCATACAGGGGTTGATCCCGCACGGCATCTTTGGAAATCATCACGATAAAGGCAGGAAGGTTTTCATTATCCGAACCCAAGCCATAGCTGAGCCAGGAACCCATGGAGGGCCTTCCTGGAAGTTGGTGCCCCGTCTGGAAAAAAGTAATGGCAGGATCGTGATTGATCTGGCTGGTCTGCATGCTTTTGATAAAGCAAAGTTCATCGACGATCTCAGCGGTATGCGGCATCAGTTCACTGACCCAAGCCCGGCTTTCTCCGTATTGTTTAAAGTTAAAAGCAGAGGAAGTCATGGGAAAGGAACTTTGATCGGCACTCATGCCTGTCAGTCGCTGTCCATCCCGCACCGAATCGGGAAGCTCCTGACCGTGAAGATCCCGGAGTTTTGGTTTGTAATCGTATAAATCCAGTTGGGAAGGTCCACCTGCTTGAAAGAGATAAATCACCCGCTTGGCCTTGGGTACGAAATGAGGTAAATCTCCCAATCCCATGGAGGAATCGGTGATTGGAGGAATCCCAGATTTACTTTGTCCGAAGATTTTCTCCATTCCCATCAGGGAACCCAGAGCCAAAGAGCCTATCCCCAAAGAAGTTTTTGTCAGAAATCTCCTTCTGTCCATCTTCTTTTCTATTTCCTGAAGATCCGCATTGGCCGATCGTAAAGGCGCATCATGGTGGTGTTGGCACATGGTTATCTCTTGGTTATGGCTGCATCTGAATTGATAATCAAGGAGGCGACAACGGCATTGGCAGCCACCTGTTTTGAATCCAGATTGGGATTGATTTCATATTCTCCGGCACTTAGCCAGCCTGTTAGCTTTTTGGGATCTTCCGTAAATTTCTGATACTCACTTTCCCGTAATTCCAATAGGATTTCCAGCTCTGCGGCCTGGGGTTTTCTTCCCGTCAGCTTTTGAAAAGTATCCTGAATGGCTTCTGAGATTTTTGAATAGGCAGTCATCTGTTCTCCCAAGACTTTTGAAGCCTCCAGGAAGGTGGGATCATTGAGCAGAGCCAAAGCCTGAAGGGGTGTATTGGTTTCCTGTCTTTTGCTGATCGCCTCGCTATGGTCCGGCGCATCAAAAATGGATAGGGTAGGGTTGTGCACCGATCGCTTCCAAATGGTATACAAACTTCTTCGGTAGAGGTCTTCTCCCTTGCCCTGCACATAGGTGGCCGAATTTACTTGCCATAATCCTTCCGGCTGATAGGGGAACACACTTTTTCCTCCAATCTTTTCATTCAGCAATCCCGAGGCAAAAAGCGCATTGTCACGGATGAGTTCCCCGGACAAGCGTACCGAAGGTCCTCTCGCCAATAAGACATTGTCCGGATCTTTTTCCACTAGATCCTTTCGAAGAAGTGATGCCTGACGATAGGTTGCAGAAGTGACAATCAGGCGTTGCATGGCTTTCACATCCCAACCTGATTCCAGAAACTCAATTGCCAGCCAATCCAATAATTCCGGATGTGAGGGCAATTCGCCCTGATTTCCAAAATCCGCTGAGGTAGCGACCAACCCTCTTCCGAAGTAATTCTGCCAAAAGCGATTCACTGCCACCCGGGCCGTCAGTGGATTCTCTGGAGAAGTCGTCCATTGTGCCAAACCCAATCTGTTTTTGGGCAAATTCTCCGGCATGGGAAGGACACTTTCCGGGGTATTTGGAAAAACCTCCTCCCCGTGATTATTGTATTCTCCTCGGGTGAGAATATAGGTCGGTCGAGGTTCGGCCATATCCTGCATGATCATCATTTCGGGAATGGGTTCCACCGAATCTGCATAGGCTTTTCTGGAAGTTTGCAGGGATTTCAGCTTGGCCTGATAGGCTTGAGAATGATTGTTTAAATAGAACCTTTTGAGCTGTTCCTTTTCAGTGGAGCTCAGGTTTTCCGGTGCCTTGCTCAGCGTTTTTTTGTAGGATTCCTGATGGTAGATCTGAAGAATTTCCAATGGAGAAAGTGTCTGATCATAAATGCTGACTTCGTCTGCAATGGCATCTTTCAATCCCTTTCCTCTCCATACCGCTCCCACCTGTAAACCGGGCTGATTTCCGGCGAGCAGAATGTCTTTGTAAAGATTGTCATGGGTGGTAATGGTGGAGAAAGGCTCTCCATTCAGGTAAACTTCCAAACCTTTGGCTTTGGCCGAACCATCGTAAGTGAGAGTTAGGTTGATCCATTCATCCCTTGGGATATCGCTTTCGCTGAGTTTGGTGATGGCATTGTAAGGAGCGGAGTGCGCCATCAAAACTTCCAGTTTATTGTCCTTTAAGCTGAGATGATAGCCCCGCCAGTTGTAAAGCACTGCCCCCGAACCGCTATGGAAAATCACTCCGGTGCTCAGGGTTTTGGGGATATTCACCCAGATGCTGACAGAGAAAGGATCGGATTTGGAAAATGCCCCGGGACCTCCCAGTTCAAGCCACATATCCCCATTGAGTTTAACTCCTTTTCCTCGCAGCCCTTCCACATAGTTGGGTGGCTGGTTTTTTACCTCACTGCTCTCCATCGATCCTTTTTGTGCGGGATTGAGCTTGTTTTGAATCGATGACTGATCAAAGGTATAATAGGCAATTTGACTTGCGGGGAATTCACGGGTAGCCTCTTTTTGGTAGGCTTTGGAAGCCAGCCAAGCTGTAAAGGCTTGCTCCTCGGATTGGATCACTTCAGAGATGGTTTCCTCTTCTTTCTTTTGCTGAGCAAGCAGGTATTTCAGCATTTGATCCTTTTCCTCATCCGTCAAAAGCATGGTTGGAGCAGGCATGGCATTGTCCCATGAAATCTGACCTGCTTCTTCCACCCGGTTGAAAAAGCTGCTGAGTTCGTAGAAGTTCTTCTGGGTAATCGGATCGTATTTATGATCATGACATCGGGCGCAACCCACGGTCAAAGCTAGAAAAGCGGTCGCCATGGTGCTGGTCCGATCCACCACATATTCCACCCGAAATTCTTCTTCCACAATTCCACCTTCCATGTTTTGAGGATGAATGCGGTTGAAAGCCGTGGCAATGAGTTGGTCTTTGGTAGGATTGGGAAGCAGGTCGCCTGCTAATTGATCGGTAATGAATTGATCGTAGGGAAGGTTGGAATTAAAGGCATTGATCACCCAATCCCTGTAAGGCGAAGCATCCCGATAGCGATCCACCGTGTAGCCATGGGTATCCGCAAATCGCGCGATGTCCATCCAATGCATGGCCATTTTTTCCCCGTAATGCTCCGAATTGAGCAGTCGATCCACCTGCTTTTCGTAAGCGTTCTCAGATTTATCAGCGAGAAAGGATTCTATCTCTTCACTACTTGGAGGCAATCCGATCAGGTCCAGACTTAACCTTCTCAATACCGTTTCCTTATCAGCTTCCGGTGATGGAGCGATTCCTTCCTCTTCCAGTTTATCCAGCACAAAAAAGTCAATGGGGTTTTTGGCCCAGGAATCATTTTCTACTTGGGGAGGATCGTATTTTTCAGGTTTGATAAATGCCCAATGTTCCTTGTATTCCGCTCCCTCTTCGATCCATTTGATCAGGATTGCTTTTTCCTTTGCGGACAAAGTTAGATTGGATTCAATAGAAGGCATTTTAAACTCATCATCCTCAGAAATAATCCGGTGGAAGAGTTCGCTCTTTCGAAGATTGCCGGGAGTAATCGCCTTTTTTCCTGGGGAATTGGGCAGATCAACAAAAGCCATTTCAGGGGTATGAAGACTTAGACCAGCTTTTTGCGCAGCCAGATCCGGCCCATGACAGGCGAAGCATTTATCAGATAAAATGGGTTTGACATGAATATTAAAATCCAATGCTTCGGGCAATTCTTCATAAGCCACTTGCACCTCTTCCGGGAGATCAGGCGTGCAGGAATAAAAAATAAAGAGGATGCTTACTAGATGTAGAAACTTCGAATTCATTGCTGAAATAATCTATCTCTTAAACTACTGGAAATTGCGCATTATTGGAAATGGTTTTTTATGAAACGAACTATCGTCCGTCATTGCGATCCCGAGAATCGGGAGTGGCAATCCCGT
>NZ_JBCLWJ010000032.1:0-12274 GCF_039563885.1 Algoriphagus sp. SE2 | reverse complement strand
CAGTAGAACCTCGCCAATCGCATACTTTAAATACTTTCCAGTTTTGTTTTTCACCATAAAGTCGTATCGGATTTTTCTAAAGAAATGTATCATTGATTAGTTGTTGGTTAGAATGAAGCACAACGTTTTGGCTAAACTGCGTTTTAATGGAGTTTAGGTTTTGTTGGTATTAGTTACAGTAATACTCAATAGCTCGGTCAAGAACATCTCTTTTTATATTTGTAAAGTTATCACGCGTAATAGGAACTAATAAATCCATAGGTACTGGATTCCCCTGGAGCATATTTCCATTCTTATCTATAGTCTTTGAATAAGGGATATTAATTTTAAATAGCTCTTCTCCAGCAATGCTTGGTTTTTTCTGTGCATTTCCATAATAGACTCTGTCTAGATTCCCCTCTTTATCAATATAGTAAACCACGGAGATCAAGGAATAGGTCAAGTCTGCAGATTGAGGTTGTCCAGCTATATAAGCTCCCCCAAATTCCTTAAAACGAAAAACAAAATCATCTGCGGAACTTCCTGTGCCGTCATTGGTGAGAATGATAATCTTCTCAAACTTTGTAATCAATTCATTGTTAGGCTGTATAGTCCCCAATCCACATTCGTCATCTGCTTGGCAAAAGTCACCTCTCGCAGGCAAGAAATCCCCATATTTAACTTTGTCATATACACCACTCTCCCGAATTGAACTGTACCAATTTTCAGCATTTGGACTGAAGTAATTGAGTGCATTTCGCGTTAAGGAATCTTCCATTAGTTTGGTTTTACGATACTGCACGCGTGTATCAGTAAATGGTGCGGGGCTGAACATTTTGACAAATGGTGTATTTTCATTTCCTCCTAGGTTATCCTGCAAGTCAAAGATTAAGTAGTTTGTTTTATCCTTAATAGACTCCAAACCTCGCATGAGACGTTTGACATCTTTGCACATTGTTGAATCTTTAATTTCGTCTAGTGAACCCGAACAATTCATATCTCCACCAAAGCCTTGCATGTAGATGAAGTTCTTTATCTTGATGAGTGCAACATTATCTTTCTTTAGCAATGCAACTTTATACCCCTTTTCAACAGTTTCCCAATCCTCATAACCGTCAAGTTCTAGACCATCAAAAAATACATCTTCATCGGATGGTTCAACAGTGTTGTAATGAACAGAGTCCACTTTTTGATCATCGTATGAGACCAAATAAGGAGTTTCACCACCCACACGCAAATAGCGCTGATTGAAATATGAACTGAAGTTTTTTAATACAGCATTTGATCTAATCTTTGTAGTTTCATAGTTCGAAAAATCCCAAAATATTTCTTTAATCGGTTTGTTATTAATTGAAACTATGCTGTTCCCATTTTCAACATTATAGAAACTAATATCAGGGTAAGTATACCCAAGTTTAAAGTTGCTCTCATATTCGGCATAAGTATTATTTGTCTTTTCTATTGGATATAAAAATTCCAAATGTGAATGACCGTTAAGATATCCGCGTCTAAATTTTAAAAAGAGATTTTTAAGCTCTTCTGGCGAGACGCTATTATTCCAGTTTTTTTTATGAAAGGCTTTGTAATCTTGCCAGGAGACTTCTTTATTGTTATCTCGAGTAAGCCTCATCTCAGCATCAAAGTATTCAATGTCTGAAATCATCATCTCAAATAGTGAATAGGTTTGCTTTTTGTTTAGTAAAGGTTTATTTATTGGACTGAAAGAAACAAATAGAATTAAAAGGAATGTCGATATTATTAGTCTTATCATTGTTTTAGAAATATTTAGTCCCAAAAGTGAAAACAACCTCTATTTGAGGGCTTTCCCTTTTATGTTCTCTTAATTAATGCCAACGCTCAACTAAAATGAGTATGCACCCCAGTTGCTAGAAGCTCCGAAGTTGCTTTTTTTTCATTGTCTTTTAAATGGATCTCTTCGCCTTTTAGTGTTTGTTGTGCATAGTTTTAGATGCTTATAGAATGCTAATTTGGAGAATTTGATCTGAAAAATCAGTATGGAACTTGCAAACATCATAATTACTGTGGTTCAGACATAATTTAAAGATTTAATAACAGACATGAGAATAACTACGGTAGCACAGCATAACGTAAGTTGGCACTGTCTATAACCAAAGTTTTAGTTAAAAATAATTTATTCCCTGTCATCCCGCCTAAATCTCCACCTATGCTGGAAGCTTTCATCGTCCATACCATTAATTTATTAGGCCATTCGAAATTCGTTACATAGGTAAGTGGTGCTGTAGTTGAGCCAAATTCAAATACTCCTTTACTTTCAATATTATGACCAGGTATCTGGCTGCCCCACGAGTTGACGAGAAAGGATTCTCTTTTAGCCCCTGGTTTAGCTAATTCCAAAAATGTATCTTCATCTACTATCAATTCAAAAGCGCTGGAGCCCGAATCAAACCATAAGTTTGCCGGTGTATCATTTAGCTTGGCCGACAGAAATACTTTACGTCCATCAAAAGTGAAGGGTAGGAACTCCGCTTCTTTTTCAATTTTTTCTGGGACAAATTCGGCAAGTGTGATTTGCTCCTTCTTATAATCCATTATTAAGGTATGGTTTTCCATAAAATCTGATCCTACAGTGCCTATTATGATCACTGAAGTACTGTCTGACCAGTCGATTTTGTTCCCCATACCCCTAAAGCTTATAGAACTTGCTTTGATATCCACCGTTCCAACTTTAAAAGAGGTATCTATCACCCGAATCCGATTGTCAAGGGTATCAATTTGAAAGATGTCTCCATATTTTTCATTAATCGAAAGCACATTTTTGTAACTAAAAACAGTTGAAGGCGCTCCGGTATCAAATTGCATATATAATGTGCGATCTACCCCGGCAATAGTTACTGGGACAAGTATGGCAGCATGAGGTTCTATTTTATTGTTTAACTTTTCCTTGCTCCAAACAAACTCAAACTGTTCCCCCAGATTTGATACAGTTATTGTACTTGGAGGAGCATTCATGAATTTATTCTTAAAATAAAAAAAGTTACCGATACCTCCCACAAGGATTAAGGCTAATAAGAGCAATAGTATTCGTTTTACAAATTTCATTTTATAAAAATTTTATTGATTAATAAGTTGTCCGCTCAGCACATAGATGCTATGCCTTTTGTTTGAACAAAGGAGCCCAAATCAGTCATGACCTACAATGACATAATCATGACATTTCTATGTCATATTGTGGTCAAATGAGCTTTATGACCTTAGAATGCACTTTTTCCCATTGCTCCTTTTGGATTTTTTGAGCAGTATTCAGGATGCTTGCAATGTTGTAAAACCAAAAAATAACATAAGTAAAGATGACCGAACCTGTAGTGTTTAAGGGTGGGGGGTCGAAAAGGCGTACTATGAAAGGCGCTAAAATCAGTCCCATCGCCGTAAAAATGGTCCAAAGAATTTGAAAACTTAAGATTCTTCCTCCTACCGCCATCAGCAGTTCGGTTTTCCGGTACCTCATCCATAGTATTAATGGGAGGATCAAGTTAGTGGCCGGAATGATCATGACCACTAATGCGGATAGATTTAGCCATTTCACGTTTTCTTTTTCATCTTCGAGGGGAGCAGGAGACAAGGATTGGGTCAGTTCTGTGATGTCACATTTAAGTGCTTCGGCAATCACTTGCAGTGTGTGTCCTCTGGGAGTTGTTTCTCCATTTTCTATCCGTTGTACGGTTCGTGCAGAAACACCCGATATCTCGGACAGGGCTTCTATGGACAATCCTTGATTGTTTCTTCTTGATTTGATTTCCTGTCCAACTGTATGAGATGTCTTCACAAAAAGCTTTTCCTCCGCTATTTTATTTTATTTGATTTAAATATACCAAATCTTGGACTGAGGGGTGTGCCTCGTTGGGAATTATGCACAACGGTTTGGCTATGATTAGTTGCGTGGTTTAGCAATTAACTTTGCAAGCCTGCCTGCAGGCAGGCAGGTACAAACCAAACTGAAAATCCTTACTGATTTAAGAAGTAGGGGAGAACAAGAGATTACATAAAGCTGTTATTGTAAGGCGTTTTCCATTCTTTCATTAAATTCTTTGGGTTCGTCAATATGTAGTCCAAGTAGGTTAAATCTCTTTTTTATTCCATAAAGACCAACTAATTCGTTCTCCTTTTTCAAGTAAATTATGACATTATGACTTTCAAGTTCTCCAAGTGGCGAAAGTGTTTTGGTCAATTCTTCTTTTTCTAACGACTTTCTCGAGAGTTCAACTTTGTCAATGTCTGAAAAGGGAATATCAACTTCATTTAAAATGCCATATTTTAAAGTTAAACTGTCTTTGTTAATCGAAATAGGTCTTTTGGAAAGTGATTTTGCAAATCCGAACACTTGAATAGCAGTGTAAACGCTTAATGCCGTTA
The DNA here is from genome assembly GCF_039563885.1 of Algoriphagus sp. SE2. Lineage (NCBI taxonomy): Bacteria > Pseudomonadati > Bacteroidota > Cytophagia > Cytophagales > Cyclobacteriaceae > Algoriphagus > Algoriphagus sp. SE2. Next base: position 7,903 of record NZ_JBCLWJ010000032.1, on the reverse strand, counting down.
AAATCCAAGCAGCAACTATACTCCAACGAGCAAGTAAGAAATGAAGTGCAACAGTTTCAATTCCAATTATCATTATGAATCCGCCAAATAGTGCCGGTGTTCCACTATTTTTATGATAAGTAAATTCATTTTCATTAATTTCTCTTGTTTTCCAATTTATAAAGCCATAGTAGAAAACAGCAACCTCTGTTGAAAATGGTAAGACAAGTTTTTTGGGAAAAATTTCGCTGCAAACCTTTTTTAATGTATCATAAAAGTCAGGTGTTGCACTTTTTAGTTCTTTGTAAGTTTTAATGGCTCTACGGACTTTAATTACAATGAAAGTTAATATTGAGATTTCAATGACTGGTAAAGCCCAAGTTCTGAAGAGTGATAAATATGCTTGGCTTTCTTGCGGTAAAAAATATGAACCGACTAAAAGTCCAATTATCATAATAGGAATAACCGTGGTATTAGGTATATCGGATTTTCGAATTAGCAGAAAGTAAACAAGTGGAACTATCAAAAGCAGATCAGCCGTTATTGCAAAGTTCAAAGTCTCATTCCCATTTATAAATGAAGACTTCATTAGCAAAATTAGAATGCCTAAAAGTCCAAGAGGAATTCCAAAATTGATAAGATTCCTATTTATATGTATTGTTCCCTTCATATCGTTTTTTTTAATGCCTTAGGGTTTAGTATATGAGGCGTATCCTGAAGGGTATGGCTTATATAAGTTGTTGGCATTTCATTAAATTATAAATTCATGTTTTCTAAATTAATTTTAAAGCCATAATAGGCATTAATTAGAAATAACAAATTTGTAAGAGGGCCGATGATTAATGCTTGTTTCCAGCTAATAAAGCCCATGAATGAAATGGAAAAAGCAATTAGAGCAAGGCTTGCAATACAAACCGCAGAAAATCGAATCCATTTCTTTAATAAAGAATCATAGAGATAGAGATGTATCAAACCTCCTAAGTATACTATATTTCCAAATACAAATACAACAATTGCTATTTGATTTGCCATTTCAGCTAATTCAACAGGTGTGTTATTATAACCACCAAGCATTAGTGGATATAAAGTGAGTGAAATTAATTGGCCCACAGAAATTAGTGACCAACTAACCTTTTTAGAGTTAATAGCAAAAAATATAGCACCAATTGCTATCATGGTCATAAAGACAAATTCAGCCTTCCAATGGCCTGCATATATACTCCAATTTTCATTCATGTAGCTATATCTTTCAACGACATCTACTGGCGCCTTACTTGAAAGATAAATGTAAATCCCTATAGTAATATTTACCAGTAGATTACCTAATATCCAAAATGCTTTTGCTAATTTCATAATATCTCAGTTTAATGACTGCCAACGGTGTGTGTATAAGCCGTTTTATTGGCTTATATAATGTTATGTTTCGTTTCAATTCCATTTTTTAGCAAGTACTAATTATAATTTAAGCAATATTATGACTTTTTTCCTCTGTCCTTTTTTTAAAATAAACTTCCAATTTTATTATCCAGGTTTAGCAAAGTATTAGAAGCAGACCAGAAGTTTTAATAGTCCTGGTAACATAAAGCAGATTATTAAACTATAATGAAACATCGAAACACCAAAAACTATTATCAGTGTGCTTGAAGATGAAATCAGTTGAATGCATACTTCTCAAGCCATTCAATATATCCATCATGCATCCCTGATGAGAATCCCCTCTCAGCAATGGTATCATGGTCATTGCATAGACGGTCATACACCGTGAGATAATGATCGGCTACTGGATCCAAAAGCAGTTGTATATTTCCTGGAAGGCCGGATGGAAAAACCTCTATCAACCGTTTTTGGTTGTCCTCAAGTGAGACAAGACCGTCAGATCCACCGTATGCTAATAATAATGGTATTTTGGTCTTTTTCAGATCCTCTGAGGTGGAGTCATCTACGATATTATGCATGAAACCAAGCTCAAAATACGGGAACCAACCACCCAATTTACGCCACATATTGTGAGTCCTCATTCTCTTTTTTATTCCTCGCTCCAGCTTTTTTCCTTCCAAACCTTCACACTCAAGAAAGTTTCTTTCTCGATAAAGGTCCTGCTCAGCAAGGGTGGTGACAGGACCTACGAGCGATATAGCGAAGTCTACATTTGATTCCATCCCCGCAACCCGCTGTACTACCCAGCCTCCCTGGCTATGGCCCACGATTCCTACATTGCGACCAAGCTTGGGGTCTACTCCAATGTAATGGTCGATGATGTTAATCGCATCCTCAGCCATCAGGGTAAATGAGCTGTATCGTTTCCAGTTTCCTGTGGAATTTCCAATTCCCCTTTTGTTCCAAACAACAAGTGCATAGCCTTTGTCGAGAAACACATTCCTAAGGTATGCGTCAAAAAATCCAGGGAAATAATCTCGCATATCTCCTGACCCGGATCCACGAACAAAAACCACCATACCTTGTATCTTTTTGCCATGTGGAGGAAGTTCTATTCCAGTCTCTATCAGGTCCTTTCCACTCTTAACCATATGGATTTCCAGGTCTTCATTCTTTTCGATTAACCCTTGCTTTGTGCTGGCACAAGAACTAACAAAGGACAATGTAATCAGAGCTATGAAAATTTGAATTACTCTTCGAAAACTCCTGGCTGGTTGATTGCTTGTGTTCGCTATTTTAGGCTCCTGCTTAATTGTTGAGTAACTCATTTTCTTCCACAGGTATTCTATTGGACCTTGACGCCATGTATTTAACCAAAAATAGCTGGCGATGGATTGTAGGATGAAGAATAATGTTGCCAAAAGGTAGTTTTCAGGTTCGGAAAGTTTCCCATATAACTGAAACAAATTTGTGCAATGGTAAATAACAATCAGGTAAAATACAGATTGACTCAGATAATTAGTCAAAGCTGTTTTTCCAACATACTTGAATCCTGACAGGATCTTCTGAAAGATGACAACCCTGTATAGGGCTGCAAATAGAGTGATATAGGCGAGACTTTGAAGTAACATGCCCGCTATGATGGCAAAAGGAACCCATAACATGGGAATGTCCAATGCTAACTGTCCGGTCATTATCAAATGAAAATAATAGCTTGCCGGTAGTCCCAGTAGGACACCGGAAACCACGAATCCTGTCTTTAATCGTTTGAATCCATTATCGGAAGTGAAAAAACCAATCTTCCCCAGTGCCATTCCGATCAGCATGTTGCCGAAGGTGAAAAATAGGGTCAATGGCATGTCATTTAAAAAGTTAACCCATGGAGACGTAATCCAATTCAATTTTACATATTCCCAATAGGAATTGGTGAGTCCAAGGTCATTGATGATGGCAAAATCATAGTCATAAACCGCCCATCCTAAGGCACTGTTACCAATGAATGTTGCACCGGTTAAAAGTACATTGAAGATGACAGCCAGTATCATCAGTTTTTTAACAGGCCAGTTTCTCAATAGCAACAGGAAGACTCCACCAAATGCATAGGACATGATGATATCACCATTCCAAAGCACGAAAGAATGGATGCAGCCAATGAGAAAGAGCAGGCCCATCCTTTTTAAAAAATAGCTATTGAAATGAATCCCCTTTTCCTGGGCGCGTGAAAATTGGATGAAAAAACCAAAACCAAACAGCATCGAAAATATGGAGATAAATTTCTTTGAGATCAGAAAATTGTAGAGGAAGTGTAGGGTCTCATCATATGCGGATACGATGGGAGGATTTCCTCCAAAAGGAATATTGGCATATAAAACTCCCAGTAGAGCAAACCCTCTCAAGGCATCTACCACTTCAATTCTTTTGGAGTTGTTTATGGGTTGTAATAGCGTTTTCATTTTGCAATGATTTTAGAATTAAACTTCTTGTTGTTAAGTATCTTAATTCAAATCTATACAGTGCGAAAACACAAATAAAATAAAGCATGTACTCGATACAGGATGCAGGACAAACTCATGGTGTATTTACAGGAGTCAGGACAAATGGATTACCGATTGCGGGAATCAGGACATCAGATTTTTCTATAATGACCCGGAGAATGCCCTAGTTTTTTCTTGAAGGCAGCATACATGGCCGAGCGGGATTTAAAACCGGAATCGCTTCCGATACCTTCAATCGAAAGGGTGTTTTTTACATCGGATTTAATTAGCTCAACCGCTTTTTCAACCCTGAAATGGTTGACCCATTCGTTAAAATTGACCCCCATGTTTTTATTGATGCAGGATGAAATCAGTCTTGAAGACATATTAATTTCTTTCGCAAAAGTATGAAGCGTTAACTCTTCGTTTAAGTAGAGTTGCCGATTTTCCATTGCTGAAATGATCCTCGCACTGTTGTCTTCAGTGCACGGATGATTTTCTTTTCCATCGTCCCGCCCTTCTTTTTCCTTCAGGGTATAGAGCGGAACATGTTCGAAAAGATTGGGGTTTTTAAACGCCTTGAAGCTGAAGAAATAAAGAAAAATAAAAATGAAAATCCAGGTAACACTCAGATAGTCGGAGGGACCGGTTCCACCCGAAAGGACATAGGCCAACTCAAATCCCCAAAGAACAATAATGGGCAACAGGATAAGGATAAATTGCCAAAGCCAGTTGATTTGGAGCATGGCAAAGTCTGTAAACTCATTCTGAACAATGGTCCTATATCGGTAGGTCTCCAAGATTGAAATCACAAATGCCGTAACCGTCAAAAGGAAAGCACCATACTGAGAGGTCATAAAGAGAGTGTTGGTCAACTCTACACCAAAAACATACCTAATGGAAGTACTGGAAGCTAGATGGAAAATAATGTTAAGAGGGGTCAGACAGAAAATAAGGATCGCAAGGAAATAATTGACCTTAAGGTATATTTTGTAGGTGGATACCCGATCAAGCTTTTCCAGTACGTAGTGGAGAAATAAGACAGGAAAAAAGAGTTTCACCTCGGGAATACCGAAATAATCACCTATAAGGTAACTGCCAATATAATTATAGGGAAAGAAATCACTGGACAAGGCTTCAAAAACAAAGGCCAGTAAAAAAAAGCCTAAAATTTTATTGGCATTGCTTTTTGACTTTTTGGAGAATATATAGGTAAATCCAAGGAATACTCCTTGAATTACGATTACCCATATAATAACATTCGCTATTTGATCCATGCGATTTCAAAAATTGGTTGCATGTCGTCCTTAATGAAACACAACGGTTTGGCTATGCGCAGTATCCCGAAGGGTATTGCGTATAGGTTTTGTTATCATTAATTGCTAGCCAAATCAGACTTTCTATAAACAGATTTGCCTTTAGAAAATGTCTCAATTATCTGGATTTGATCCAAACTATCAGGGTTAACTGATAATGGATTTTCACTAAGAATAACTAGGTCAGCATATTTTCCTACTTCAATACTTCCCTTCATATCTTCTTCAAAGTACTGATAAGCACCACCTAGTGTGCTGGCGTATAATGCTTGCATGACAGTGGCTCGTTGATCAGCACCAAGAATATCTCGGTTCCTCGTTTTTCTATTCACTGTAATACTAATTAGTCTCATCATATCTGGTGGTATTACTGGAGAGTCATTGTGGATGGTGAATGGTATCCCTTTTTCAATTGTAGCTCCTACAGGACTGATAAAACTGGCTCTTTCATCACCAAAACTTAACCTATGCCAATCTCCCCAAAAAAAAGGATGGGCAGAGAAATATGAGGGGATGATATTAAGATGTTTTGCGCGATTTAATTGATCTTCTCTGATTAGTTGTGCGTGAATGATGACAGATCGATGATCTGAAATAGGCGGCTCTTTAACTGCTTCGGCTACACCATTGATCATTAATTCGATTGCTTGATCGCCATTTGCGTGAACTAAGACCTGTGCGCCTCTGTCAATCATTTTTTTCACCCTGTATTTATATAAAGATGAATCATAAGTTGGGTAGGCAACATAATCATCTTTAGCTCCAGGAGGGCCATTTGTATATGGTTTTGAGAGCCATGCTGTTCTTCCTTGTGGAGATCCATCCAATCCAAATTTAATACCCGCGTTCCGGTATCCATTGGTGTATTGCTTACTGAATGTTATGTTGTCTAGCTGTTGGTCCGTTAATCCATTTCCATATACGTAGCTTACAACATCAATAGGAAATGGGGTGTCCATCACCTCTGTGTACTTCTCTTCTACATATGCTAAGCCAACATTGCAATCTTGAATTGTAGTGATGCCATAGCTTGCGTAAAGATCAAATGCCTTCCTCATAAGGATTGGTTTTTCAGCATCGGTAGTTTGTTCAGACTCTCTTGGGAAGAGACCCATAGCAGTTTCTTCTATGATCCCGTTAGGTTCTTTACCGCCTGAAATGCGTTGTATAACACCACCAGGTGGTGCTTCAGTATTAGATGTCACGCCATAGGTCTCTAATGCAAGGGAGTTAACCGCAATTAAGTGACCAGAAACATGTCTGATAATAATAGGATGTTTCTTTGATGCTTTATCGAGATCGTACCTATTTGGATGTCTCTTTTCCATTAAGAATGAATCGTCATATCCAACACCAAAAACTAATTCTCCTTCTTTTATTTCGTTATTTTCTATCCATTCATTTAAAGAATTAATAATGTCTTCAATGCTTGATATATTATTTATAGGTGGTGGCGAGAGGTCTAATAAACCTAACCTATTTGCAACTATAGAAAGATGCCCATGAGCGTCAATAAACCCAGGTATAAGAGCTTTTTCACCTAAATCAATAATTCTTGAATCCTCTCCTTTCAATTTTATGATTTCTTCTAGAGTACCTGAAGCTATAATTTTATTGTCATAAATAGCTATGGCAGTAGGAGAATCATCGCTCATTGTGATAATGTTTTCTCCGGTTATTATAATGTTTGGGTCAGGCTGTTTATCACAGGATAGACAGAACAGGATTAGAATAAGGAAAAAGATTTTGTTCATGCAAAAAATCTGATTTGAATATTTTAGAGTTAATTTTCCTGTTTACTTATAGTAACCTTCGTTTTCGACGAAAGTTCAATTTAATAATTAATGCTAATGGTTTTGTATAAGCGGACGTTTTAATGCCGATTATACATTGTTGTGATGCGTTTGTTTTTTGTCCACCAAAAATAAGTGACAATACTAAATATTAAAGCCATGACAACCCATGGTAGTTGCAAAGCAGTAAGCGATAACGTTTCCAAACCTACATTTGACTGCAAAATCCCTGATGGAATCGCCTGCATTGGTTGTTCTATTCGTAAATCAAAAACACTTATTGTTATAAAATTAGCACCAGTATGAATTCCTAAAGCGGCACCTAATCTTTTGGTTTTAAAATAGATGATGCTAAAAAAAATGGTGTGTAAGGCAGGAATTAAAATACTATAAATGAGCAATTCCCCTTCAGCATCAAATGAATAACTTTTAAGTCCAACAAAGAAAACCATGACAAGAATTGCAGCATTGGCACCAACACTATCTTCTAACCTTTTCAATGGGTAGCCTCTTGTAAAAAGCTCCGTACCTAAATCCGCGATAAAAATGAATATTAGCCCATAAAGTATATTAAAAAGTGAAATGTTGGCCCTCAATTCCCATGAAAAGCCTGCCGTGTAGGATTGTACAATCGAAACAATGGCCCATAAAAAAATTCCAATTAAGAATCCGTAAAGGAATTCGAATCGGTTTTTCCTATCAAGTGAAATACCTAAATCATACAGCGTCATTTTATCCTTTTTACAAAACCATTTGGTGATGAGCCAACTGGAAAATGCAAATAGTGAAAACAAGAACAACATTGTAAAATTATGAGGCAATTGAAAGGGAATAAAATTAGCGACTAATCCCTTTCGAAGTAAAAAATCAAATATCCATAAGATTACTAAAAACAGAATAGCTTTTAAAAATGGTTTCATATCTGTCTATTGCGTTTATATGATATTGATGAATGCATCACAAT
>NZ_JBCLWJ010000031.1:0-19831 GCF_039563885.1 Algoriphagus sp. SE2 | reverse complement strand
TTGTTAGCACACGTTTTCAATCTTATTTCAACAAATTTATCTTTTTATTTGGAATGATTGTTCAAATATTGTTATGTTTGCAAACGGAACGAACGTTCCAATATAAATAAATGATTAATTAAATAATAATACAATGAGTAATTTAAATGGAAAAGTAGCCGTGGTTACAGGAGGTAATAGCGGTATTGGTTATGAAACAGCTAAAAAGTACAAAGCACTAGGAGCTGATGTTGTGATTATCGGGAGATCTGAGGATAAGGTTTCACAGGCAGCCCAAGAATTGGGGGCTACTGGACTTGTAGCGGATGTGTTGAGCGTAGCCGCTATAGAAGAGGCGGCCGCAACAGTTAAAGATACATTTGGAAAAGTGGATATCCTGTTTGTCAATGCGGGGGTCTTTTTTGGAACACCTATTGGGCAAACTCCCGAGGATATGTTTGATCAACAAGTTGGTATCAACTTTAAAGGAGCTGTATTTACCATTGAGAAATTTCTTCCTCTAATTGCTGAGGGTGGGTCAATTGTTGGCTTATCATCAGTTCTAGCTTATTCAGGTATGGCCAATGCAGCAATTTACAGTGCTTCAAAAGCGGCCTTAAACGCCTATATCAGAGCAGCAACGACCGAACTGGCTGAAAGAAAAATCCGAGTGAATATTGTTAACCCAGGGCCGATAAGCACTCCAATTTATGGCAAAACAGGAATGCCTGAGGAGCAATTAAACGGATTTGCCGAGGCTATGCAAAATCGTATACCGTTAAAAACATTTGGTACACCTGAAGATGTGGCTAACCTTGTTGTTTTTGTTACCTCTGAAGAAGGGAAGTTCATCAATGGCGCTGAATTTAACGTTGATGGCGGAATGAATGTTAATCCTGTATTAGTGGGATAATTTTTTTACCCCTATCTGGAATATTCATTCCAGATAGGGGTCTAGTAAACATACCAAAATGGAAAAAATCACCATCATATCGGGGCACCCAAGTATTGAAAAATCCTTGGCAAATAAGGCTATTTTAAAGAGCATAAGAAACATGGGTACTGTGAACATTGTTCATCTTATTCAGGAATATCCAGATTTTCAAATTGACGTTGAAGCTGAAATAAGTCGCCTCAGAGAAGCTGACATAATAGTGCTGCAATTTCCTTTTCATTGGTACGGTGTTCCTGCCATATTGAAAATGTGGATAGACAGTATCACTACACCTATGGTTTATGGAAAGCAAAAGGGAATACTCAAAGGAAAATCGTTCATTATTTCCACGACAACGGGAGGCCCAGCAGAATCCTACAGTGCGACTGGATACAATAAATATACAATGAAAGAGTTTTTATTACCCTTACTGAAACTAGGTGACTCATTGGGTATGAATGTCCTAGAGCCCATTGTGATGCATTCGGCATCAGGAGATATAGATTCTGTAAATTACAAGGCCCAAAAGCATGTAAAATTTATAATGGAGCAAATACAAAAAGATGAAACAGTTTTGGAATGATAGATATGCGTCTGAACAATTCGCATATGGACAGGAACCCAATGTTTTCTTTAAGCAGGAGCTTGACAAATTGAAAAAGGGAAAAATTCTATTACCCGCTGATGGTGAAGGAAGAAATTCAGTTTATGCGGCACGGCAAGGTTGGGAATCTTTCGCCTGTGATATCAGTATTAAGGGGAAGGAGAAGGCAATGAAACTTGCAAAGAGTCAGAATGTTGATTTGAATTATTCGGTTGGTGATTTCGGTGATTTAAGCTATGAGGATCAATACTTTGACACCATTGCTTTGATCTACGCTCATTTCCCGGCAGAGAAGAAGCATGAATTTCACCGTCTAGTGGATCAATATCTTAAAGTTGGAGGAAGGTTAGTTTTGGAGGCTTTTAGTAAGAATCATTTACAATATAATTCTAAAAACTCGAAAGTTGGAGGTCCAAAAGACATTGATATGCTATATAGTGTTGATGAGATAAGAAATGATTTTTCCAATTATGATTTCGAATTATTAGAGGAAATTGAAACCTATTTGAGTGAGGGAGAATATCACATTGGAAGAGGATCTGTTGTGCGCTGTGTTGGCAGGAAACAATCTTAATATTGGAACATTTGTTCTGAATTAATACTTTTGTATGGAAATTAATTGACTGATATGCCGAGAGTAAAATTATTTGATGAAAATGAAGTGTTGACTAAAGCAATGAACCTATTTTGGAAGCAGGGTTACGCAGCAACTTCAGTTCAGGATTTAGTGAGTCATCTTGGTATTAACAGAGCAAGCTTGTATGATACTTTTGGAGACAAGGAGCAGCTGTTTAGAAAGTCTTTCGAACTTTACAGAAAGATCAACATTGAAGGATTAAAGCAATTCTTGGGTGGCCAAAAGGATATTCGTGAAGGTTTTATAAAACTTTTTGATAATGCGATCCAGGAAGCAATTACAGATACGGATCGAAAAGGCTGCTTTGTTGTGAATACTACAACTGAGCTTGTACCCAACGATGAGAGTATTGCAGAAGTGTTGCAGAGCAACAAACACGAATTTGAGAATACATTCCTCGAATACCTCAAAAAAGGGGAGGACGCCGGACAAATTAAGACTGATCAAGATTTGGAATCAATTGCTGCGCTATTTTATACCTTGTACAACGGTCTAAGAGTAGTTTCAAAGGTGCAACCGGATAAGAAGAAACTAACTGACACTGTCAAAGTTGCTTTATCCGTATTGGATTGATCCTAGTAATGTGTGCTAACGCTTAGTATATGAAGCGTAGCATCCCTCAGGGTGCTATGATTTCATATACATTGTTGTCAGTAGTTACTTTTTTCAGCCAATTCTTTTAGTTTAAGATTCATTTGTTCAAAGCCAGTTTTTGTATCTGTATTTAATTTTTTACCGAAAAGACCAACTAAAATTCCGTTAAACTTTTCTTCCTGCAAAAAAGTGCAAGTTCCATTCTTATTATCAATGATTTGGAAACTATGTTCGCCATCAAATAGACCTTTTAAAAATAGAATTCCTAACCATCTTATTTCTTCATTTTCGTCATATTTTAAAACTAATGGCTTAAATTTCATACCACCAATTACTGCTTTCAATTTCCCTCCTTTTCTTTGTTCTCCACTTATTTTGGTTATGAAGGGGTTCCAATTTTCATAATTTTCAAAATCGGTTAAAATCTTCCATATTGATTCCGGAGAAGCTGAAATTTCAATCGATGTTTTTATCTCCTTATTTGCCATAAATAATCACTTTTTTAAAAGATTTAAGTTCTCCTAATTATCCAGAAGCCAACGAATTCTATCATAGGAGGTTAAATAATGAATAAAAACAACAAGCGCAAAAGTATAGCTTAATTTTTGTTGTCCAGAGTTGAATATTGCTAATGTTGCCAATACGAATATTGTTAATTCAATAACTAATCTCACTATTCCAGAGGTTACAACAACAGTTTGTCCAGATCGACTTGGATCATTCGGAACTGCAAACACTCCCCAAATGACTGCCATCAAAAGGGGTAGACCGATTGCTAAAATATATCTATTAATACCATCAGTTTTATTCCATCCCCAAGCTCCAATTGAAATGAGAGCTATCATTTCAAGAAGAAATCTGACTATTAAATTGATTGGATGTGACCCCATTTGTTTTCCTTTTTTTAATTACTGACAACGATTGTGTATACGAAACTAGTTTCGCATATATTTTATATATCTAACTTGTCCAAAGGACTCTGAATCTGATTAAATCCTTTGGTGGTCACATGGGTGTATATCTCTGTGGTTTTAGAACTCCCATGTCCCAATAGTGTCTGAATATACCTTAAGTCTGTACCATTTTCCAATAAGTGGGTGGCAAAGGAATGCCTCAAGGTATGGATAGTGATATTTTTTTTAATTCCAGCTTGTTTGACCGCCTTTTTCAATATCGCTTGAATACTCCTAGGGGTGTATTTTAAAGGATTCTCGGAACTGCTTTCCAGCCCTTCAAATAGATAGTAGAAAGGTTTGTACTGTTTGAAATATACCCTCAATAAATCCAGCAACTTTCTGGATAAGATGGTGTACCTATCTTTTTTCCCTTTAGCCCCTTCAATTCGTATTTGCATCCGTTTGGAATCTATTGCATGAATGGGAAGATCGATTAATTCTCCAATTCTTAGTCCTGCTGAATAAATGGTGCTCAAAATTGCCAAATGTTTGATGTTTTTTACCTCTCTGAGAATCTTTTGGATTTCCTCTTCGCTACAGACCACAGGAAGAGTTTTTTCCTTCCTGGGTCGTTCTACAAAATAAAGCTTTCTTTTTCCTCCTAAAACTTTCTCAAAATAAAATTTAATGGAGTTTATGGCTTGGTTTTGATAGGAGCTGGATACTTGTCTGTCGGTGACTAAGAATCTAGAGAATTCTATGACATGGCGATCATTTAGAGAATCTAGGTCCTCTGTTGGAAAATGATTGATAAACTCTTCAAATAAAGGAATATAGGTTTTGATGGTATTCTCACTGTACCGTAATTCTAATAATTTATTTCTGTACGAATCGGGAGCAGTTTTGTAAAAGGCCATGTCCTTTGGGCTGACTTTGGCGATTCCAGATTTCCTGGGTTCTCTTTCCAACTTTGTCACTAATCCAATTTGGCTAGCCTGAAATTTGATCTCTTCTAAAAATCGCTCAGAAAAAGGTATGGTCCACCATTTGTTGCTTCCGTCCCATCTAGCATAAGGGATGGTTTTTATAAATTTGACTAGTTGGGGAATGTATCCAAAAATTAACTTGATTCTTTTGTTAGGGGTTACTATTGCCAGAAGTTCATTTTTTGAAATTCTTGGATGTCTGGTGTTTTTTGTGTCAATTGATTCATTCTTAGTCAGTTTGCTGATTCTGCTTCCGAAATAAGATTCCAGTTTTTCTAGATTTCCAGGATAATGGGGAATTTCCCAAAGATATTGATCTTTGATCCATCTGGAATAGCGTATGCCTGTTACAAAAGTGATGTCCTCTTCGTTTTTTGGCATCTTTAAAAAGATTTTCCTTCCACTTACATGTATTTCAATAACAATGTCCATTTAAAAAATAAAGTGTGTTTCGTATATACCTCTATTTGATAAATATGCGAAATTATTCTAAATACTTAGTTATAATTTTTACTAAAAAAATCCCTCAGATTGCTCCAAGGGATTTCTTAGAAATTTGAGATTTCAGCTTTCTAATTTTAGCCTTCAGAATTCGATTCAACCCAATTCTTCGCATTCACAAAAGCATCCATCCAAGGAGTGAAATCATCTTTTCGATCTGCTGGATAATAGGGCCAGTTCCAAGGCTTTAAGCTTCGCTCGATATGGGGCATAATCGCCAAATGACGACCGTCAGCTGAAGCAATTCCTGCCGTAGCATAATCTGATCCATTTGGATTTCCTGGATATGCAGCATAGCTATATTTCATAGCGAAATTATAATCGCTTTCATCCTGTGGTAAGGAGAAGTTCCCTTCTCCATGGGCTACCCATACTCCTAATCTCTGTCCACTGAGTGAACCTAACATCACTGAATCGTTTTGAGGGATTGTCACATTCACGAAACCAGATTCGAATTTATGGCTTTCATTATGAAGCATCTTTGGTTTCTCTGTATGATTTGGAGTAACCAATCCAAGTTCTACCATTAACTGGCAACCATTACAAACCCCTAAACTTAAAGTGTCAGGTCTTGCATAGAAATTGTCTAAAGCTTGTTTGGCTTTTGGGTTATATAGGAAAGCTCCAGCCCATCCTTTTGCAGAACCCAATACATCTGAGTTGGAGAATCCACCGACAAAGACGATCATCTGCACATCTTCCAGATTTTCACGACCAGCGATCAAATCGGTCATATGCACATCTTTTACTTCAAATCCAGCCAACCACAAAGAATAAGCCATCTCTCTGTCTCCATTTACACCTTTTTCGCGGATAATCGCAGCCTTTGCTTTTCCTGAGGTTTTACGGAAAGGATCTAGACCAGCGGCTTCTAAGCTTCCTTTCCAGCCTTCGGCAAACTCATAAGAAAGTACTTGTTTCTTATAATTATCAAAGCGGTCTTTGGCTAATTTTTCACCACTTTGCTTCCTGTCTAATAAGTAAGAAGAACGGAACCAAGTATCTCTAAATTCTTCAATATTCAAACTAAGTTCTGTTCCCTTAAATTCTATGATTCCGGTATCAGTGACTTTGGCAAGTTCCACGAAATCTACGTCACCTTCAACCAATAGTTCTTCCACCGCATGTTCATCTGAAACTTGAAGTAAAATCCCTGGATTTTCTGCGAAAAGCATTTTAACCAAGTCATGCTCACCCATTCTATTAGGATGAACTTTCAAACCAACGCTAGGGGTTGGGAAGCACATTTCAAGCAAAGCAGTTACCAAACCACCAGATGAAATATCATGTCCTGCCAAAATCCAACCTTGGTCAATCAAATCCTGAACTTCCATAAAGGCTCTACCGAAATATTCCGAATCCTTTACATCTGGAGTTTCAGTTCCGATTTTATTCAATGCTTGATAGAAACTGGATCCGGCAAGTTTTGCTTCATCTCTGGAGAAATCAATGTATAACAACTTACTTCCGATAACAGGTAGAATTCCTGCTTTCACAGTTTTCTTCACATCCATGCACTCACCCACAGTAGAAATAATCACAGTACCTGGAGAATAAACTACTTTTCCATCAGGATATTTCTGAGTCATAGAAAGTGAATCTTTCCCTGTTGGAATATTTACTCCCAGTTCGATCGCAAATTTCGAAACAGCTTCTACAGCTCGGTACAAACGATCATTTTCACCTTCGTTTTTAGCTGGCCACATCCAGTTGGCAGAAAGGGAAATCCCGGCCAATCCATCCTGAATAGGAGAAAAAACCAAATTGGTCATCGCCTCAGCAATAGCTAATCTGCTTCCTGCTTCCGGATCTGCCAAAGCTGCAACAGGAGCATGACCAATAGAAGTGGCAATTCCTTTTTCACCGGTGAAGTCCAATGCCATTACAGCAACGTCATTTAATGGAAGTTGGATGGCTCCAACTGTTTGTTGGGTAGCGACACGTCCTGTTACAGAACGGTCCACTTTATTCGTCAACCAATCTTTGCAGGCTACTGCCTCTAGCTGTAATACTTCAGTGATATAGGATTTAATTAACTCGGGATCATATTGAGCTTCCGCAAAGTTTGAATTCTGAGTTTTGTCTTCTAATACAGTTTTTGGAGAAGACCCAAACATATACATGAGATTCCAGTCTACAGGTTTCTCACCGGTTTTCTGATTCTCAAATTTGAAATGCATATCTCCGGTCGTTTCTCCCACTACATAGAATGGGGCTCTTTCTCTATCGGAGATAGTATGAAGCGTATCAATATCTTTTTTGCCGATTACCAATCCCATTCTTTCCTGAGATTCGTTTCCAACGATTTCTTTGGCAGATAGGGTAGGGTCACCAACAGGAAGTTGATCGATATGGATGGTGCCACCAGTATTTTCCACTAATTCTGAAAGGCAGTTTAAATGTCCGCCAGCTCCATGATCGTGAATGGAAATGATTGGATTGTCCTCATTTTCTGCCATGGCTCGGATCACATTGGCAACACGCTTTTGCATTTCCGGATTGGATCGTTGTATGGCATTTAGCTCAATGGCATTTGAAAGTTCACCGGTGTTTAAAGAAGATACTGCTGATCCTCCCATACCGATTCTATAATTATCACCACCCATGATGACGATCTGATCACCAGCTTTTGGTTCTTTTTTCTTGGTGTATTTGGCATTAGTGAACCCAACTCCACCCGCAAGCATGATCACTTTATCAAATCCATGTTGCTTGCCATCTTCTTCATGTTCAAAAGTCAGAACAGATCCACAAATTAGCGGCTGGCCAAATTTATTTCCAAAATCAGAGGCTCCATTCGAAGCTTTGATCAGAATATCCATTGGAGATTGGTACAACCATGGTCTCGCTTCCAAATTCTTTTCCCAACTTCTACCTTTTTCGGATCTGGCGTAAGAGGTCATATAAACAGCAGTTCCTGCCAAAGGAATAGAGGCTGTTCCACCGGCCATACGGTCACGGATCTCTCCACCACCACCTGTAGCAGCACCATTAAAAGGCTCAACGGTAGTTGGGAAATTATGGGTTTCAGCTTTTAGAGAAATTACTGTCTCGATATCGCGGGTTTCAAAGAAATCAGCTTTATCCTGAGTTTTTGGAGCAAATTGCTGCGCTGTAGGTCCTTTTACAAAAGCTACATTATCCTTATACGCAGAGGCGATTCTATTTGGATGCTTCTTAGAAGTTTCTTTGATGAGTTGAAATAATGTCAAAGGCTTTTCTTCCCCATCAATGATAAATGTGCCATTAAATATTTTATGGCGGCAGTGCTCAGAATTGACCTGGCTAAAACCGAATACTTCAGAATCAGTCAGAGGACGCTCTAGTTGCTTGGCTACGTTCTCCAGGTAATCAACTTCTTCCTGGCTGAGCGCTAGGCCTTCTTTTTTATTGTAGGCGGCGATATCTGAGATTTCCAGAATCTTTTCAGGCTCTAAATGAATATCAAAAATCTCCTGATCCAAACCATCATAAGCTTTTTGAAGCATGGGATCAATCTGATCACCTTCCTTCATGGGGAAGAATTCTTCGATTCGGATAATTCCAAGAATCCCCATGTTCATGGTGATTTCCACTGCATTGGTGGACCAAGGAGTAATCATTTCTTTTCTTGGGCCAGAAAATTTACCTTTTACTTGTTTGATTTCCAGTGCTTTTGCTTCCCCAAAAAGCCATACCAATTTTTGGATGTCTTCTGGAGCGAAAGGTTGAGGAGTTTGAACTGCGTAGATAAGGTTTTGAGGGGATTCGAAGAAGAAGATCATGTCCTTAGGCTAGTAAGATGCAAAGGTAAGGAATTGGACTTTAGATTGAAAAGTTTGAAAATTGAAAGATTGGAAATTTTTAAACAGTAGAGGGAAATTCACAAATACATCTGAAACCAATTTCTGGTTTTAAGTAAAAGTCTTATTAATACGAAATAGGAAATACTGCTTTTCAGCTTTTGATTTCCTTATCAAATAATTTTCTAAAAATTAAGAATATGCGATCAGATTGGCAGCTAAAAGAATAGTATTTTTTTAAGAGCTTACTTGTAAAATATTTGGAAATACGATTAAGTTGTTCAAAAACGAACGTTTTTTAATGTTATTTTATTGTTAATACCAAATTTTGTTCGTTTTTAAACCTAGGAAACTTTGCGAAGGTTAAAAGTTTCCATAGTTTTGCAATCCCAAATATAAGAGAAGCGAAGATATGAGAGACAAAATCTTGGAGGTAGCGATAGAGCAATTCAGCCATTATGGAGTGAGAATCGTAACAATGGAAGATATTGCCAGGCTTACCGGGATTTCGAAGAAAACGATATATCAGGAATTCAAGGATAAAAAGGAGTTAGTAAAAATAGCTTTTTCTACTGTTTTAGAAGAAGACACTGTAAAACTCCGATCTATTTTGAACTCTTCTGATGGTGTTATTGAGCATCTGGTTTATACCTCAAAAATGGTTCGTGAGAGAATGGGGAAATTGAACCCTTTAGTGATCATGGAAATCCAACGGTATTTTCCTGATACCTGGGCGGTATTTGAAGAATATCGAACGGAAGTAATAGAGAAAGATCTCATTAAAGTTCTCGAAAGAGGAAAAGAGCTGGGCTATTTTCGACCCGAAATTAACTCTCCGCTTCTTGCAAAAATGAGGGTTGATCAAATTAGTGCGGGCTTTGATTTGGCTAATTTCAGAGATTCGAAGTTTAGTTTAATGGAATTGCAGGTTTCGGTATTAGACCATTTTCTTCATGGGATTTTCACCGAAAAAGGGAGAAAAGCCTACTTAAAGAAACAAAATTCAAATTGAATCATTCTTGATCCCTATCAATGCTGATTCAGAAATTAAAATTGAAAAAAGATCCTTTTTAGAATAATATCATGTTAAAAATGAAAATTTATTTCGCGGCAATTTTATCCTTGATTTTAATCGGGTCAGAGGTTTCTGCGCAAGAAGCGCCTCCGTTAGAAGTGCTTCAACTCAATCTTAAAGAGACGTTGGAATATGCCTTGGAAAACAATCCCGATTCCAAGAATGCTAAACTGGAGGTTATGGTAGCCCAGACAACAGTAAAAGAAGAAACAGCGGCAGGTTTACCGCAGCTTAATGGTACTGTTGGTTTAAATTATAATCCTTTGGTTCAAGTAGTATTTCTTCCCAACGAGCCTCCTTTTGGTGATCCTTCTAACCCTTCGGATGTTATTCCAGCAAGATTTGGAGTGAATTACTCCAGTAATGCAGGAGTAAATCTTTCTCAAATGATTTTTGATGGTTCCTTCTTCGTTGGATTACGAGCCGCAAAAACATATAAAGCTTTAACAGAATTTGACAAGGTTAAGGTAGAAAATGACGTTGTTGAAAATGTTAAGAAAGCCTATTTCGGTGTTTTGGTAAATGCAGAACGAATAAAACTTGCTCAGTCCAACTTAAGCCGAATTGATTCACTTCTTGAAGAAACCAGAGCACTGAATGAAGCAGGTTTTACTGAAAGGATAGAAGTATCTAGAATTCAGGTCCAGCGAAATAATACTTTTTCACAACTGAAGCGAAGCCTGACGGCTTATGATATTTCAAAGCAATTATTGAAAATACAGCTTGGATTGCCAAAGAACTACGATATAGTGATTACAGAAACCTTGGCTGAACTTAATCCAGAGGAAGAATTAAAAGCACTCCAAACCATGGAGCCTGGAAGCAGAGTGGAAATGGATCAGTTAACTACAAATATGGAATTGACCCAGCTGGATCTTAGGTATAACACGTCTCAGTATATGCCAACCATAGACCTAGTTGCTAATTACACCAGATCCGGTGCAGGGGGCTCACTGAATACAGTTTTCAACTCAAGTAACTGGTTTAGTTCTTCACTTATCGGAATTTCCATGAACATTCCAATTTTCGATGGCCTTTCTAAAAGTGCTAGAATCCAGCGAAACAGATTGCAGCTTCAGCAGTTGGAAAATCAGAAATTCTTTTTGGATCAAAATATCGCATTGGAGATCTATCAGGCTAGACAAAATCTGGCAAATGACCTTGAGGTCTTGGCGGTTCAACGAGAAAGTATGGATTTGGCCAAGGAAGTATATGACATATCTAAAATTAAATATAATGAAGGTGTGGGCTCAAATTTAGAAGTAGTGGAGGCAGATGCCGCTTTGATTGAATCAGAGATTAATTATTTGGGAGCCCTTTATGATGGGTTGATTTCGAAAGTTGATTTGGAAAAAGCCCTTGGAATACTGAAACAAGGATTGGATCTGTAAACCGAAGAGTTGAAAAGCTTGAATAAAAACATGTAAAACCGACTTTATTAATAAAATACAATGAAATTATCACATAAATTTTTGACTCTAATTGGCCTTGTCTTCTTGGCTTTTTCATGCGAACCAAAAGATGAGATCGCTGAAAAAAGAGCTCAATTAGAAGATCTAAAAAGCCAATCGAACGAATTGACAACTTCAATCGCTGAATTGGAAGCAGAATTAATGAAGTTAGATCCTGATTTTGCCAAGCAGAATCAAAAATCAATTCTCATTACTACCTCAAAAGCAAGGAAAGGGGAGTTTGACCATTATGTCGAGGTAACGGGTTCTGTACTTTCCAAGAAGAATGTTGTGATCAGTTCTGAAACGGCAGGAAGAATCCTTGAAATTCCGGTTTTAGAAGGGATGAGGGTTACCAAAGGAACAGTTTTGGCAAGAATTGATGCAGAATCCATCGAAAGATCTATTGATGAATTGGAGAACTCACTAGATCTAGCAACGACTCTTTTTGAAAAACAAGAGAGACTTTGGAAGCAGCAAATAGGAACTGAAGTGCAATACCTTGAGGCAAAGAATAGAAAAGAAGGCCTTGAAAGAAATTTAGCTTCGGCGCGGACCAACTTAGATAAAGCAATTATTAGGGCACCTTTCTCTGGTACGATTGAAACTGTAGAAGTAAGATTGGGCGAGCTGGTTCAACCGGGAATGGGAATGTTTCAGTTTGTAGGTGAAAGCGATTTGTTTATAGAAGCTGATATTTCTGAAAGTTACATAGGAGTCCTTTCAAAAGGAGATTCTGTAGATGTGAATTTTCCATCTATCAATAAGGATATCCAAACAAAAGTATCATCGGTAGGTGCAATTATTAACCCTAATAACAGAACGTTCAAAGTAGAGGTTGTTCTTCCAAACATGCCTTTGGTTAAGCCAAATATGATTACCGTTTTAAAAATCCTGGATTATCAGAGCCAAGATGCAGTGATAGTTCCCAGTTATTTAATCTTGAGTGATAATAGAGGTGATTATGTGTTCATTGTTGAAAACGGGAAAGCTATCAAGAAATATGTGGAAAGGGGAAAAACCTTTGATAAGGAAACTGAAATTTTAACAGGCCTAACGGGTACAGAAACTCTTGTAGATAAAGGATTTAGGGAAGTAGGAGACAATTTTAACGTGACAATAGCAGAGCAATAATTATGGCAGAAAATCAAAAATCACAAAAAACACGTGAGTTTGGATTGTCCAGTTTGAGTGTAGATAACTCAACTTCGGTCGTCATTCTTACCTTAATTATTACAGTTCTCGGTCTTAGTGCATACAGAAGTATGCCTAAGGAGAGTTTTCCGGAAATAGTAATTCCAACAGTCTATGTTGGAACCCCATATCCTGGAAACTCTCCCATTGATATAGAAAACCTGATTACCCGTCCAATTGAAAAAGAGCTGAAATCTTTGAATGATATCAAAGATATCACTTCTACCTCAGTGCAGGATTTCTCTTCGATTGTAGTGGAATTTAACCCTGGAGTTGAAATTTCAAAAGCCATTCAGGATGTCAAAGATGCAGTAGATAAATCGAAAAGTGAATTGCCTACTGATCTGGATCAAGATCCAAATGTATTAGAAATCAATACTTCGGATTTTCCGATCATGAACGTGAACATCTCCGGGAATTATTCTGAAGCTGAACTTAAAAAGTTTGGAGAATATTTGGAGGATGAAATTGAAAAGCTTGCCGAAATATCCAAAGCAGATCTTGCAGGAACAGTAGAGAGGGAGATTCAGATCAATGCTGATCCTTATAAAATGGAGGCAGTGGGAGTTAGCTTTAATGACATTGCCCAAGCGATTCAAACTGAAAATGTCACGATTTCAGGCGGGAATATTCGATCTGGTGATTATCAGCGTACCCTACGTATTGACGGTGAGTTTAATGATCCGATGGATCTTCAAAATATTATTGTTAAAACCGATAATCAGAAAATAGTTTATCTGCGGGATGTTGCCGAGGTAGAAGATACGTATAAGGAGAGGTCCAGCTATGCAAGAAGCAAGAATTTACCTGTGGTAACAATTAATGTTGTGAAGAGGAGTGGAGAAAATCTACTTTTTGCGGCAGATAAAATCAAGGAAATCATTGAGAGTACGAAGGCAAACAGATTTCCTCCTGACCTGGAAATTACTATTACCAATGACCAATCAAAACAAACGAGACTTCAAGTTAGTGACCTGGAAAACTCTATCATTTTTGGAGTTATTTTGGTCGTTTTGGTTTTGATGTTCTTCCTTGGATTTAGGAATGCCCTTTTCGTTGGGATCGCGATTCCACTTTCCATGTTTATTTCATTTTTGATTCTGAATGCATTTGGAATCACACTGAATTTGATGGTTCTATTTTCCCTGATTTTAGCACTCGGAATGTTGGTAGATAATGGAATCGTTGTTGTTGAAAATATTTACAGATTGATGTCTGAAGGGAAATCAGCTGTACAGGCAGCCAAAGAGGGTGTTGGTGAAGTAGCTTGGCCGATTATTACCTCTACTGCCACTACGCTTGCAGCTTTTTTGCCTCTGGCATTTTGGGATGACCTGGTTGGGGAATTCATGAAATTTCTTCCAATCACCTTGATAATTGTATTGTCATCTTCCCTGTTTGTTGCATTAGTAATTAACCCGGTATTGACGGCATTATTCATGAAGGTGGAAGATGTGACTAAAGTAAAACCAAAGCAAAAGCCGATTATAGTAGCTGGTATTTTCTTGATTCTATCTACTTTCTTTTATTTGCTTGGAGTCACTGCATTTGGAACATTGTTGTTGGTGGCTTGTGTCTTGACCTTGTTCAATGTATTTGTTCTAAGGAAAGCAATTCGATGGTTCCAGACAGTATTACTGGTAAAGCTTGAAAACTACTATGCATCGACACTGGAATTTGCTTTAAATGGTAAAAAGCCAATTTTATTCTTCGGAGGAACAGTTCTTTTGCTGTTTTTCTCCCTTGTTTTATTAGGTGTTAGAGCCCCGAAAATTCTATTTTTTCCAGATAATCAACCTCAGTTGGTAAATGTTTTTATAGAGTTTCCTATCGGAACTGATATTGAAGCTACAAATGAGTTTGTCGATGGTATGGAGGATGAATTAATGGTTGCGCTTGATGATTATAAAGATATTCTTGAATCTGTAATTAGCCAGGTGGGAGAAGGAACAGGAGATCCTTTAGAAGGACCAAGTAATCAACCTACTCCACACAAGGCAAAAATCACCATAGGGTTTGTGGACTATATCGACAGACAAGGAATTAATACGAATGAGGCAATGGAGGTAATCCGTCAACTGGTAGAAAAGTATCCTGGTGTGCTGATTACAGTTGATAAACAAAGAAATGGACCTCCAACTGGAAAAGCTGTCAACTTGGAATTTGTTGGAGAGGATTATGATCAGTTGATCGCCTTTGTGAATAAAACACGTGAGTACCTTACAAACTTAAATATTCCTGGGATTGAGGAATTTAAATCTGATCTTTCATTAGGTAGCCCTGAGGTTGTTTTGAATATAGATAGAGAAAAAGCACGACGATTCGGCCTTTCTACCTCTGAGATTGCCAATGATTTGAGAACAGCTTTATTTGGTTTGGAAGTATCCAAATTCAAAGAAGGTGAAGATGATTATCCTATCCAATTGAGATTGAAAGAGGGTTTTAGATATGATATCAATACCTTAGTAAACAAGAAAATAGGTTTCAGAGATAAATTTGGAACAAAACGTGAAGTACCTATTTCAGCTGTAGCTGGAGTAAAATACGGATCAACTTATGGATCAGTGAAACGAAAGGATTTGAATAAAGCTATAACGGTTTATTCGAATGTATTAGATGGGTATAATCCAACCGAAGTAAATGCTCAAATTCAAGCTGCGCTGCAAAATTTTGAGGTTCCTGACGGTGTTTCTGTAAAATATACTGGGGAGCAAGAGGAGCAGCAAAAATCCATGGAATTCCTTGTTGGTGCTTTAGGGATTGCCGTTTCCTTGATTTTCCTGATTATCGTCGCTCAGTTTAATTCTGTCACTACTCCATTTATTATTATGGCATCTGTGGTATTGAGTACCATTGGTGTGTTTTTAGGCTTAGTCATATTTAATATGGACTTCGTGGTTATTATGACAGGTATTGGAATTATTTCTCTTGCTGGTGTAGTGGTTAATAATGCTATTGTATTGATTGACTATACTAATTTGGTTAGAGAAAGAAAAAGAGAGGAATTGGGAATGGGGCCAAAGGAGCACTTGCCATTTGATTTAATGATTGGAAGCATTGTGGAGTCTGGAAAAACTAGATTAAGACCAGTACTATTGACAGCAATTACCACTGTACTTGGTCTAATTCCATTGGCGATCGGGATGAATATAAATTTCGGAACATTATTAAGTGACTTTGACCCACAATTCTATGTAGGGGGAGACAACGCAGCTTTTTGGGGACCAATGGCCTGGACAGTAATTTTCGGGTTAACCTTTGCTACCTTCCTCACGTTAGTAATTGTACCAGTCATGTATCTCTTGGCCGACAAATTAAATGTGCGGTTAAAGAAGATTAAAGCATGATTGTTTTAAGGTTGGTGGTTTTTTTTATAAAACCTCCGGGGTTCTATCCCGGGGGTTTTTTTGATTTTCAGGAGACTTTGATTCAGCCTTTACTGCTAAAATTTGTTAATTTTGATAACTCAAAAAGAGGTTTAAGATGAATGAATTAAAATGGTATGTGATGTATACCGCTTCACGTTCCGAAAAGAAAGTTGCTGCCAGATTGAGAGAGAGTGGGAAAGAAGTTTATCTGCCGATCATTGAGGAATTAAGACAATGGTCTGATAGAAAAAAGAAAGTAGAGAAGCCTTTGTTTAACGGGTATGTTTTTGTCAAAACAACCAGGAACCAACTTTGGGAATGTCTTCAAGTGCCGGGTGCAGTAAAGTTTGTTCATTTCTCTGGTCAGCATGCCACAATCCGTGATGAGGAACTTGAAATCATAGAAAGAATTATTGAAACAGGCGTCGCAATTGAGTCGGATGGAAGTATGATTGAGCCAGGAGAAAAAGTAGAGGTCATCGGTGGTGCCCTTCAAAATATGACCGGAGAAGTAATTGAGAAAGGTAACAAAGACTATTTCTTAATTAGAATCCCAAGTATTTATCAAAATATGCTGGTTAGTATTCCTAGAAAATTTTTGCAGCCAGTTGGGAAAATCATCTAAAGTGATTTGATAAAACCTCCAGAGTAATTACTACATCTGATTTTTTTCAATTAAAAAATATCTTAATAGTTTATTGACTTATTAGTGTCTTTGATCTGAAGATTAATATTTTTTTGATTCTTCTTTTTCATTTAGGAAAGGTTTAATAGTATATAAGAATAAATTTAACTCAAGGATTAAATTATCACCTACTAATTACCTTCAGTCTATCTGTCAGAGTCCAAAGAGATTTAATATCGGTATCAGATATTTAAATCTGCTTAATCGATTCTTGGATAAAGGTATCGTCTATAAACAATTTGGACTTGACCCAGATGATCCCCAAATCTATTAAAGCCGATATTTCCATCCATATTATCAGTAAAAGTCAACATGAGAGTACCCTCGGCAGCAATATCAGCATAGGCGCCAAGCTGAAAGCTCAAACCAGCTCTAAAAGGAATATAAGCAGTAGCTAGATTAGATTTTTCTGGAACTTCGTTCTCATCAAATGATTTAGTCTGGTTGGTACTGGTATACATAAACCCAAATCCAAATCCTCCATAAAGGTTGGCGAAACTCCTATTCATATGGTTTGAAAATGGAATCAAATTTACGCTCGGCATGACGTCAACAAACATTGCATTTCCTTTGGTTGTAAATGAGGAATTATTGGCGGTCCAAAATTCTTGAACGTTTTTGCTTGGGTTTCCACCACTGGAAATTCCTTGGATTCCTGCCGTTGCTCTAAGATCAAAAGTTGGTGTTAATCTTTTGGCAAATGCTGCTGAAAAAGAAGGCCTAAATTCGAAATTAAAGCTTCGATATTGTCCACCGTTGTCTATGTAGGCAAAGGAAGGTCCAAATCCTATCGTTAGAATCTGGTCTCTTGAAATTTTTTCTTTGTAGAAATTTTGAGCATTTAAGCTACCCGCAACCAACAAGGAAATTAAAAAAAAACTAACTGAAAGTAATCTATTCATGATGAGGTTCCTGACATTGTGGTAAAAGACTCAGGATCGATTGCAAATTAGACAACAAACATGCCAATCGATTTCAAGAATTCATTTCAATAACTGATATATTGAAGAATTATTGTTTGAACACCTCTCTGGATTAATTGTTTTCAAATGCTTTTTGAATTTCTTCTTCGGTAGCTTTAAGCTTGGTTCTACAACTTTTCACAAGTTCAGATGCCTCTTTTACCAAGTCTGATAACTCATCCACACTTTTTTTACCTTCTTCTAATTGAGCTAGAATTTGCTCTAAGCGATTCATTGCCTCAGTGTATTTCAATTCTGTCATTCCTCCTCAATTTGGGTAATTTTACTACTAATTTTAATACTTGAAGTATGGGTAATCATTTCATCTCCAAGGTTAATCTTAGCAAGATGAACAGGTATGCCTTTTACTTCAGTTTTGGTATATCCTCTGGCAAGGATAGATTTTGGGTCCAGTTGTGCCAGATTTTTAGACAAACTTTCCAAAAGGTCTGATTCTATTACCAGCTGGTGCTGTACAAGATTTTTCAAGCTTTTTTCCAGATTTGATAAAGTCATGGATTCTATCTGAAGCTGATTTCGGACCGCTGTCTTTATTCTATTTAAATTCCCTGATAATCGTTCGTTTTCACTGGAAATCGAATGGCTAGTTTGGGACTGTATTTTTAAACTGAAATTTTGTAATAAAGTATATTGCTCCTGTAACTGAATTCTAGTTGACCGGTCCAATCTTCTCAAATTTAAGCCTAGGGTTTCATCAAATTCTCTGAAGCTGGCGAGTATAAATTCCGCAACTGCAGTTGGGGTTTTTAACCTACTGTGAGAAACCAAATCAGCAATCGTTTCATCTCGCTCGTGCCCAATTCCTGTAAAAATAGGTAAGCTACAAGTTGCAATTTTTAATGCCAATGTATATTCATCAAAACAATCCAGGTCAATTTGGGCGCCACCACCTCGGATGATTACAAGGGCTTCCAACCCTAGTTCTTCTTTCGCATTTTCTGCAATCTCAATTGCCCGGATAATGTTTGCCGCAGCCTCATTTCCCTGCATCAAGGATGGAAATAACTTATGGTAAATTTTGTATCCGCCAGGGTTGGAATCCAATTGATTGATAAAATCACCATAACCTGCAGCTGTGGCACTACTAATGATTCCGATTTTTTGAACTACAGCAGGTAAATCATGACTTCGATTCAGGCCAATCATTCCCTCACGGGTCAACCTGTCAATGGTTTCCTGTTTTATCCTGGCTCTTTCACCCAAAGAAAATGAAGGATCGATATCTTTTATGTTGATACTTAGGCCATATAAAGGATGAAAATTAATAGCTACTTGCGCTAAAATTTTCATTCCGTTTTTTAGTCCTGTACCAGTTACAGATTCAAATTTGGACGCAATAGCACGATATGTGAATTGCCATAAATTTGCTCGGAGCTTTGCTTCGATTTTATTGCCAACTTTCTCAACAATTTCAAAATAGGCATGCCCCTGAGGGGAAAGCCGAAAGTCGGAAATTTCGCCGATAACCCAGTAAACCGGATCCAATTCGCTATCAATAACTTGTTGGATCAGTTGGTTTAATTCTGAGATGGATCGGGCATTATGCATTCAACTTAGAGAGATTTTTGATACAAAGATTTGATTTGTTGGTTGAGCTCAAGGCTTGCTCTTAACATGGGTAGTCGCAATTGATCGCCACAAATTCCTTTGTGCATTAATAGGTTTTTGATTCCAACAGGATTTCCTTCTAGGAACATCAAAGAGTTGTAATCTAGTAATGAAAATGCTGCCTTTAGGCTTTCTTTTTCATTGCCGTGACAAATACTTTTGAAAGTAGAGGGAAGCGCATTTGCCAAGACTGAAATTACTCCACAACCTCCAATGCTGTACATTGCCTTGGTCATTAAATCATCACCAGAAATCAACAAAAAGTCTTTTGGTTTTTTTGATGCGATTTCCATGCACTGCTCCAGATTTCCACTGGCTTCTTTCATTCCGATGACATTTCGATGACCTGCAAGCCTGAGGGTAGTTGCCGCAGTCATATTTGACATAGTCCTACCTGGGACATTGTATAATATTACAGGCACTGGGCAATTGTCGGCAATAGCTGTATAATGTGCGATGATCCCTGCTTGGCTCGGTTTGTTATAAAATGGACTGACTGATAGAATTGCCTCAATCCCTGTGAAATCAGTACTCTTGATATCGTTTAATACAGC
>NZ_JBCLWJ010000030.1:0-23104 GCF_039563885.1 Algoriphagus sp. SE2 | reverse complement strand
TTTTTGTTTAGATAATTTTTAGATTTCTATTGCTTTCCTACATTGAAAAGAACTTCAAAACCATTCTTAAGGAAAGTCTAATCTCTTTCTTCATTCTTAATTATAATCCTGGCCTTTTATGAAGAATTCAAACATTTCGTTTTTTGCAGGCTCGAATTTCGGTAAATTGATTGAAATATGATAGTGCTTGAAAATCAGGTGCTTTTAAAGTGATTATATAAAAAGTTTTATTTCTCGAGGGTATATTGCTTATCTTTAACCTTCCAAAAATCACAATAATGGTATTAGAATTCGAGAAACCAATAGCTGATTTAGAGCAAAAACTTCAGGAAATGAAGGAGTTAGCGCAGGGCAGAAACATAGATTTAACTTCAGATATTAAATCATTAGAAGAAAAAATCCTGGATTTGAAAAAAGAAACGTTTCAAAATTTGACCCGCTGGCAACGAGTTCAGCTTTCAAGACATGCAGATAGGCCGTATGCCTTAGACTATATCTATGAAATCACCAGTGATTTCATCGAGCTACACGGTGACAGGACCGTGGCTGATGATAAAGCAATGGTAGGTGGATTAGGAGATATCGATGATAGATCTGTTATGTTCATTGGACAACAAAAAGGTAGAAATACCAAGCAGCGCCAATTAAGGAATTTTGGTATGGCTAATCCGGAAGGCTATAGAAAGGCTTTAAGGTTAATGAAGATGGCTGAAAAGTTTGGAAAGCCTATTGTCACACTAATCGATACACCAGGAGCATTTCCAGGTTTAGAGGCCGAAGAGAGAGGACAAGGTGAAGCAATCGCTAGGAATTTGAGAGAGATGTTTATGCTTAAAGTCCCTGTGATTTGTATAATAATAGGTGAAGGTGCTTCAGGAGGAGCCTTGGGTATTGCAATTGGAGATCGAGTGATGATGCTTGAAAATTCATGGTACTCAGTTATTTCTCCAGAAAACTGTTCAACCATACTTTGGAGAAGTTGGGATTATAAAGAACAAGCGGCGGAGTCTTTAAAGTTGACGGCAAAAGATATGAAGGGAAATGGTCTAATTGACGATATAATCCCGGAACCCCTTGGAGGTGCTCATAGGGATATGAAGCATATGTCACTTACTTTAAAAGAGACTATTTTAAAAGCTTTAAAAGAACTTGATAAAATAAAGCCTGAAAAAAGAATTGAACAGCGCATCGACAAATTTTGCTCGATGGGCGTTGTGGTAGAGTAATTTAATATTCCCGGACTTCTTCCAAGGTCCGGGTTTTTCTTTCTAAACGATATGGATTTATACACTGTAAATACTGGTTTTTTTAAACTAGATGGTGGAGCAATGTTTGGTGTGGTTCCAAAAGTTATTTGGTCAAGATTAAATTATTCAGATGAAAATAACCTTTGTACCTGGGCCATGCGCTGTTTGTTAGCGGTGGATGGAGATAGGGTTGTTTTGATAGATAATGGAATCGGAGATAAACAAGATGCCAGGTTTTTCAAGCATTACTATTTACATGGAGATGATTCTTTAAAAGGAAACTTGCAAAAACTCGGTGTACACCCTACGGATATTACAGATAATTTTTTGACTCATCTTCATTTTGATCATTGTGGAGGAGGTGTAGGTTATGGTTCTCATGGGCAATATGAGATGACCTTTCCTCGTGCTACTTACTGGTCAAATAAAGATCATTGGCACTGGGCTACCGTTCCGAATCCAAGAGAAAAAGCTTCTTTTTTAAAAGAAAACATCCTTCCTATGCAGGAAATGGGACAATTGGGTTTTCTTGATTTAGAGAAACCAACTCTTTTTGATGGGTTTGATTTTATTACAGTAGATGGACACACGGATAAACAAATGCTACCTAAAATTCAATACAAAGGTAAAACGATTGTTTTTGTAGCTGATTTATTGCCTTCAATTGCGCATATCCCACTACCTTATGTAATGAGTTATGATACGCGACCATTACTGACTATGGATGAGAAGTCAAAATTTTTGGATGAAGCTGCGAGAGAAGGATATATTCTATATTTGGAGCATGATCCAAATCATGAATGCTGTACAGTTAAATTCACAGAAAAAGGAGTAGGGCTTGACAAAACATTCAGACTAGATGAAATCTAAATTAAATATTGGAATCGCATTATCCGGAGGAGGAGTTAGAGGGATTTCTCATTTAGGAGTATTAAAGGGGCTAAATGAGGCTGGAATATTTCCAACTAAGGTTAGTGGTACATCTGCCGGAGCCATTGTCGGCGCGATGTATTGTGATGGTTATCAACCGGAAGAAGTTCTAAAGATAATTGTCGAGACTAATTATTTTAAATTTATGCGTCCGGCTATTTCTTTGACAGGAATCTTAAAAATGAACTCTGTTGGAGATTTGTTTAAATTATACTTAAAGCATAATAGTTTTAGTGAATTAAAAACTCCACTTACTGTTGCAGCAACGGATGTTAAAAAAGGGAAAGTAATTTATTTTTCAGAGGGAGAGTTAATTAATCCCGTCTTGGCTTCCTCATGTATTCCCGGAATGTTTGATCCTATCGTGATTGGTAATAAACACCTTATTGATGGAGGGGTATTAAATAATCTTCCCGTAGAGCCACTGGATGGGATTTGTGATTATGTGATTGGGATAAATTGTAATCACTTGCCTGAGGAAGCAAATATCAAGAATATGAAAAGCCTGATTGAACGTTCTGTTATCATGGCTATGAATTACAATGTATATAGTCGTAAATCTAAATGTGACTTTTTTATAGAAGCTCCAGGCTTAGGTAAATACGGTGTTTTTGATATAAAGAAAGCGCCTGAATTATTCCGAGCTGGATATGATCGTATATCACAATTTATTGATGAAAATCCGTCAATTTTGGAGCTAGCAAATAGTGAAAAGAAAAAGGTAAGCGTATGATGAAATTGTTGTCCCGTTTTGTTTTTTGGGTGTCAGGCTGGTCATTAAATGCAAATTGGCCAGATGGATTAAAGAAGGCGGTATTAATTGCTATTCCGCATACTTCCAACTGGGATATATTGTATGCCAGAGCTGCATTTTTCCTGATGGATATCCCAGTAAGATTCACCATTAAAAAAGAGGTGATGGTGGGGCCTTTGGGATGGTTACTTTCTGTATTGGGTGCAATTGCAATTGATAGAAAACGGATTCCCAGTGGTAGAAAGCAAACCTATACCGAGGCGATGATTTCTATGCTCAATGAGCGTGACGAGTTGGTGATCATGGTAACTCCTGAAGGTACAAGATCACAAGTGAAAAGATGGAAGTCCGGATTTTATCATATTGCTTTAGGAGCAAAGGTGCCGGTGGTAGTAGGTTACCTTGATTACAAAAAGAAGGAAGCGGGTATTGGTCCATGTATTTACCCAAATGGAAACATGGATGAGCAGATCGAAGAAATGAAGGCTTTTGGCAGGACGGTTACAGGTAAACATCCAGAAAAAGGGATTTTATAAAAAAGAGGCCTGAATAATAAATTCAGGCCTCTTTTATTATTAATTTTCCTCTATTGCTTTTAAAATAATATGGCAGGCTTTTCTTATTTCATCCTCAGTAATGGTAAGGGGAGGGGCGATTCGCATGGAGTCGTCACAAAACAAAAACCAATCCGTGATCACTCCCAATTCAATTGCCCGATCAATAATTGATTTCAAAACTTCAAATGATTCAAATTCAACAGCCATCATTAATCCCTTATTTCGGATTCCTTTTATTTTAGGATGGACAAGAAGTGATTTGAAAAGCTTAGCCTTTTTCTCAACCTGATCAATCAAGGATTCATTTTTTAATATCTCAATTGTAGCAATACTTGCAGCAGATGAAACCGGATGCCCTCCAAAAGTTGTAATATGTCCCAATAATGGATTGTTTTTGAAAACCCCCATCACTTCTTTATTTGCTATAAAGGCACCAATAGGCATGCCTCCCCCCATTCCTTTAGCAGTTACAATGATGTCGGGAACAATTTCGAAATGCTCAAATGCCCAGAATTTCCCTGTTCTACCAAATCCGCTTTGAATCTCATCCAAGATCAATAGTGTTCCAGTCTCTGAACATTTCCTTCGTAATGCAATGAAATATTCTTTCGTAGCAACACGGATTCCTGCTTCACCCTGAATAGTTTCCATTACTACAGCAGCAGTTTCTGAATTGATTTTTTCTAAATCTGCTAAATACCCATATTGAATATTAGAAATCCCTGGCAATAATGGTCTGTAGGCTCTTTTAAAAATTTCATTTCCACCTATGCTCAATGCGCCATGAGAACTCCCATGATAAGCATTGACACAGGAGATAATATTTCTTTTTCCAGTATAGCGTTTTGCTAGTTTTAAAGCACCTTCTATTGCTTCTGAACCACTATTTACAAGGTATACATTGTCTAAATGACTTGGTAGCGTATCACAAAGAGCTTTTGCGAGTTTGGATTGAGGACTCTGAATATACTCCCCATAAACCATCAGATGAAGATATTTGTCCAGCTGGGCTTGGATAGCTTCCAGAACTTTTGGATGTCTATGTCCTACATTACTTACCCCAATCCCAGAAATAAGGTCCAAGTATTTCTCACCATTTGGTCCGTATAGATAAACACCCTCAGCTTTTTCAACCTCAATCATCAGAGGAAAATCAGTGGTTTGAGCTAAATGTTGAAGGAATAGTTGTCGATTATTCATTAGGAATTGTTGATTCAATAACTCGAAAATCTAAAGAAAATGCCAAGTGGAAGTTTTTTGTCAAATTGATCTTTTAAGTAAAGCTCTCCATGTTCCGCATTTTCAATATTCGGAAAGGTGGTTTTAATCAAGTTAGCTGCGATTAAAGAAGAAAAACTTAGAGAGTACATGTTGAGCAAAAGGAAGTGATTTTCCTTGTCTAAAATTTCAGCACAAACTTTAAGCATTTCATTGATCTGTTCTTCTAGTATCCATTTTTCTCCATCTGGCCCTCTTCCATAGGCAGGTGGATCCAGAATTATTCCTTGGTATCTATTTCCTCTTCTGGCTTCACGTTTGATAAATTTCATAGCATCATCAATGATCCAACGAATACCTTCCAAGCCCGAAGATTCCATATTATGCCTAGACCAAGTGACTACCTGTTTTACTGAGTCGAGATGGGTTACTTCCGCTCCCGCAGCTCTTGCTGCAACGGAGGCAGCTCCGGTATAGGCAAAAAGGTTTAATACTTTTGGTTTTGAAACGGGGCTTGTTTTGATTTTTGTATATAGGTAATCCCAGTTTACAGCCTGTTCAGGAAATAGACCAATATGTTTGAAAGAAGTCTGAGCAAGATTCAATTTAATATTTAGACCAGCTTTATTGGAATACCCTATGCTCCAATTATGAGGCATACGTTTTAGCTGTTCCCATTGGCCTTTTTCAGGGTTGTTTTTCTCTTTGGCAAAGTGCGCATGAGCCTGATTTTTCCATTCACTTTCTGGTAGTGATTTGTCCCAGATCGCTTGTGGTTCTGGCCTACTCAATATAAACTGACCGAATCGTTCCAGTTTTTCAAATCCTCCAGTATCAATAAGTTCATAATCTGCCCAATCCCCAGGGCAAAGAGATAGAATGGTTTCCTGCATGCTTTAATCTTTCAGATTGCAAAAATAGGGAAATAATCAGGAAAGGATTTCGTGAAGTTTGCTGACGCTGGATTCATAGAGTTTCTTTTGGAGATTCAAGTTTTCCGATGTGGCAATCGGTGATTTTAATTTCTTCTTTTCATAATATCCACCAGGTTTAAGTGAATCTTTTGATGTTTTTGAAAGAAAAACACTTGTTTCTGCTCCTTTTTTAGGGCTTAAAAAGAATAACTTGCTGAGGGTAATAATAAGTTTGGAAATTGAATCCGAGTCCGATCCAAAGGAAGTATTCACTGCTCCAGGATGAAGAGAATAGGAAGTTAGACCTTCGTTTTCGTACAGACTATTAAAATATTTACTGGTAAGTATGTTGTAAAGTTTCACGCTTCCATACTTTATCCAACTATTGGTACTGTCTCGCAACTCCCAATTCTTTTCGTTAATTTTTCCTATTCGATGAGCCTCTGAACTTACAAAAATGATTTTCCCGTCCAGATGAAGAAGATTCGGAATCAAAAGGTTGGTCAAATGAAAATGCCCCAAGTGATTTACAGCAAATGTCCAATCCAATCCTTCCTTAGTTTTTTGACCACCCGGAAAAATTCCGCCGGCATTATTAATCAGTAAATCGATTTTTAGGTATTTCTCTGCAATGAGTTTTCCCGCTTTATCAACACTTCTCATCGAGCTAAGATCCATTTCAATGCAGTCGAATTTAGATGGGTCAGGATACCTGGAGATTACTTTTTTGCTTTTTCTAAATTTCTGACCGGTATAATTATTTTATCGGAAACTGGATATAATGAGCGAACTGTTTCTAAACCTATTCCAGAGGTACTTCCTGTTATGACTAAATTCATGAGTGAGAGCTTTTGATTAATACAAAAAATTAAGTGGATTGGTTTTCAGAGTGGTAAAGGTAAAGTTTGAATCTAACCATTTAAAAACCCTGTTTTTTCTTATTTTTAAATTTATTTTTCATGGAAATAGTTTCTAGTTTCTGTGATTCACACCTTTTACTAAGAAGAATTTCACTTTATGCCCGAAAAGTTTATTGATGTCAGAAAGGTGATTCAAGACAAAAACCCTAGGCTTCTTAAATGGATGCCAGGTTTTGTTTTGTCGTACATCAGGAATGTAATACATGAAGACTGGCTTAATGACATCATGGGTAGGATACACCACCTGAAGGGTTTGGATTTTGTCGATGCCGTCATTAAAGAGTTTAATATTGAAGTAGAATTAATAGGTGGAGAAAATATTCCTAAATCAGGTGGAGTGATTATTGCCGCAAATCATCCGTTAGGTGGAATGGATGGAATTGCTTTAATGTATGCTGTGGGGAAAATCCGAAAGGATATAAGGTTTTTGGTGAATGATTTATTAATGTCGTTCGAAAACTTCCAACCCATGTTCGTTCCTGTCAATAAGTTAGGGAAGAATTCACAGAAGGCTCTTGATAATATTGACAAAGTATATGCAGGGGAATATGCAGTGATGGTTTTTCCTGCAGGTTTAGTCTCTAGAAAGTTTCCTGATGGGGTTAGAGATTTATTATGGAAAAAAAGCTTTATTACTAAGGCGAAAAAATATAAAAAAGATATTATTCCTTGTTTCATTGAAGGGAAGAATTCAAAGTTTTTTTACAATTTGGCTAATTGGAGAAAAAAAGTTGGAATTCAAGCCAATATAGAAATGTTTTATCTTGCCGATGAAATGTATCAACAACAAGGTAAAAAAGTTAGGATACATCTTGGCAAAGTATTCAGCTACAATGAATTAGATTCGAGTAAGACTGATGCGCAATGGTCTAATTACATGAAAGAATTGGTTTACAAATTAGGACAAAAATGAGTGAAGAAGCAGAAATTATTCCTCCGGTTGATACCGCTTTATTAAAAGCAGAGCTCACTGTAGATCGATTTCTTCGATATGCAAACAATGGGGATAATTTGGTTTTTTTGGTGAATTATCATAATGCTCCAAATGTCGTGAAAGAAATAGGTAGACTTCGGGAATTGACTTTTAGAGTTGCTGGAGGTGGGACAGGCCTTCCTTTGGATTTAGATGAGAATGACACCTGTGAAAATTGCTATGAGCAATTAATAACTTGGAGTCCCGAAGATGAAGAAATTGTAGCTGGTTACCGTTTGATCAATTGTAAAAATGCTATAAGAAAAGACGGTTCAATAAATCTCTCTACGACTCACTTATTCGATTTTTCCGAAAAGTTTATCAAAGAGTTCATTCCATTCACGATTGAACTAGGAAGATCATTTGTTCAGCCAAAATATCAACCAAGTATAGATAACAGAAAAGGGATTTTTAGTCTTGATAATTTATGGGATGGATTGGGGGCTGTGGTCCTTTTAAATCCAGAGGTTAAGTTTCTATTTGGGAAGGTTACCATGTATCCACATTACAATCGAGAGGCCAGGGATTTACTTTTGCTTTTTATGAATCATTATTTCCCTGATAAGGAAGGGTTGGTTAAGCCAAAACCTGAGATTAGATTGGATTATGAATCAGATTTGCCATCAAGAGGAAATCCTTTTGAAGGTTTAGTTTTTAAAGAAGGGTATAAGGTTTTAAATTCAAGAATTAGGTCTTATGGAGAAAATATTCCTCCGTTAATCAATACATATATGAACCTTTCTCCAACTATGATGACTTTTGGAACTGCACTAAATGATGAGTTTGGAGAAGTTGAGGAGACTGGTATTTTAATAACTCTTGCCGATATTTACGAAACCAAAAAGCATCGTCATATGGATACTTTTGAGCGAGATAGAATATTTGGAAGTCGAGATGTCTGAGAAACTTACTTTAATTCTAGGAGCGACACCCAATAGATCAAAGTACGCCTTTATTGCAGCCGATTTTTTATCTAAAGCCCAAATTCCTTTTATACCTATAGCTATACATGAAGGAGAATTGTTAGGTCAAAAGATTCTTGATTTGAATGAAAAACCTTTTTTGGAAGGTATCCACACCATAACGGTTTATTTAAATAAATATCATCAAAAGGAATGGGAGGAGTATCTGCTTTCTCTTAAACCTAAAAGAATCATTTTCAATCCTGGTGCTGAGAACAGATCTTTTGCAGAGAAAGCTTATCAGCAGGGGATTGAAGTGCTTAATGCCTGTACTCTCGTGATGATTAATACTGGTCAGTATTAGATTCTTTATTCCAAAAATTATTCATGTATTGGAAATGAGGAAATGAAATCAAAGAAATCATAATAATAAAACTTAATACACTATCCTTTTGACCCTCGTTTAAAGTATGGGATGAATTTTTTTAGGGGACCAATTTATTTAGTAATGCGAATTGGCTAAGTCATTTATTTCATTTTTGTTTAAAAATTTTTAAAAAAGATTAAACAAAAACTGATATTTAGTATTTTATCTTTGATTTTTAAAGCCTAATGATGGATAGGTGGTAATTTTTTGGAGAAAGTAAGGGCATGAAAAAAGCAAATTTTATTCTAAGCCCATTTTTTAGTTTTTACAGGAAAGATTCCTTGCAAAAGCCTTGCATTTATGTCGTTTCAATGACTTTTTTTGACTATCTTGCGACTTGTTAAAATGAACACAAAATCACCTTTCTATAGCCCTTTTTGAGGGTTTTCTCCAGAAAATATGAGTGAAGACAAAGCTAAAAAACCCGCAAATTACGGTGCCGGGAATATCCAAGTATTAGAAGGTTTGGAAGCAGTCCGTAAAAGGCCTGCCATGTACATTGGTGATATTGGAGTAAAAGGCCTCCATCACTTGATTTGGGAAGTAGTCGATAACTCTATAGATGAAGCTTTAGCAGGGCACTGCGACATAATTCATGTAGTGGTTAATGAAGACAATTCAATCACAGTTGAAGATAATGGACGTGGTATTCCTACTGATTGGCATGAAAAGGAGCAAAAATCCGCTTTAGAAGTAGTTTTGACAGTTTTACATGCTGGTGGAAAGTTTGATAAGGATACCTACAAAGTTTCTGGGGGACTCCATGGTGTCGGAGTTTCTTGCGTCAATGCACTTTCAGAAGATTTGAAAGCTACAGTTTTTAGAGATGGTGTGATAACTGAGCAGGAATTCAAAATTGGTGTGCCTCAATATCCTGCGAAGGAAGTTGGAAAGACAGATAAGAGAGGTACAAAAATTCATTTTAAGCCGGATGCTTCAATTTTTACACATACAGAATTTAAGTACGAAACCATTGCCAATCGTTTAAGAGAAATGTCTTTCCTGAATGCAGGGATTAGAATTTTCTTAAAAGATTTAAGGGAAATTGAAGATGATGGAAATCCTAGATCAGATGAATTTTTCTCTGAAGGTGGTTTGGTTGAATTCGTTCAGTATCTAGATAACACAAGAGAAAAAATTATTGAGGAGCCGATTTATATAGAAGGAGAATTAAATTCTGTGCCTGTACAAGTCGCGATGAATTACAATACTTCATATACTGAAAATGTGGTCTCCTATGTAAATACCATTAACACTTATGAAGGCGGGACGCATGTCACCGGATTTAGAAGAGCATTGACAAGGACATTAAAATCCTATGCTGACAAATCCGGGATGCTGGACAAATTGAAAATAGAAGTTTCTGGAGATGATTTCCGTGAAGGTCTTACTGCCGTGATCTCGGTAAAAGTAGCAGAACCTCAATTTGAGGGTCAGACCAAAACTAAATTAGGCAACTCCGACGTAGTTGGAGCAGTGGATTCAACTGTTTCTGAAACACTTCAGTCTTGGTTGGAAGAACATCCAAAAGAAGCAAAAATCATTGTTGGGAAAGTTATACTTGCTGCTCAGGCAAGACATGCTGCAAAAAAAGCCAGAGAGATGGTGCAGCGAAAAAATGTGTTGGGCGGGGGAGGTCTTCCTGGAAAGTTGGCGGATTGTGCTAATTCGGATCCTACTGTATGTGAGTTGTATCTTGTCGAAGGTGACTCTGCGGGCGGGTCAGCCAAACAAGGGCGAGATCGTGATTTTCAGGCAATTTTACCTTTGAAGGGTAAAATATTGAATGTTGAAAAAGCGCATGAACATAAAATTTACGACAATGACGAAATCAAAAATATTTTAACTGCGCTTGGAGTTAAATTTGGGACAGTAAATGATGATAAGGAACTTGATCTTTCTCATTTGAGATATCACAAAATCATTATCATGACCGATGCCGATATTGATGGGTCTCATATTCGAACGTTGATATTGACTTTATTTTTCAGGTATATGAGAACTCTCATTGAAAAGGGATACGTCTATATTGCTTTACCTCCGCTTTATTTGTTGAAGAGGGGAAAAGATGAGCGGTATTGCTGGACAGAAGAAGAGCGCAAAGTTTTGACCAAGGAAATGGCGAAGGATGGAAAAGAAGATAGTGTGGGAATCCAGAGATATAAAGGTTTAGGAGAAATGAACCCTGAACAGCTTTGGACCACTACCATGGATCCTTCTGTTAGAACGATCAAGCAAGTTACTATAGACTCTGCGGCAGAAGCTGACCATTTGTTTAGCATGCTTATGGGAGACGAGGTCGCTCCACGAAGAGAGTTTATTGAGAAAAATGCGAAATACGCGAAAATTGATACTTAAGGTTGTAAATTGATTTTGGAAGGGGCCTTTGTGCCCCTTTTTCATTCTTTAACAAATTGATAAAGTTGGGATTGACGAAGGAATTATTAATTGCCACTCCAAATTTTGAGCTTTTATGAAACTGGCATTGAAAGATAAATACGATTCTATTATCCAAAAAAGTGATCTGGTAAGTCGGGATTTAAGCTGGCTTAAGTTTAATGATCGGGTGTTGGATCAGTCCAAAAAAGAGCATAGGACTATTTTCGAAAAATTGAAATTTTTGGCAATCACTGCCTCAAATCTAGATGAGTTCTTTATGATCCGTGTAGGTTCACTTTATAACTATCTGGATTATGATAAAGAAAGAGTGGATTACTCTGGTCTACGAGAAGAGCCCTTTAAGAATAAGCTGATGAGTGATTGTCAAACTTTTCACAAAGACCAACACGATCATTTTACCAATGTAATTCTTCCAGGTTTAGATAAGGAAGGCGTTTCACTTTTTAATATTTCGAAGTTAACAGACGCAGAAAAACAAACCGTTAAAGACTATTTTAAGAAGGCAATTTACCCCATGCTAACTCCGATGGTTTATGATGGGTATAGGACTTTTCCTATTCTAATGAATAGGCTGTTGGTTTTTGGGGTAGTAACCACTAGTCCCGGTGAAAGAAAGGATATGAAAAAGTTAAGCTTTGTTCAGATCCCTTCAAATATTCCTCGGTTTTTTGAAATTGAAAGAGATAATTCACTTTTGTTAATTCCTATTGAGGAAGTTATTCGAGAGCATATCGTTTCATTATTTAGAAATGTAGAAATCGAAGGGATTAGCTTATTTAGAATTACAAGGAATGGTGATTTCACTTTGGAAGAATCCGAAGATATGGATGCTAATTTCCTTGAAGAAGTGAAGCGGAAATTGATGGAGCGTAAAACTGGGAGGGTTGTTAGAATTGAGATAGAAGAAGGCTACAGTAAATGGATGCTCAATTCCCTTTTGGAAAGGTGGAATTTAAAAATGGACTCTGTTTTTTTAATAAAAAGAGCCAGTATGATTGATTTTACTGGAATGTGGCAAATAGTTGGTAATAAGAGGTTTAAAGAAAAACTTCCTCAAGTACATCCTCCAGTTAATCCACTTTCATACCCGGAGGAGGGGAGAGCAGATATTTTTGAAACTCTCAAGGAGAAGGATATTTTACTTCATCACCCTTATAATAATATTGATTCGATCTTAGATTTGATTAATAAAGCTGCTGAAGATCCAGATGTGATGGCCATTAAAATGACTATCTACAGGTTGGCAAAAGATAGTCAAATCACAAAGGCTCTTCTCAAAGCTGCAGAGAACGGAAAACACGTCTCGGTTCTTTTTGAGGTAAAAGCTAGATTTGATGAGGAAAATAATATAAGAGAAGCGAAAAGACTTCAAAAGGCAGGTTGTTTTGTCATATATGGAATAACCCACTTAAAAACTCATACCAAGCTTCTTTTGATCGTAAAAAAAGATGCCAGTGAGATTACTCGATTTGTTCATTTAGGATCTGGAAATTACAATGAAGATACAGCAAGGCTTTATACAGATATTGGATTACTGACCACAAATGAGACGTTGGCTAATGATGTTTCTGAATTTTTCAATGTTATTACTGGACATTCGATGCCAAATCAATACACAAACTTAATTACTGCACCCAGAGACATGAGGAACCAGTTAATTGAGTTTATCGAACAAGAAGCCGAAAATGCTAGAAATGGCTTACCAAGTGGGATATTTATAAAAGTAAATTCACTTGAAGATTCAGAAATAATTTATGCACTTTATAGAGCTTCCCAATCAGGAGTAACAGTAAAATTGATCGTTCGAGGGATTTGTTGTCTGCGTCCACAGCGTGATGGCTTAAGTGATAAAATCGAGGTTTTATCCTTAGTTGGGGATTTTCTTGAACATTCTAGAATATATCATTTCCATAACAATGGAAATACCAGAACTTACGCTGGTAGTGCTGATATGATGGTTAGAAGTTTTGACAAAAGGTTAGAGTCTTTGTTTAAAGTAGAATCACCGTTGTTGGAAAAACAATTAATGAATATTTTAGCCTATAATCTTCGGGATAATGTAAACGCTTATGTGATGCAAGAAGATGGGACTTATATTGCTAAAATGCCAGAAGGCGATGAGGAAGAATTTAATGTTCATAAGGAGTTTTTTAGACTAGACCCTGAAAAAGTTAGCCAAGTTCAACTTGTAAAACCTTAACAAAAAGCCTCATAATTGAGGCTTTTTGTTGTTATTAAATAGAAGCTGAATAATTTCATCTTTAAGACCTAAATCCGGAACTAGGATTTTCTTTGAATTAGCAGCATTCATTATTCTTTCATAAATTTTTCCAGCCGGAATAATTACATCTGCTCGATCCTCATTTAGGTTTAGTTTATTTATCCGTTCTTCAAAAGTATAGGTTTCTATAAATTGGATCGTTTCAGAAATTGTCGATAATTCCAGAAACTTTTTGTTTTTCCTGGGATTTGTCAGCTCAAATATCTTCGTAATATTCCCACCAGTGCCAATAGAAATTATCCCAGACTTTGTATCAATGGATTCATTGATGAACTCCTCCATAGATTCCCATACTGGTTCTAAGACCTTATCTTCCAATGCCCTTAAAGAACCTATTTGGAATGATTGTGAGGCGATCTTTATTTTTTTGTTATAAATATTTAGCTCAGTGCTTCCGCCCCCAACATCAATATGTAAATAGGTTTTATCGTCTATATAACCATCAAGAGATTTGTTTATCAACTCAGCTTCTTTATTTCCATCGATAATGCTGATTTTTAAACCGATCTCGTCATTTACTTCTTTAATTATATCTTCTCCATTGACACTTTCTCTCATTGCTGAAGTCGCGCAAGCCATACAATCTTCTACTTCATAAAGATCAATAAGGATTTTAAATGCTTTCATCAGTTTAAGAAACTTATGCCTATTTATCTCACTGATTTTTTGAGAATGAAAGACATCCAAACCTAATCTTAATGGAAATCTTAAATATTCTATTTTTTTGAAATTATAAATGCCTTCGTAGTAAGTTACGTTGGTGATTTGCAAACGAATGGCATTTGATCCAATATCTACGGCGGCTAATTTCAAAGTTTCAAAACAAGATTTATTTTTTCTTAGAAAGTGCTACCAAAACCACACCCGATATTATTACTATTCCACCAGTATAAGAAGGCCAAGTAATTTCTTTTTTCTTATCAGCACTAATTTGAATCGGACCTGCATCAATCACATTTTCTTTTGTTGTAAAGCTAAAGTTGTTTGTGAATAGCATTAAGATGCCACCAATAATTAGAACAAAACCAAAGATTTTCATTTTCAGACTTTTTAAAAATTGGTACAACTACTTTGCCAATAAAACGGAAAGCCTTCTTTTCTAAAAATGGAAACTGAAATTGCTTAAACGAATGTTACAGATTATCATTCGGAACAAAATTAAGTATTAATAAGAGTTGGTTACATCCTAGAATAGTTTCCTTTTTTTAATCGCTTTTTTATCTTGAAGTAACTGATAATACCAACCACTAAAAAGACCAAACTTAGAACCATTGCTAGGTAGCCTAGCTGTCTTATATGGTTCAATTTTTCTACTTCAAATAAGGCAATGCCGCTGACAAGAAAATATAACGAAGTCCTTATAAAAGAAAGTAAAGTGCGTTCATTTGCTAAAGTAGTGCGTTGACGGGCTAAATAATCTCGAATAATAAGTTCATTTTCAATGTCATTCTTCATATTTGTAAAGTATTAAATAAAATAAATTTATTTCTAATGATTTAAGTTATGAAAAGAATCTCTACACTTTTCCTTTTTCTTCTTCTAAGCGGCAAAATATTCGCCCAGGGCGATACGGCAATAACTCCAGCAGACACAAGCTATTGGCTAAAAGAAATTAGCGGTGGATTGAATTTGAATCAAGCCTCCTTTAGTGGTAATTGGCAAGGAGGGGGAGTAAATTCCATTGCTATTGGTACTTATCTTTTTGCAAGAGCAAATTATGCTAAAGAAAAATGGACCTGGGACAATACATTGGATTTTGGCTATGGTATCGTAAAAAATAAGGATGAGGATGGAAGGAAATCAAATGATAGAATTTACATGGATTCGAAAGTTGGTTACAAAATAAATGATAAGTGGAATTACTTTTTTGCATTAAACTTCCTTTCACAATTTGCTCCGGGCTATGAATTTTCTGAAACTGACAAAACTCTTATCTCCAAATTCTTAAATCCCGCTTATTTGACAACTTCCCTTGGTGTGGAATATAAGCCTAATGATGAGTTTAGTTTAAGGATATCTCCGTTATCTCCCAGATGGACATTTGTGACAGATACAGAGCTTTATTTGAATGTACCAGATAATTATGGGGTTGATATTGGGGAAACAGTAAGAACTGAGTGGTTTGCGTTTAGTTTATTGGCAGATTGGAACAAAAAGCTCTCTGAAAATCTTGAGCTCAAGATGAGATACCAGATGTATGCTAACTATGAAACCCTTGCATTTAAAACAATCGACCATCGTCTTGATTTTGGTCTTACTGCAAAAGTCTCCAACCTAATAAATGTCAGTTTGACTAGTTTGAGCATC
The DNA here is from genome assembly GCF_039563885.1 of Algoriphagus sp. SE2. Lineage (NCBI taxonomy): Bacteria > Pseudomonadati > Bacteroidota > Cytophagia > Cytophagales > Cyclobacteriaceae > Algoriphagus > Algoriphagus sp. SE2. The sequence goes on along the minus strand of NZ_JBCLWJ010000030.1, from coordinate 7,274 downwards.
TACGATTTCGACCAGGACGATAAAATCCAATTTAGCCAAGGCTTAGCTTTAGGTATTGCATTTAAAGCAGGAAATTTCCCGGAGAAGGAATAATTGGCCGCAAATTTTTATTTGGTGTTTTGATTTAATCATAATTGTATTATTTTTGAATTCATTGTGGTAGTTAAATAATAGTTGGTTTAGTTTTCAAATAAAGGGCAGGAGATCTTCTCCTGCTTTTTTATTGCTCTAAAGACTGTTTTTTCATTTTTTTGGCTTGCTCCATTATCTTCTTTGAATAATACAATTTTTCCAATTCTTTCCTAAAGTATCACTAGTTATTAAAGTGAGAAGTATATGGTTTAGTACAACTTTCTGATTCTTATGTCAAATGATGTGGGCTACGAAAACAAAAAGCCCAGACTTTCGTCTGAGCCCTTGTGCACGCGGAAGGATTCGAACCCTCAACCCTCGGAGCCGAAATCCGATATTCTATCCAGTTGAACTACGCGTGCCTGAATTTTTTTTTCAGATTTTTTTATTCTGCCAAAACTGCTTGAACTCTATCAGCAGCTTCTTTTAAGGTAATGGCAGATGCTACTTTTAATCCTGATTCATCAATGATTTTGGCACCTTCTACTGCATTGGTTCCTTGTAGTCTGACAATGATAGGAACTTTGATATCTCCAATTGATTTATAAGCCTCAACGACACCATTTGCAATTCTATCACATCTTACAATACCTCCGAATACGTTGATAAGAATTGCTTTTACATTGGGGTCCTGAAGAATGATTCTAAAACCAGCCTCAACAGTAGTAGCATTTGCTCCGCCACCTACATCAAGGAAATTAGCTGGCTCACCACCAGAAAGCTTAATCATATCCATTGTTGCCATAGCTAGACCAGCACCATTTACCATACAACCTACATTTCCGTCAAGTTTAACGTAATTAAGTCCAGATTTTCCAGCTTCAACTTCCAATGGATCTTCCTCTGCTAAATCTCTAAGATCTGCAAGGTCCTTGTGTCTGTAAAGTGCGTTGTCATCCAAATTCACTTTGGCATCTACAGCAAGGATCTTATCGTCAGATGTTTTTAAAACCGGATTGATTTCAAACTGTGATGAATCAGTGCCTTCATAAGCTTTATAAAGAGCGGTAATAAATTTAACCATCTCTTTGAACGCTGTGCCTGAAAGGCCAAGTCCAAAGGCAACTTTTCTTGCCTGGAAAGGCTGAAGACCAACCTTTGGGTCGATCCATTCTTTCATGATTTTTTCAGGAGTCTTTTCAGCAACCTCCTCAATGTCCATTCCACCTTCTGTTGAAGCCATAATGACATTGCTGCCTGTAGCTCTATCCAATAATATGGATAGATAATATTCTTTTGGTTCAGAAGCCCCAGGATAATATACATCCTCAGCAATCAAAACCTTATTTACTACCTTTCCTTCTGGACCAGTCTGGTGTGTAACCAACGTTCCGCCAAGGATTTTTTTAGCCTTTTCAGAAACTTCTTCTAATTTTTTGGCAAGTACTACTCCGTTTGAGCCAGTTTCATTGACTTTTCCTTTTCCACGACCGCCAGCGTGAATCTGAGCTTTGATCACATACCAGCTAGTACCGGTTTGCTCGTTCAACTTAACGGCTGCTTCATGAGCTGCTTCTGGACTGTCGGCTACAATACCTTCCTGAATGCGAACTCCATAACCTTTTAATACTTCTTTAGCCTGATATTCGTGAATATTCATCCTATGAAAATTTTTGCCCGAAGTTAAGTCCTATGAGCCGATAAATCAAACCTAGAATTAGCCTTTCTTTTTAAAAAATGAGGTTTATTATCAATTTATTGAGTATCTGGAAAAGATTTATTCTAATTTTAAAACCGTAAAAATTCTTACTATGCTGAAAGCCAGTGGAATCCATAAGCACTATGGAAACCTTCATGTTTTAAAAGGAGTGGATCTCGAAATTTCATCCTCTGAAATAGTTTCTATTGTAGGTTCCTCAGGAGCAGGAAAAAGTACACTCCTACATATCTTGGGGACTTTGGACAAGCCCGAAGAAGGTTTGTTGACCATGAATGGTAAAGATTTATTGAAACTTACCGGTGAAAGCTTAGCCAAATTCAGGAACGAAAAAATTGGTTTTATTTTTCAATTTCATAATCTTCTACCAGAATTTACAGCTTCAGAAAATATTCAGATTCCTGGAATGATTAAGGGTGAAATGTCTGGGAAATTGCTAAAAAGAGCTGGGGAATTGGCGGAAATTTTAAGTATCAGCCATAGGCTTGATCATAAACCTTCAACCCTTTCGGGAGGAGAGCAACAAAGAATAGCTGTAGCAAGAGCCCTGATTAATGATCCTGAAGTTATTTTTGCAGATGAACCTAGTGGTAATTTAGATACTGAAAATGCACGGGCTTTACATTCACTTTTTTTTACTTTAAGAAAAGAATTGGGGCAGGCATTTGTCATTGTTACTCATAATGAAGAATTGGCTAGCATGGCCGATAGACAAGTGACAATGAAAGATGGGTTGATATTATAAACCTATTTTTTTATGCTTTTCAGCATATTTTCGATATGCTTTTTTGCCTCAAAAAACTCAGAAAATGCAGCAACGATCTCATGATCTTCATTCAACAAGTAGCTGATTCTTTTTGGTATTTTAATTAATGGGATCAAAGCATCATATGCCTGACATACTTTTCCGGAAGTATCAGAAAGTAAATCATAGGGAAGTTTATAAGTTTTTTTGAACCTTTCATGAGACTCAATATTATCTTTGCTAATTCCTAAAATAGGAATGGATAAATCTCTAAAATCTTCGAATTTATCCCGAAATTCACAAGCCTCCGCAGTGCAACCAGGAGTAAAATCTCTGGGATAGAAATAAATAATAAGAGCTTTGCCTGAAAAGTCCTTAGAAAGAGAAATTTTCTTGCTCCCCGTTGATGAAAGTGTAAAGTCTGGTGCTTTTGTTCCTATTTTTAGTGCCATAATTAAGCATCTAACTAGTTAGAAAAACAATAGTTTCATATTATTTATAAAACTCTTCAGAATGCTTGAACTATCTATCTGTTTATTACATTTAGTTTGCATTATCACTTAAATGAACCTACCAGTGAAGATCAGCAGTGTCCAGTCCATGCTTTTGGCTGGAGTTTTTTTTGCTTTAATGAATGTGTCTGTCAAATACATTCCACATATTCCTGCTATAGAAATAATTCTTTTCAGATCTTTATTTAGTTTGATCTTTAGTTATACCATGCTAAGAAGGCAAAATGTCAATGCCTTTGGAAATAATAAAAAACTACTTGTACTAAGAGGTGTCGTAGGTTCTGTTGGATTGATTTCATTTTTTTATACGCTACAAAAAATCCCTTTAGCAAGTGCTGTAACCTTACAATATCTATCACCAATTTTGACAACCTTATTGGGGATCTACTTGGTAAAAGAAAAAGTAAAGCCTATTCAATTTTTGTTTTTTGCAATTTCTTTTCTTGGAGTTGTATTAGTTCAGGGTTTTGATGCGCGTGTAAATTTACTCTATGCTGGAATTGGATTTATTTCTGCATTATTTTCTGGGCTGGCTTATAATGTCATTAGAAAACTAAAAAACACGGAACACCCCTTGGTGATTATTTTTTATTTTCCTTTGGTAACAATTCCAATAGCTGTCACAATCAGTTTTTTTACGTGGGTTCAGCCCGTTGGATGGGATTGGGCTTTCTTGTTATGGATAGGAGTTTGTACTCAGACTGCCCAGTATTTTATGACAGTTGCTTATCAAAATGCTAACGTTTCCAAAATTTCCAGCCTTAGTTATTTAGGAGTCTTCTATGCACTAATCTTCGGATTTTTCTTCTTTGGTGAAGCATATACGCTTATGGCTTATGTTGGGATGGGTCTTTTATTATTGGGGGTGTTTTTAAATTATAGAGTTAAAAATCCTGTCTAAAATAGGTTTGTTAAGGTAAAGGCAATATTTACCTTTATACAATAGCAACTCATACATGAAAATTACCAAAGATTTATACCAAGGCTCACTTGCCTTATTGACAGATTTTTACCAATTGACAATGGCTTATGCTTATTGGAAATCAGGAAAAGCTGAACAAGAAGCAGTATTTAATTTATTTTTTAGAAAACATCCTTTTCAAGGGGGCTTTACGGTTGCTGCTGGGCTTGATTATGCAATAGATTATTGTAAAAACTTCAAATTTGAGGAAGCTGATATTCAGTACCTGGCTAGTATGAAGGCTAAAGACGGAGAGCATTTGTTTGATCCAGCCTTTTTGGACTACTTAGCAAGAATGAAGTTCAGTTGTGACATAGATGCTGTAGAAGAAGGCACAGTGGTATTTCCTAATTCACCGATGATCCGTGTGAAAGGGCCTTTGATTCAATGCCAATTATTAGAAACTCCTTTATTGAATATTTTTAATTTTCAGACTTTGATTGCTACCAAAGCCGCTAGAATAAATTTAGCAGCAAAAGGCGAACCTGTACTGGAGTTTGGTTTAAGGAGAGCTCAGGGAATTGACGGTGCATTGGCAGCATCAAGAGCATCTTACATAGGGGGATGTAGCTCAACAAGCAATGTGATGGCTGGGAAATTATTTGGGATTCCAGTCTCTGGGACTCATGCTCATAGTTGGATTATGTCTTTTGAGAGCGAACTGGAAGCTTTCGAGGCCTATGCGGATGCTTTCCCTGATCAATGTGTCTTTTTGGTGGATACCTACGACACGCTGAAAGGAGTGAAAAATGCTATCAAAGTAGGTAATGCTCTCAGAGCTCAAGGGAAGGAAATGTTGGGTATTCGGATAGATTCGGGAGATCTTGCCTATTTCAGCAACAAAGCGAGAGAAATGCTAGATGAAGCAGGTTTTCCAGATGCTGTGATCGTAGCATCCAATGATTTAGATGAACATATCATTACTTCTTTAAAAGGTCAGGAAGCCTCAATCAATGTTTGGGGAGTAGGTACGAAATTGGTGACTGCTTTTGACCAACCTGCATTAGGAGCTGTATACAAATTATCTGCTATCCGCGCGGATGACGGTACTTATGTCCCAAAATTAAAAATCTCCCAACAGTCTTTAAAGATCAATATACCTGGTATACACAATGTAAAAAGGTATTTTTCCAAAGGGAAGGCGGTAGCAGATATGATTTATCTGGAAGGACAAGAAATTAACCCAAAAGGAATAATAATTATTGATCCTATGGATAACACGCGTAGAAAGCGAATTATGCCATATTTTTATCAAGAAGAAATTTTGTTAAAACCTATTTTTAAGAAAGGGAAACCGATTTACAAATCACCAAGTTTAGAAAGCATAAGAAACCGGACTAAAAATCAATTGGAGTCTTTAGATAAGACACATAAGAGAATGGTCAACCCTCACTTATATCCGGTAGGTTTAGAGGAAAGTCTGCACCAATTGAGAACAGAACTTGTTTTAAAAGCTCAACAAATAGAATCAAATGATGCAAAGTAAAGATTCAGCCTTGATTATAGTAGACGTTCAGAATGATTTTTTGCCTGGCGGATCATTAGCTGTTCAGAATGGAGATGAAGTAATACCCATCATAAATAAATTACAAGAGCAATTTCAATTTATCGTCGCTACTCAGGATTTCCATCCGGCAGACCATGGGAGTTTTGCAGCGAACCATCCTGGAAAAAAAATCGGTGATTTTGTTACTCTAGGAGGTTTGAGTCAAATTTTATGGCCTGTGCATTGCGTCCAGGGAACATTTGGTGCAGAGTTTCACAAAGACCTAAATCGACATAATTGGAAGGCGATATTTCAAAAAGGGAAAAACCCAGAAGTTGACTCTTATTCAGGGTTTTTTGATAATGCGAGGAAAGAGTCAACAGGCTTAGCTGATTATTTAAAAAAGGAGGGAATAAAGAAAGTATACATTACGGGGTTAGCTTTGGATTATTGTGTAAAGTTTACAGCTCTGGATGCCCATAGTTTAGGTTTTGAAACTTATTTAATCTTTGATGCCTGCCGTGCAGTAAATATTGACCCAATGGACGGGAATTTTGCCATAGAGGAGATGGCTAAATTGAAAATTAATATTATTCATAGCCAAGAAATACTTTAAATCATGTTTGAATATAATTCTGAGAAACACTATCCAAAGGAGACCGAAAGCAGAGTTCTGATTAGATTTCAGGATTGTGATCCACTGCGTCATCTAAATAATGCGAAGTATTTCGATTATTTTTTTAATGCAAGGGAAGATCAAGTTCCTAAGCTATACGGGGTAGAAATGATGGATTTCATAAAAAAATATAAAGCCGCTTGGGTAATCTATAATCATAATATTTCATACGTAAAGCCAGCCATGGTTGGTGAATGGGTACGTATTAAAAGTCGAATAATTTGGAATAATCATAACACAGTTATATTAGAATATTATATGACTGATGATAGTGAGACACAGTTAAAAACGCTTTTATGGACTACCATGCGCTATGTCACATTGGCAGAGGGCAAGTCTACCGACCATATGGGTGCAGTAAATGAATTCCTCATGGCCACTTCAATGAACTTGGAAATTGACGGCATTGAAATTAAAGATCGAGTAAAATCACTATCAAAAGAGTTGAAAAAGATTTGACATATATCAAATTTTTGTATCTCAGCGAACAAAACCTGTACAGGAGCGTACAGGTTTTTTATTTTTTAACTCATTTGAATTCAACAACTTATATTTTTTTTAAAATTAAATTTTACTAAAAAATACAATAAACTGTAACCAGCCATTTCTTATAAACCAGAGAATTCTGTACGCTACTAAGACAGTCGGACAAGATTTTTTCTGATATTGTTCGAATCCGAATGGTTCAATGTATATACAACAAAATAATATTTGGTAAAAATTAAAATAAATTAATATTCAGATAGTATTATAAATGTAGGTTCTGGCAGGTTAAAGTTGTTTTGGTACGGGCTTGGTTGAATAGATAGCACAACACTAAACCAACACTGTTATGAAAACTTTATTCACTTTAGCTATGGCAAGCGCCCTTTCTTTTAGCGCATTGGCCAACGCAGACGACGATTTAAAAGCTTTGTCTGATGTAAATTCAAATTTCAAAAAAATTAATGTATTACTAAAAGAAGGGGTTGGAGACGCCAAAATTGTTTTACTTAATGAGAACGGCAAACAACTACATCGAAGAAAAGTGCATGTTAAAGGAGATGATCTGATGATTCCTTATAATCTTGAAGACATGCCTTGCGGAGAATATCAAGTAAAAATC
>NZ_JBCLWJ010000029.1:0-23853 GCF_039563885.1 Algoriphagus sp. SE2 | reverse complement strand
TACGTCAACAACCACAACATTTAAAACATTTCCAACCACGTAAAAAAATGCCTTCAGGAACATTAACTATAAGTCTTGACTTCGAACTCCTTTGGGGGATATTTGACAAAATAGGCACGCGGTACAAAGCTGAATACTTTTCGAATACACGGGAGATTGTACCCTTGATGCTAGAGAAGTTTGCCGTGTCTGGTGTTCAGGTTACCTGGGCTACGGTGGGGATGCTTTTTGCGGAAGATGAAGAAGAATGGAAAGCTTATTCACCTGATTATTTGCCTTCTTATCGGGATAGAAAATATTCGGCTTATGAATGGATCAAGGTTAATGGAATCAGGCCGGAAGTTCATTTTGCTCCTGAATTGATTCAGAAAATTATTGATACACCTGGCCAGGAACTTGGCTCACATTCCTATGCGCATTATTACACGTTAATGCGGGGACAAAGCCCGGAGCAGTTTGGACAGGATCTGAAAGCAACCCAGAAAATCGCAATGGAAAAATTTGGTGTGAAGTTGGAATCTCTGGTATTCCCTAGAAATCACATCAATGAATTGTACCTGGGGATTTGTTTGGATGAAGGGTATAAATATGTCAGAGGGAATCCGACTAACTGGTTTTGGCAGGAGACCCAACACGAGAATTTGAGTAAGAAGTTTTTTAGGTCCGCGGATTGCTTCTTTCCGGTTGGAGCGAGAACGAGTTATAAATTAGATGAGATCCTAATATTTGAGAAGGAACCTGTTATCATTCCAGCTTCGAGAATTCTAAGGCCTATTATCAAAGGAAACCCTCTAATGAATTCCAGGAGATTGGGTAGAATCCTTTCAGAAATGGAATTTGCTGCGAAAAACGGAGAAGTATATCATCTCTGGTGGCATCCACATAATTTCGGAAAAGATCCCAAAGCTTCCTTATTGGAATTGGATCAGATTTTAAGTTTTTATCAAAAACTAAAGAACGAATACGGAATGCAATCGCTCCATATGAAAGGAGTAGGGGAAATGGTGGAAAAGGCAAAACAAGTGACAGTTGAATAGGGCAACAAGTAATTTATTCTGAATAAAATTGATATTGGATTTGTGTTCATCTTCGGCATATCAATTCCCGTAAAAAATTGAACCTATCCTTTCTCAGTCCTTACCCTAAACCCAACAACAACCTAGGGTTTATATGGACCCACAACAAGTAGCTTGTCACCTGTTAAATCTACTTCAAACAAATGGGGAACTCGGATATATCTGCCATTTACGGATTTATGACTATGCACACTCATTAAGGTTTTATTGTCAAAGGTGTTGAACAACATCCCATGCCCAAAATTAAGCGGAGTAATGGGCTCTTTTTCCTGGATCCAAGGCCCGTCCAAAGTTCCAGTCTCAGAATAGGCCACCCCCTGCACATAGTTGTCGTAAATCCAGCTTGTCCATAACATGCCAAGTCTTCCGCTCCCAGTATTAAATAGAAATGGGCCATCGGTAACTTTATTGGGAACATCATTCCCATTTTTATCCTTTTCCCTGCTCCAGGGCGAATCACTTGCCTTGAACAGTAATTTCCCTTCACCCACTGATCCGCTTAGATCCGGCTTCAACTCGATTTTTTCCATGGTTCCATTGAGGTTTTGTAACCATTCATAGCAATATACCATGTAGGGTTTGCCATCTCTATCAACCCAGAATGTTCCATCCAAGGTGGGCTTATCTGCTGGCAAATACATGGGGTCTTCCATGGGAAGATAGGGGCCATCCGGCTGATCACTCACTAAGACATGGCTGGCACGACGATCTATAATATTTCCGGCAACCGTATCAATTTTGACTTGGGTATTGGTGAACGTAGCGAAGTAGTAATACTTGCCTTGATAGGCATGAAGTTCGGCTGCCCAGATCATGGGTCTGGGTCCCATCCAAGATTCAGAATCTGTTTTGGCTACTCGAAAGGGGCCTTCCCAAGTTTTCAGGTCTTTACTTTTCCAAAGCATTCCTCCTGTGCCTGTCATGTAATAGGTATTAGATTTCTGATCAGCCAGAATAAATGGATCACTTAGCCTGATTGAGTCTATAGGGACATTTTTTCTGATGGTTATTTTTTGCTGAGCTTGCACTTCAAAGGAAAAAATCAGGATCAGTGCAGTAAAAGTAAGGTACTGAATTAGGTTTCGTTGAATTGAATGCATATGGAGTAATAGAGTCTTGAAATTTATTGCCGCGGAATATCTTAATCTACAAATTTTCCAAACAAGAATCCTTCTCAAGGAAGGATTTGGGTTTGTTTCCAGAATATCAACTGATGAAAAAATATCAACACTTTTTTATAAGTCCTATTCCCTAAGCTCTAATCTCTGATTCCTAATCCCTATTTACCAATTCCCTAATCAAATAATTGCCTCAGCGTTAAAAATCCCCCTAACCCCCTTTAAATCCGAATTTCTTCCAATCAAAAATCTTTCTTTAAGGGGGATTTGGATACGTTTCCAGAATATCAACTGATGAAAAAAATTTAAACACTGTATTATACTACCTAATTCCTATTCTCTAATCTCTGTTCCCTAATCTCTGTTCCCTAATCTCTGATTTCTAACCCCTAAATCCTCCCGCTAGCTATCGGGATCCCAAACATTCTTCCAATTCAAAAACCTAATTTCAGCGAACCTAGTTGTATTTGTATATTCATAATTGTGATTGGGTAATAGTGGACCTAATTCAATGGAATTTTTGACTTATCCCGGAAAATGAAACAATCCGACCTTCTTATTTTTAATTCGAAAGGTATTTACTGCCCGAAAGCGCAGGTTTATCTGGATCCCTGGAAGCCGGTGAAACAAGCGATCATCACGCATGGACATTCAGATCATGCACGCTATGGGCATAAAAATTACCTTACCCACCATTCTAATATCCCAATTCTAAAGCATAGGCTAGGAGATATCAATGTACAGGGAGTGGAATGGGATGAGCCATTTCAGATCAATGGGGTTAGGTTCAGTCTTCATCCGGCAGGGCATATCATCGGCTCTGCGCAAGTACGGGTGGAATACAAAGGACAAGTCTGGGTTTTCACAGGTGATTACAAAGATGAGGATGATGGAGTTTCCACTCCTTATTCTCCAATCAAATGTCATACGATGATCACGGAATGCACCTTTGGTTTACCTGCTTTTAAATGGAAACCACAAGAGCAGGTTTTCGATGATATTAATAAATGGTGGCAAAGCAATAAGGATGAAGGCAAGACATCTGTTATTTTTGGATATAGCTTGGGCAAAGCTCAGAGAATTTTAAAGTATTTGGATCCTTCGATCGGGGAAATATATACGCACGGAGCTATAGAAAAAATGACGGAAGTGCTTCGTCCTCAATTGAATCTTCCTAAAACTAACTTGATCACCAAGGAGACTACAGGGAAAGAAATTCAGGGAAATATGGTAGTGGCTCCTCCAAGCGCCCATGGTTCGCCCTGGATGAGAAAGTTTGTACCCTATGAAACCGGGACTTGTAGCGGTTGGATGGCCTTCAGGGGAGCAAGAGCCAGAAGAGCGACTGACAAAGGCTTTGTGATTTCTGATCATTGCGATTGGCAGGGTTTGCTAAAATGCATCAAAGCAAGCGAAGCTACCCGTGTGATTTGTACCCATGGCTATACGGATATCTTCAGTAAATACTTGCGGGAAATAGGGTATGATGCCAGTGTAGAAAACACGGATTATGAGGGTGAAAAGGATGAAGTGAGTAGTACCGAAGCGAAGGAAACAGCATGAGAAAGTTTGCAAAGCTGATCGAGGAACTGGATGCCACCACTAAAACCAATCGGAAAGTAGCTGCATTGGCTACGTATTTTAGCAAAGCATCCGAAGAAGATAAGCTTTGGACCATTGCGATTTTATCCCATAGAAGACCACCAAGACCTGTTAATACAACTTTGCTTCGTCAGTATGCCGCAGAACTTGCAGAAATACCTCTCTGGCTTTTTGAGGACAGCTACCATATCGTTGGAGATTTGGCAGAGTCCATTGCTTTGGTTATTCCCAATGATGACATGAATAGTAATAAATCATTGGCAGAAATCCTTGAAGAATTGATTCTTCTTAAAGCAAAATCTGAGACTGAAAAAAAAGCTTACGTCCAGCAGATGTGGATGCAATTGGATTATTACTCCCGCTTTGTATTTACAAAGCTTCTGACAGGCGGCTTCCGAATTGGTATCAGTCAAAAGCTGATGACAAAAGCACTTTCTCAGGTTACTGAGGTGCCAGAGGATGAACTTGCCTACCGGTTGATGGGAGATTGGACACCCGGTACAACCAGTTTTGAGGAATTGATTTTTGGAAGAAATGAGCAAGCTTATGTGTCCAAACCTTATCCCTTCTATTTGGCCTATGCGTTGGAAAATGAGTTGCCTGAACTTGGAGATATCTCAGAATGGTCCATCGAACATAAATGGGATGGTATTCGTGGTCAGGTGATTTGCCGAAAGGGCGAAATCTTTATTTGGACCAGAGGGGATGAGTTGGTGACGGATAAGTATCCGGAGATTTCAGAATTGGTAAAATTTCTGCCGAATGGGACAGTTCTGGATGGAGAGATTCTACCTTTTATTGAGGGTCAGATCGGAACTTTCAATGACTTACAAACCCGGATTGGGAGGAAGAATGTAAGTAAAAGCATTTTGAATAAAGTACCTGTGATTTTCAGAGCCTATGATCTTTTAGAGTTTAAAGGAAAGGATTTTAGAAATCTAAACTATGTGCAAAGGAGAGAAATGCTAGATCCTTTGGTAGGGGAAGTGTCAAATCCAGCTTTGCAACTTTCGGAACGAATAACCTTAAACTCGTGGGACGAAGTGACTTCAGAGCGGGAATTGGCCAGGGAAAAGAGGAGTGAAGGATTGATGATGAAGCGAAATGATTCACTTTATCGAGTGGGTAGAAAAAAAGGTGATTGGTGGAAATGGAAAACTGATCCATTAACGATTGATGCTGTTTTGACCTATGCCATGCGCGGACATGGGAGAAGAACCAATTTGTTTACGGATTATACTTTTGGTCTGTGGGAAAGCAATGAGGAGGGTAACATGGAATTAGTCACTTTTGCGAAAGCCTATTCCGGTTTGACTGATAAGGAATTTGCAGAGGTAGATGCTTTAATCAAAAAGACCACATTGGAACGTTTTGGTCCTGTGAGAAGTGTCGAGCCAACTTTGGTTTTTGAATTAGCTTTTGAAGGAATAGCTTTTTCTAATCGGCATAAGAGTGGGGTAGCAGTGCGATTCCCCCGGATTTTAAGATGGAGGAAAGATAAAAAGATTGCGGACGCCAATACCCTCGATGATCTCAAGACCTTGATTCCTAAATGATTTGGTTAGGAATAAGGATTGGTTCAAAATTAGTATGGCCCGAATGAAATTTTTTTGAATTCCCTAAACCCTCCAGATAGTTATCGGAATCCCTTAATTTCTTAACATCGAGACTGCCACGCTTCTCTCGCAGTGACGGTAAAATAGAAAATGGTCTAGGCGTTCAAAATCCCCCTAACCCCCTTTTTAATCGAATTTCTTCCTTTCAACATTTCTTCTCCAAGGGGGATTTGGATTCGTTTTAAGAATATCAAGTGAGGTGAAAATCTAAATACTTTAATCCTGTTCTCCATTCTCTAATCTCTCTTTCCTAATCCCTGATACCCAATACCTCATCCCTCCCGATAGCTATCGGGATCCCCATTCCCTAACACACTTATTATTGGCCTTGGCGTTCAAAATCCCCCTAACCCCCTTTAAATTCGAATTTCTTCCTTTCAACATTCCTTCTCCAAGGGGGATTTGGATTCGATTTAAGAATATCAAGTGAGGTGAAAATCTGAATACTTTGATCCTGTTCTCCATTCCCTAATCCCTCTTTCCTAATCCCTGATACCCAATACCTCATCCGTCCCAATAGTTATCGGGACCCCTATTCCTCAATACGCTTATTATTGACATCTACGTTCAAAATCCCCCTAACCCCCTTTAAATGTGTGTTTTTTCTAATCAACAATTCTACTCCAAGGGGGATTTGGATTCGTTTTAAGAATATCAAGTGAGGTTAAAACCTGATTACTTTGATCCTGTTCTCCATTCCCTAATCCCTATTCTCTCATCCCCAATCCCTATATGAATCCCTATTGGCTTTCAACCAGTTATTTTGGATATTACTAAACGAATACAATAACTATAAAATAACCAAATGAAGGTTTAGCATTCCCAGCGCTGGCTTTCTCAAAAAATTCTGAAAATCGAAATAGAATGAAAAAATTAGTAATAGCCTTAGTCTTCTTCCTGATTGGGATATATTCTCCAAAAGCTTTTTGTCAATCCTATGACATTGTTATTTATGGTGGAACTTCAGCTGGCGTATCAGCTGCTATTCAAGCCTCCAGAATGAATAAGTCGGTGGTTTTGATTGAGCCTTCTAATCGATTGGGTGGATTAACCACAGGTGGATTAGGACAAACTGATATTGGAAACAAACAGGCTATAGGAGGTATTGCAAGAGAATTTTACCAGCAAATCAAGCGCTATTACGAGCAACCCGAAAACTGGATTTGGCAAAATAGAGATGAATATGTGGATGGTGGACAAACGAGAACGAAAGAAGGAGAGGATGCCATGTGGACCTTTGAACCCTCAGCAGCTTTAAAAGTATACCATCAAATGCTGGAGAATGAGAAAGTGGATATAGTTTATGGAGAAAGGCTTTTGAGAAATGAAGCGGGAATTCGAAAATCAGGTGGTAAAATTCAATCCATTACCATGGAAAGCGGAAAAACCTTTGAGGGGAAAATGTTTATGGATGCTACCTACGAAGGAGATCTCATGGCACTTGCGGGAGTAAGTTATACGGTGGGAAGAGAAAGTAATGCAACTTATAAGGAATCACTGAATGGGGTGCAGGCGAATTATTACAGTGTCAGTTTGAAAAACAAACCTTCCAGCAATGCCAAAAACCATAATTTTGTTCCCGGTGTGGATCCGTATATTGAAAAAGGAAATCCATCCAGTGGCTTACTTCCCTACATAACTGAAGGAGGTCCCGGGATCGATGGTACCGGTGATGATAAAGTTCAAGCTTATTGTTTCCGAATGTGCCTTACAGATCACCCAGAGAATCGAATTCCATTTCAAAAACCTGAGGGATATCAGGAGATAAATTATGAGCTTCTTTTTAGAAATTATGAAGCCGGAGAAACCCAATTACCATGGATCAATTCATCGATGCCCAATCGTAAAACGGATACAAATAACAGATTAGGTTTTTCAACTGATTTCATTGGTCAAAACTATGATTATCCTGAAGCCAGCTATGAAGAGCGGGAAAAGATAATTGAAGCACATAGAAACTATCAACAGGGCTTAATGTGGTCGCTTGCGAACCATCCTCGAATTCCTGAGCAAATCAGGAAGGTTTATTCTCAATACGGAACTTGCAAGGATGAATTTGAAAGAGGAGATGGCTGGCAAAATCAATTATATATTCGGGAGGCAAGAAGAATGGTCAGTGGTTTTGTAATGACGCAGCGTCATTGTGAAGGGATAGAAGTGGTGGAAGATGCAGTGGGATTAGCTGCCTATGGGATGGATTCACACCATATTCAAAGGTACGTGGATCATAACGGCTTCGTTCAAAATGAAGGAAATGTAGAAGCCCATGTTGATGGCCCTTTTCCTATAAGTTATAAGTCAATTGTTCCCAAAAAGGAAGAAGCTACAAATTTGTTAGTACCAGTTTGCCTTAGTGCTTCTCATATAGCTTTTGGGTCTATTCGTATGGAGCCAGTTTTTATGGTATTAGGACAATCAGCTGCAATTGCAGCCTCTCTGTCGATCGATAACGGAGCTAATGTTCAGGATCTTTCATACGAAAGTTTGAAATCAGTATTGATTGAAAATAAACAGCGTTTGAAATGATCACGTTGAATATTAATGAAACCTGATAAGATAAAGGTCAGAATTTACCCTTTTCTCATCATGAGAAATTTAGAGGAGGGGGCAGGTTATTAATTTAATTATGAAGTTTCTCATAGAAGATGAAAACGCTTAAAAAGAACTTAAAATTAAATTTAGGCACTATTGAGGCGCTAATGAAAATTCCGAGAGCTGAATTCTCAAAAAGCACTTTTCATAAGTTGCGGGTTGAAATAAAAAAGCTAAATGCTATTTTCAATCTTATAAATTTCTGCTCAAAAGATTTTAAAAGGAAAGAGACCTTTCATCCATTTAAAGAAGTTTTTAAGAAAGCAGGAAAGGTGAGAGAACTTCAGCTTGAAAGGGCTATTCTTGATAAGTATCTTTCAAATAATTCTTTTTTAGATTACCGAAGAATCATCAATAATAAGCTACTTAAGGCACAGGACTCATTTTTTGAATTGCTGGGTAAAGAATTAGATAAAAGAATTGCAGGTAAAATTGAAGTTTTAATTCCTTTTATAGACCAAGTCAATAAGAAGAAGGCAGCTGCTTTTATTGAAAAAAAGAAAGATGAGATTGAAATTCTATTAAACAAGAATCCCTTAACTACCGATGAATTACATAAGCTTCGGAAACTTCTCAAAACTTTAAAATATTCGATAGGATGTATTTCATCTGATACTCGAACGGCAAATGAATCTGAGATCCTGAAATTTACTGATTCCTTAGGGAAATGGCATGATTATCATCAAGCCTTAATTCAATTTGAAAAGTCATATGACTTAGAAGAAATTGAACCGGTTGAAGCAGCGGAAATTAGTGCTGTGAAACTTAATATTTCCAATAAAAGAGATTTATTACTTCAGCAGATATTAAAGGATAAATCTGAGTTTAAATTTCCTCAGGAAAGCGATTCTGGCAATATATAAGTTTGTGAATTTTTTACTCCTCAAAAACCTGGTAGCTATTACAAAAATTTAAAGTCTTTTATAATTAAAGGGTATCTTAAAGAGTTAATTCGGCTAATTTTTAAATTAAATATTCTGGAAAAATGGAAGAATTTGAGGAGGATCAAGTCATTTATCGAGTAGTGATTAATCACGAAGAACAATACAGTATCTGGCCAGTAGATAGGGAATTGCCATTAGGTTGGAATGCGGAAGGAAAGGAAGGAACTAAGAGTGAATGTTTGGCACACATAGAGGAAGTTTGGACAGATATGAGGCCACTTTCTCTTAGAAAAAGGATGGAATAAATGAGGAGGAGAAAAAATAGAGAAGAAGGATAATATTGATTTTCTTTATTAAATATTCTCGTATAAGTGATTTATAGATTTGTGGAAGCAATAATAGCACTTTGGTATTTTAGGTTCCCTCTTAAGAATTTGACCTAAATGCTTCAGAATTAACATGTGGAGTTTGTTATTTAAAAAGTAAATCATGCGAAGAAACCGATGGTTTTATATCAGTATAGCAATAATTATGATCCTCGTTTGGACTCCAAGTGAAATGGAATCTTCAGGATTATATTTTGATAAGGTTGCACACTTTTTAATGTTTTTTGGACTTTCCGTTAATGCCTGTTTTAAATTTAAAAATCCAGTAAAGCTTGTTGAGGCAATGATCTGGATCATACTTTTTGCTTTGCTGACTGAGTTTATTCAAAAGTTTGTGCCCGGGAGAGATATGGATATTTACGATGGGATTGCTGATACAGTAGGAGTAATAGCCGGCTATTATTTTTATAAAGTAAATTCCAGTAAACTGGATAAATTGCTGATAAAAATTGGAGCTTAAATGAATTCTTTAAGCAGAAGGGTATTTGGATTTTTACCAGTTGCGCTTTAGTCAAATCATTTATTGGGGGATGGTTTTAAAAATTTGTATTGTTAGAAATGGATCAATATTCAGTGAGCTAGTATGAGAGGAATAATAGCAATAATGTTCTTGACCGGGACTATTCTTACTGCTTCAAAAAGCTTTGCCCAGCAGCCGAATGTCCTTTGGATTACGATAGAAGACACCTCACCTCAGTTTATAGGGAGCTATGGGAATAAAGATTCAAAAACCCCGATCATGGACGATTTAACTCAAGAAGGGGTTCAGTTTACCAATGCATTTTCTACTGGAACTGTTTGTTCTCCAAGTAGGTCAACCATCATTACAGGTGTAAAAACTTATGAGTTGGGGACAGGGAATCACAGAAGCAATTATTCTATTCCATCTGAGATTAAAGGTTTCCCTTATTATCTAAAACAGGCGGGATATTATGTGAGCAACAATAGCAAAACAGATTATAATGTTGCCAGTCAACAGGAATTTATTGCTGAGGCTTGGGATGAGAGTTCTGGGAAAGCAGGTTGGTGGAATAGGGTAGAAGGGCAGCCCTTTTTTGCCGTATTCAACTTTAATGAATCGCACCAATCCAGAACTATGACCCACCCATATGATTGGTATCTGGAAAACGTCTTATACCAATTACCTGAAGAGGAAAGGATTGGAGAAAATGATTTTGAGATGCCTCCAGTTTATCGTGATAGTCCTGAGATGAGAAAGCAAATGGCCCGTGTGTACAATAGCTTAAAACTGACCGATAATAGGATCGGAGAACTTATAGCCAAATTGAAAGAAGATGGCTTATTGGAAGAAACCATAATTTTCATTTATGCGGACCATGGAGAAGGAATGCCAAGGGGAAAAACAAATGGAATTGATTATGGCTATCGTGTACCTTTTACAATTTGGTTTCCGGAAAAGTATGCACATCTCTCACCTTGGGGAACTGGTGTTGTATCGGAAGAGCTTATCAGCTTCGAAGACTTAGCTCCAACGATGATTAGTCTGGTTGGAGAAAAAGTACCGGATTATTTAAAAGGCAGAATTCTTATTGGTGAAGAAAGAGATAATGAAGTTGATAAACTATTTCTCTCTTCAGATCGCGCTGATAATGGAATAGATATGGTTCGGACTGTCACAGACGGAAGATATGTTTATTCAAGAAACTTCATGCCATTTATGCCCGAGGGGCGGTACATCAGATATATGGAAATAGGCGATATTAAGCAGGTTATGAGAACTGATTTAGAAAATGGTGTTCTGAATCCTTTGCAAAAAAGCCTTTTTGAAGCTCGAAACCCCGAAGTCCTTTATGATTTGAAAAATGATCCTTGGGAAACAAAAAATCTGATAGATCAACCAGAGTATGCTGGTTTGGTGGAGGAAATGAGGTCATCTCTTAATTCTCATTTAGCAGAGCGTAAAGATGTTTTATTCTTACCTGAATTTGAATTGGAGAGAATATCTGACGATTCCAATCCTTATGAGTTTCGGGAAGATAAGACTCGCTATCCATTTGAAAAGATTTATCAGGTGGCTAAGTTGTCAGGGTTTAGAGGTGAGAATGTATTGAGACAGCAATTGAAGTATCTGAAAAGTAAAAATGAAATCGAACGATATTGGGCGGCTATTGGTCTGAGGTCTCAGGATTTGTCTATGCTTTTACCTTTTATAGAAGATTTTGAACAGGCAGTCAAGGATACCTACCCACCTGTATCCATTACTGCTGCTGCAATTCTCTACGATCTAAATCAAAGTCAGCAAGCAATAGAAAAGCTTAATGAGTTTGTTTTGAGTAAAAATGCACATTTCTCTTTGATGGCGATTAACTACTTGTTGTATTCAGAAAAGAAGGAACCCTTTATTGAATCCGTCAAAAAAGTGTATGAAAGTGAATCCGCGGAATATACTATTTCAGCTGCTAGTAAGGATTTCTTAGGGAGCCTCGGATTAATCCCTAATAATTTTGAATATAGATAGATTCTTGAAAAACAATCACTTCCTGATTTAAGATGAAATCCATTGTTTTGATTAGTTTTTTTTGACCAATAAAAGGTATAATTAGTAAGTCAATAAGTTTGAAAAGCTAATTTCTAAATTGCAATTCCATATATGAAAAGAAACAAAATAACCTTAGGATGGATTTTCCTACTCCTTTTAGGCAGTACTGTATTGCAAGGCTGTAAATCAAATGAAAGTGAATCGACTTCAGCAGAAGACCAAAAACCAAACATCGTTATTATTTATATGGATGACTTGGGTTATGGTGACATGAGTGCTTATGGGGCTGGAACTCTTGAAACTCCGAATTTTGATAAACTGGCCAATGGAGGTGTTCGATTTACGAATGCTTACGCTTCTTCTGCTACCTGCACTCCAAGTAGATATGCCATCTTGACTGGGACATATCCTTGGAGAAATGAGAATGCCAAGATCCTACCTGGAACAGCTCCTCTTTTAATTGATACCGCTCAAATGACACTTCCAAAAATGCTCAAGCAAGTTGGATACAATACCGGCGTTGTGGGAAAGTGGCACTTAGGTTTAGGGACTGGAGATGTAGATTGGAATAAAGAGATTTCTCCTGGCCCAAATCAAGTGGGATTTGATTATTCCTATATCATGGCAGCTACGCAAGATCGAGTTCCGACAGTTTATATACAGAATGGAAATGTGGTTGGCCTGGATCCAAATGACCCAATTCAGGTGAGTTATGAAAAGAATTTTGAGGGAGAGCCTACAGCAATCTCAAATCCTGAAATGCTGACAATGAAATGGCATCATGGTCATAACAACAGCATTGTTAATGGTATTCCAAGAATTGGTTTTATGAAAGGTGGAGAAGCTGCAAAATGGTCTGATATTGACATGGCGGATCATTTTTTGGAGAAAGCCAAAAGTTATGTAAGAGAAGAATCTCAAAAAGATTCCCCTTTCTTTTTATACTATGCCATGCAGCAGCCGCATGTACCAAGAACGCCTCATCCAAGATTTGTTGGAGCTTCTGGGATGGGGCCAAGAGGAGATGCTATTCTGGAAGCCGATTGGATGGTTGGGGAATTCTTGAAGGAACTAGAAGCTCAGGGAATTTTGGAAAATACCTTGATTATATTTTCTAGTGACAACGGACCGGTATTGAATGACGGTTATTACGATGATGCTGTGGAGAAAATTGGGGATCATACTCCAGCTGGACCTTTTCGAGGAGGTAAATACAGTTTGTTCGAAGCAGGTACAAGACTTCCTTTTATTTCCTATTGGAAAGGTAAAATTCAACCTGCTGTTTCTGATGCCATGATTACTCAAATTGATTTATTAGAATCACTTGCAGCTTTGGTAGGGAGTGATGTCGAGACAGGTGATAGCGAAAACCTTTTGGATGTTTTGATGGGAAAAAGCTCCCAGGGAAGAGAAGAGTTTGTTTTGGAAGCGACAAGTCGTACTGCCTATAGAAAAGGAGATTGGGCGATGATCCCTCCTTATAACGGTCCAGCTGTTCAAACGAGTGTAAATATTGAATTGGGTAATCTGAAAGAATATCAATTGTACAACCTCAAAGAGGATCCTTCACAGCAAAATAATCTGGCTGAATCAAATCCTGAGAAATTAGCTGAAATGATCAATGGTTTTGAATCAATAAGAGGTCAGAATTACGGACAAATTCAGGAGTTGGAATTGAAATAGTTTTGGTCTTTAAGCTTTTAATTTTGCTAGAATTAAATCTATCTTAGTTTAGCCTTTACTAATCCTTTGAAGCCTATTCGAATCATTTCATTCGAATAGGCTTTTGACTTTTATATTCCTCGGTATTCATGGATTCTCTTTGCCCGATCTTAAGATCAGTCTATTTGATAATCAATTGGATTGCTATTCCAAAATAGTGGATAGTACCTCTCAAAGCATACTTTTTAAATCCATCCGATTTTCACCCTTATGAATAGGTATTCTAAATCCATCCTTTTCCCTTAATCAAAAACTTTCAATTGAAAATTAGCTTACTAGGTGATTTGGCATTTGATTTATATCTTGTAAATGGAATATTGATTTAAGAAATTCTAAAAAATAACCATTACCCCATTTTATTAATTGTTAACGTTATTGGTTTGAAACCCCTAAAATAACCAGCCATGAAAAAAGAAGAATCTCGAAGAACTTTTATAAAAAAGACTGCAATCGCAGGAACTGCGGCGATGGTCGCGCCTACTATCATTCCTGCCTCAGCTTTTGGGGCAAATGATAGAATCAACGCAGCTGTATTAGGTATAAACGGGAGAGGGAATTCACATATTCAAGGATTTATGGCTCAAAAGGATGTGCAGGTAACTACACTTTGTGATCCGGACATGAATCTTTTAAGGGATAGACAAAAGACTTTTAAAGAGAAGTTCAACATGGATGTGGCTCTGGAGCAAGACCTGCGACGTGTCATGGACAATAAAGATATTGATGTGATTAGTCTGGCCACTCCAAACCATTGGCATGCTTTGGCTACGATTTGGGCTTGTCAGGCAGGAAAAGATGTCTATGTTGAAAAACCGGGTTCACATAATATCTGGGAAGGTAGAAAGATGGTTGAGGCCGCAAATAAATATGATAGAATCGTTCAGCATGGAGTTCAATTAAGAAGTTCCCCAGCTGTTCAAGAAGCGATACAATTGATGCGCGATGGATATATAGGAAGAGTTTATATGGCTCGGGGTTTGGTGTTTAGAATGAGAGGAGATATTGGTGACAAGGGATTTTCCCCTGTTCCCGAGGGTTTAGATTATGATTTATGGACAGGTCCTGCACCAAAGAGGCCATTTACAAGAAACTTGGTTCATTACAATTGGCATTGGCATTGGGATTATGGTAATGGTGATGTGGGCAACCAGGGAATCCACGAAACAGATCTTTGTATGTGGGGATTGGATGTTGGTTTTCCAACAGAAATAACTTCTATGGGAGGTAAATATCTTTGGAATGACAGCAAGGAGGTTCCGGAAGTTTTGACTTCTATTTACAATTATCCAGAAGAGGGTAAGATCATACAGTTTGAAGTGAGACCTTGGTATACCAATTCAGAAGGTGGTGCCACAGTGGGTAATATTTTCTATGGTGATAAAGGATATATTGTGGTAGATGGTTATGATAAATATCAATCCTTCTTAGGCCCCGACCGCACTCCTGGCAAATCCGGTGATGATGGAGGAGTCGCTGCAACTGGAATGGATAGAGGCGCAGGTGGCACAGATGGTCACTTTGCTAATTTCATTGAAGCAGTTAGAAAGCATGATAGATCTATTTTAAATGGCCCGGTTGAAACAGCTCACTTGGCTTCAGGCTTGGCTCATTTGGGAAATATCGCATATAGGCTGGGAAAAGTGCTTCATTTTGATCCACAGTCAGAGACTTTCGTAAATGATGCAGAAGCTGATAAGATGCTAACCAGAAATTATAGGCCTGGATTTGAAGTTCCTGAGATGGTATAATTAGTAAAAACATGATTCAAAGACCTGTTAGGCACCTCCTGACAGGTTTTTTTATTCGGAATTTCAATGGAAGATTTACAAAATCCTAAATAAATTCATTCTTTAAAGAAAGATTCAAAACCATAACCTTTGACTTGGTATTATGAATAATATTTTATCAAAAAGTAGCTTATTTCTTTTAGTTTGTTTGACATTTTGTACCCAAAAGGAGGTCAATGATACATCTTTAAGTGAGTCGAGACCTATTGATTTTGAACTGGTCAAATACAACAATCCTGGTGCAACTTCCTTTTTAGGGGTTGGGCTTTGGGCTTGGCCAATGCCAATGGATTTTGATGAGGATGGCGATATGGATATGTTGGTTTCATGTCCGGATAAACCTTTCAATGGGCTATACTTTTTTGAAAATACCAGTGGTGAAGAATTTCCTGATTTCGCGGCTCCTGTCAGACTAGGAGATGCAATTAAGAATGTTCAAGTTTCCCATATTGCGGAAGGAGTCAAGGTAATGATTCCCGGTGCAGAATTGCTTGACTTCAAGAATAGCCTTAGCAGCCAAGAGGAGACGCTTTATAATTCGGAAGAGCTCAAGGAAGGCTTTGAAAAGGTTCGCTTCAATCAATGGAAAATGGTGGATTATGAAGGAGATGGAGATTTAGATGTTGTTGTTGGCATAGACGATTGGGCTGATTACGGCTGGGATAATGCTTTCAATGAAGAAGGAGAATGGATCAATGGCCCCCTTCACGGGTTTGTGTTCCTTTTGGAGAATGTTGATGGACACTATGAAAATCGTGGGAGGATAAAAGCTGGAGGCAAAACATTGGACGTTTACGGAGCTCCTTCTCCTAATTTCGCAGATTTTGATGGAGATGGAGATTTGGATTTGATCTGTGGAGAGTTTCTCGATAGGATGACGTATTTCGAAAACATTGGAACCCGCCAAAAACCTAAATATACTTCTGGTGTCTTCCTGAAAAATCAAGAAGGTCTAATCAAAATGGACCTAGAAATGATAATTCCCGTTGCAGTGGACTGGGATAAGGACGGAAACATAGATTTGGTGGTAGGAGATGAAGATGGAAGGGTCGCATTGGTGAAAAACACGGGAAAGTTGAGTGATCATATTCCTGTTTTTGAAGCTCCAAAATACTTTAGACAGGAAGCTGATAATTTGAAGTTTGGTGCCTTAGCCACACCTGTAAGTGTTGATTGGGATAACGACGGGGATGAGGATCTCATTACTGGGAATTCTGCAGGCTATTTTGCTTTTATAGAAAACTTGGGTGGAGGTGCAAAGCCTGTTTGGAAGGAGCCTGAATTACTCAAATCTGGAGGAAAACCTATCCGAATTCAGGCTGGGGATAATGGGTCAATTCAAGGTCCTGCGGAAGCAAAATGGGGCTATACAACACTTTCTGTAGTGGATTGGGATGGAGATGGAAGGAAGGATATTATTTTTAATTCAATTTGGGGAAAGGTGGAATGGATCAAAAATTCTCCTTCTGGGTTGGAAGCTCCGACACCGATTAACGTAAAGAGAGGAAATGAATCCGCTACTTCTCCAGCTTGGAACTGGTGGAAATCTGCTCAGGATGAATTAGTTACCCAATGGAGAACAACTCCTTTTGGGATAGATTGGGACAGGGATGGAATTATGGATTTGGTTATGCTGGATCATGAAGGATATTTATCTTTTTTCAAAGGAATAATTGAAAATGGAGAAAAAGCTATTTTACCTGGGAAAAGGATTTTTCATGGGGAAAAAGCTTCTGTTTATACAAATAGGGATAAGGCTGAAAATGATGAAGGAGGTTTGTTGAAGTTAAATAATGCAATCGCAGGGGGAAGTGGTCGAAGAAAATTCACCATGGTAGATTGGGATCAAGATGGAGATATCGACTTATTGGTGAATAGTATCAATGCAACTCTTTTTGAAAATATAAGTCAGGAGCCTGATAAAGTGGTATTTCGCAGGAAAGGTCCTCTCTCGGAAAAGGTATTGGCTGGACATACTACCAGTCCAACATTTGTGGACTGGAACAAAGACGGAGTTTGGGAAATTCTGTTAGGGGCAGAAGATGGACATTTTTATCATTTTCAAAGGTAAATTCAATCAACAAATCTTGAAATTATATATAAAATACATGGTCAGTTTGCGCTGCAAAATGATGGTTATTGAAGAACTAAAAAAGATTGGAGTTCAACCTTTGACCGTGGAATTAGGGATGGTAGAATTACTTGAAGACATTACAGAAGTTCAAAGAAATCAATTGAAGATTGATTTATTGAAATCAGGACTTGAGCTTTTAGACGATAAAAAAAGTATTCTGATTGAGAAAATTAAGAATGTGATTATTGAAATGGTTCATTATTCTGATGAGTTGCCGAAGGTTAACTATTCTGATTATCTGAGCAAGAAATTGGGATATGATTACACCTATTTAGCCAATATATTTTCTGAAGTAAAAGGAATAACTATTCAACAGTTTATAATTCTTCACAAAATTGAGAGGGTAAAGGAATTGTTGATTTATGATGAATTAAATCTAACAGAGATAGCGCATAAAATGCACTACAGTAGCGTAGCTCACTTATCTAATCAATTTAAAAAAATCACTGGTCTTACTCCTTCATTTTACAAACAGCTAAAAGACAAGCGTAAAAAAAATCTTGAAGATTTATAAATGGAAATTTTTAGAAAATCTCAGGCTTCCAGTTGTTTGAGGATAAGTTCTTTTTAAAATATTTTTTGAATAATAAGATTCTTCTATTGCTTGAGATGATTCCTTTTTAAAGCATTTCATTCTGAATGCTGCTTTATTATCCAAACTCATACCTTCTAATAGGAGTTTATCTTTTCCTAGGTTAAACTTGAGAAAGGGATAAATCTCATCTAATAATGTGGGATATATGTAAGATATAAGGTAGAGAGTGTAACACATTCGGTTTTTATATTGGTCATATTTACGAGAAGGAGGATTCTGTCTATATGGAATCAATCACCCAAGAGCTCCAAATCACAAAACCATGTCAAAAGATAAAGTTAGTAAAGACAAGTCTGGCAAAACTGCTCCTGCAAAGAATTTAAAAGAAAAGAGAGCAGCCAAAGCAGTCAAGAAGAAGGAAAAAAGAGAAATGGATTAACCTTCAAATTAGAACTAGTCCACTATCAATCTAAATATGGAAAACTCTGAATTTTCAATCGCCTCAATTCATCGATTAGTTGATTTGGTAGACTATGTTTCAGGGGCAGTGGTTGTAAAAGCAATAATGAATAAAAAAACAGGAAGTGTAACAGTATCGGCTTTTGATATGGGGGAGGAACTCCAAACCGGGCCTTCAGCATTTGACTGCCTGATTCAAATAATTGACGGGGAAGCTGAAATTGTAATTGGAGATAATCTTCAAAACATGCTGACTGGTGAAATATTAATTATCCCAGCTCATGTGAAGAATCGTGTAAGGGCAAAAACCCGATTCAAAATGTTATCAACCATTATCAAAAGTGGCTATGAAGACATTAGTCTTTAAAAAACAGAAATCATGAATCAGGAAGAGAAAAATAAATTCGAGGTAGGGGATAAGGTATATACAAAATTGAAACCTAAAGTGGAGATGATTGTCAGGAAGTATTATGCCGGGATTTATTACTGTTATTATGCCGTCGAGCCTGATAAAAAAGAATTAGCACTATTTGAAAGAGAGCTGGTATAATTAAAATTATTTGAATGTTGACTGGTCAATCATTCACAAAAAAATGAAAAGTATGTTGATAACAAGAAGTTGGAGAGAACAAAAAGTAATGCTCAAACAACGGTACTCAATTTTGATAGATTCAGATTTCGATTTCAAAGAAGGGCAAAAAGAAGGAATGTTAGAAAAACTTTCCCTGAAGTTAAATAAGACACGGGAGGAATTGAGATTGCTTTTCGCAGAATTACAAACCTATTAATGAACCTGGTTTTAAAATGAGTTTAATCAGGGAGAAATATGAACTAGTGCAACAATGAAAAATGTAAAATTTGATAAAGTAGAAGGAGCTGAATTTTCAACAATTTTGAGAAAAAGGGTCAATGAGTATTTCAAAGAAAACAATAAAACAGTCTATGGAAATAGCAAAATGGTAATCAAAACCGTTTTTATGCTTTCCATATTCTTTATCCCACTAATTATCATTGGCACAGGTTTGATTTCCAGTCCCTTGGTTTTATTTGCATTATACATCACTAGCGGATTTGGTATGGCAGGTGTTGGCATGGGAGTAATGCATGATGCGATTCATGGGTCTTATTCCAATAGCAAAAAAATCAATAAAATAATTGGCTATTCCATGAATTTGATTGGTGCTAATGCTAATGTATGGAGGATCCAGCATAATGTACTTCACCATACCTATACCAATATTGATCATGCCGATGATGATATCAATGCACCTTTCTTTTTAAGATTTTCTCCAAATGCCAAACGGTATTGGATTCATCGGTTTCAATACATCTACATTTGGTTTTTTTATGGTCTTTCTACGATTTCATGGATTACAACAAAGGATTTCGTCAGACTTAATCGCTATAAGGGAATGGGATTCTTTAAAGGAGGCGCAGAATTCAGAAAGGAAATACTGAAAGTATTAGGTTGGAAAATCTTTTACTACTCTTATGCCTTAGTTTTGCCTTTAATCATGGTGCCACTCCCAGCTTTGATAATTGTTTTAGCATTTTTAAGTATGCACTTCGTGACAGGAATTGTAATCAGTATCGTATTTCAAACTGCCCATATCATGCAAAATGTTGATTTCCCCAAACCAGATGAAAATGGGGGGATTGACAATAACTGGACTATTCATCAAATGGCCACAACAAGCAACTATTCTCCAAAAAGTAGGTTTTTTTCTTGGCTAATTGGTGGGCTTAATTTTCAGGTTGAACACCATTTATTTCCAAATATTTCTCATATACATTACAGGAAAATATCTCAAATCGTGTCAAAGACTGCGCTTGAGTTTCAAATCCCATATTTGGTGAAAGAATCATTTTTTGAGGCTATAAGTGAACATGTCAGAATGCTACGACAATTAGGTAGGGCTTAAAAAACAAAGGAAAAGAATCTAAATGTTTCTTTTCCTTTGTCATAAGCCGATAGAAATTGAGATTTCTATTTCTCTGAATTCACTTTTTCCTTAATAGTTTCGCTATCCCAAGTATTATCATTTAGAGAGAATTTTTTCATCAATTCTCCAGACAATAGATTTTCCTGCATTTCTATTTGCTGACGTGACTTAGAAATATATTCATCTTTATTATTCTTGAAATTAACCAAGACTTTGAGTGAGTTCTCGTCGTAATCATGAAATTGTTTTGCCATTCTATGTACCGTATGAGCTCTAAAACCTAATTTTTTCAAAACATCTTCTCCCATTTTTATAGAGGTGTCTAAACTTTCTCTGTAGATATTATCAACACCCATCTCCATCAACTCATAAGCATCATATCGATTTTTCGCTCGTATCATTACTTCCAAATGGGGGAAATCTTTTTTGCAAAGCTCCACTAATTTTAAACTGTATTCAGGATTGTCCAATGCTGAAATCAAGATACTTGCTTCATTAGCACCGGCAGATTCTAGAAGTTCAGCGCGTGTGCCATCCCCGAAATATACCTTGAATCCCATTTTTCTTAGATTCTCAATTCTATCTGGATCTGAATCCAATATAGTTGCTTCGACACCACTGGCTCTTAAGAATCTTCCTAAAGTTGAGCCAAAGTGACCAAAACCTATCAAAATCACCTTGTTCTTTTCATTGATATTGTCCATTTCAATCTCTTTTCCTTTCGATGTTTTTTCCATCGCTGGATTGATGAATTTATCCAATATAAGAACCAAAATAGGAGTGATAGTCATACTTAAAGCAGTGACTGCCATCAAAGTATCGGAGACGGATTGGGTAAATATTCCCAATTGTAATGCAAAAGAATAAGTAACGAATGAGAATTCACCTACTTGCGATAGTCCAATAGCAAAAGTAAGATTTGCTGAGGTGGATAACTTTTTGATTTTTCCGAGAAACAACAAGATGATTGTTTTAAGGAAGATGATTCCAAGAGTAAGGGAAAAAATCGTGGAGGCTTCATTAAAAATTAAGGAAAAGTTGATTGTAGACCCGACTGCCATAAAGAAAAGACCAAGGAGTAAGCCCTTGAATGGCTCCAAATCTGATTCCAAGGCATGTCTGTATGGAGAATTAGCTAAAATTACTCCAGCTATAAATGTTCCAAGTGCCGGACTTAAGCCCACCAGTTCCATCAAAAATGCAATTCCCACCACAATTAACAAGGCAGATGCTGTAAACAATTCTCTTAACCTCGTTTTAGCAACTAATTTTAGTAGAGGACCAAATCCATATCTTCCAAGCAATATGACAATAGCAATAGCTCCGAAAATCGAGATTGTCTGGGCCCATCCTGGCAAGCTGTTTATCAGACCATGCATTTCATTAGATTCAGCGGATGGTAATGAATTAGATGGAATCAGAAGGGGTAGAATTGCCAAGATTGGGATGACAGCAATATCCTGCATGAGAAGTACTCCAAATGACATCTTACCAGAAAAGGAGTTCATTTGACTTTTTTCTTTCAAAGATTGAAGTACAATTGCTGTAGAAGAAAGAGCCATTGATAGTGCAATGGCCAGGGAAGTTTGCCATTGAACAAACCATAAACCAATACTAAAAACCAAGACGGAAGTAATTAAAACCTGTGAAAGTCCAATCCGGATGATTAGGTCTCGGATTTTCCATAAATTTTTCGGTTCTAATTCAAGACCTATCAAGAATAACATCATAACCACTCCAAACTCAGTAGCATGCATGATATCCTGTCCCTGGCCTTCATTGATAATGAACCCAAATAAATAGGGTCCTATCAATATTCCGGCGAAAAGATACCCAAGAACCGAACCTAGACCAAGCTTTTTTGCGATCGGCACACAAACAATTGCTGCTAGGATATATACTATTGCATTTGCTAAAAATCCATTCATAATTTTGAATTTTTGGGTCTAGTAAGGGAATCGATTTGTTCTTCATCTCTTAGTTTTAAGACAAAACCTTTGTATAGAGCTGCTTGTTTTTGAAGATCTTCATGACCCATTTTATGAGTTCCAGCTACGTGAAAAGGAGCAAGATAATTCATGAGGCAAAGCTTTGCCGTTTGTTTAAATGGTAGCAGATAATTTTCAATTGGATATTGATTTCTCCCCTCTGAAGAATAAGCCTGATCAGATCCACCAGTGGTGATGGCATTCAAAATGTATTTTCCTTTTAAATATATTCCACCTGGACCGTAGGCCCAGCCAAATTCCAAGACCAAATCAATCCATTGTTTTAAAAGAGGAGGAGAGGAATACCAATAGATTGGATGATGCCAGATAATCACCTCTGCTTGGAAGAGTGCCTCTTGTTCTTCCTGAATGGAAATATTGAAATCAGGATATAATTCATAAAGGTCTCTGATCTCAATATTTTCCAGGTTTTTAATGGAATTGATGAGCGCTTGATTAACCTCTGAATGTTCAAATTTAGGGTGGGCAAAAAGAATTAAAACTTTACGCATTCCTTTAAAGATTATCCTTTAAAACTGATTTTTTTATGAGTACCATCACAAAATGGTTTGTTTTGACTGGAGCCGCATCTACAAAAGGCTGAGACTTTGCTTTCAGTTTTTGTTTCCCCATTTGGGAGCTTTATTTTCAAATTCCCATAGACCATCAAAGGACCATTTGGGGTTACTTCAACTATTTGCTCGTTGAGAATAGTCGCTGACTTCTTTTCTTTTTTTTCTTTAAAATAATATCCTAATGCCCCACTGGGACAAGAATCTATTTGCTTAACAATTTTTTCGGTCGTTGAACCTTCCGCATCTATCCATGGTCGTTTTTCAAAATCAAAAACACTAGAAAGACCTGTAATACACTTTTTTGAGTGGATACATTTATGAGGTTCCCATGTTATTGTTACTTCTCCATTGGTATATTCTTTCTTTACAGTATCAGACATAATTGGCTAGTATTTATTTTGAACAAGATAAGCAAGATTGGTTTGACCGACCGAATGAGTTTAAAAGATTATTCAACTAACTGATAATTATATGCTTATTTCAAGGGTAAGGGAAAATGAAAACTTAAATTTGTCATTAGAAAAATTAAATTCTATTCAAATAGAAAGAATAGTTTTTGAGATGATGATTGAAATAGATAAGTATTAAAATGTTCTTGATTTTAATTTAAAAACAAGAATATTTAATTTTCTAATACAAGAAAAAGTCTTTTGCCCTAATAAATAAATTGTTTATCAGTCGAAATTCTATTTTTTTAAGAATTATTGTATTAGATTTAGATACTTCAAAAGAAAAAATTCTATTGTCTTTCAAAATTCCGGTTTTTCCTGAAAGACAATAATCTAATTAAGTTTGTTTTTTTCAGTTTTTGAATATTGTTTGAGTAGATCTTTTTGCTTAAAAATTATTTTGTTTTGATGTCCGGAATTTTCATAAACATTTTAATAGCATAGAAAGAATACCCATTCTTTAATTAACCTTTTAACTATTAAAAAA
>NZ_JBCLWJ010000028.1:0-28198 GCF_039563885.1 Algoriphagus sp. SE2 | reverse complement strand
TAACACAGGAAACATAGTGGCAAACAACACATTGATCACGAATCACATCGCCGCCGATGGAGACCTTGATGCCACCAATGAAATTCAAGCATTACTGACAGCTCCTTCCCAGCCAGGACAAATCGGAATTACGAATGGAAATTCAATTACAATCAATGTAGATGATGCCGATGCTGATCCTACCAATGAAATCCAATTACTAATACCTGGTAACACCCAACCAGGAGTGATCGGGATTACAGGTGGAAACACAACCACTCTTAATGTAAATGATGCAGATGCTGATCCTACCAACGAAATCGAACTACCCACAGGAGGGAATAATGGACAAGTACTTTCCACAGATGGAAATGGGAATTATACTTGGGTTGATAACAGTTCAGCAAGTTCAAGCCCTATTAAGGCATTTGGTAAAGTAAATGCAGATGGAACTCCGGCAAAAATCTTTGGGGCCAGTATCGGCCAACGTGTTCAACCAGGACTTTATGCTATCCAATTTACGACTCCTAGATCTAATGGTGATTACATCATTCAACTTACAAATATACAAGGGAAAACCATGACTTACGGCCTTCAGGATGCAAATGGGTTTACAGTTCTGATTTTAGGTAATAATGGGAAAGCTGAAGATACTGAGTTTATGTTCACGGTGATAGATCTTTAAAGTGATCAAGCTTTTCTTTTTAAAAAATGGTCAGTTTGAAGTAAAAGTGAATCGGATAGTATTGGGACTCCATAACTTGTCATAATCGTTTTAAGGATGAATTAAAAAAGGTCTAAATAACCTTTTTATACCAAGAAGGAACTCATTCAAGAGCTAATAATTTTAGCATAGCGATGTCAACTTGCCTCCCAAAGGATTATAGCTTTTGGGTAAGCATAGGTCTTGATTGCCAATGATTATCGTTTCAATAACCATACTTCCCACCCCAGTTTCTTTTTAGGTTTTTTCGAAGCTCATTTTCTCTGGCATTTTCCCCAGGATCATAGAGCTTGGTTCCGGAGATTTCATCCGGCAAAAATTCCTGGGCTACAAAATTCCCAGGGAAGTCATGGGAGTATTTATAGGCCTTACCATAATTCAGGTCTTTCATCAGTTTGGTGGGTGCATTTCTTAAATGAAGCGGAACTGATAAATCCCCCGTTTCTTTGACCAAAGATTGTGCTTTTGAAATGGCCTGATAGGCTGCATTGCTTTTGGCCGAAGAGGCCAAATAAGTAACACATTGAGAAAGTATGATGCGTGCTTCTGGGTAACCAATAATCTTCACAGCTTCAAAGCAATTCGTTGCCAATAGCAGGGCATTGGGGTTTGCGTTGCCTATATCCTCAGAGGCAAGGATAATCAAACGTCTGGCAATGAATTTTACATCCTCCCCTCCTTCTATCATTCGGGCAAGCCAATAGACGGCTGCATTCGGATCTGAGCCACGAATGGATTTAATAAAAGCTGAAATGATATCGTAATGCTGCTCACCGGACTTGTCATAGAGCGCCACTTTCTGCTGAGCAATCTTCATCACCTTTTCATCTGTGATCACCTTTGGCTCCTCTTCTAATCCACCCAGTACTATTTCAAGTAAATTCAATAGCTTCCTACCATCTCCTCCCGAAATCCTTAGCAAAGCATCACTCTCTTTAACTTCAACTGAGAGCTTTTTCAATTCGGAATCCTGTGCCAATGCCTGATTTATCATTTCGAGCAATTCTTCCTTACCCAGAGAATTCAGAGTAAAAACCTGACATCTGGACAACAGAGCAGCATTTACTTCAAAAGATGGATTTTCGGTGGTGGCACCTATCAGCCGGATAATTCCTTTTTCTACGGCTCCAAGCAAGGCATCTTGTTGGGACTTATTGAAGCGGTGAATCTCATCGATAAAAAGTACCACTCCTGTTTGAAACTTTGCTTTTTGAATTACCTCACGAATATCCTTAACCCCGGAGCTGATTGCCGAGAGGGTATAAAAAGGAACCTTAATCTCATTGGCGATGATATTTGCAATCGTAGTCTTCCCAACACCCGGAGGTCCCCAAAGAATCATGGAAGGGACATTTCCTGATTTGACGGCCTTATACAAAAAAGAACTGGGAGCGGATAAATGACTCTGTCCAATCAGGTCTTCCAATCGAGCCGGACGCATTCTTTCTGCCAAAGGGGTATTGTTCATACTTTAAAATCTAAATTCAAAATACAAGATACAGAGAAAAGGAAAAAGGGCTCCATGGCCCTTTTATTTAAGACAAAAACTGTCTGAAGCTTATAATTCAGAAATCCTTTTTCCAAACTCTTCCAGCTGATCATCTCCAAAATCATGATGGGTCACAAATCGCACCAAGTGTGACCCAAACTTTACTGCTTTTATTTCTTTCTCTTTCAGTTTTTCCAAAAATAACTCTGGTGTTATCCCATCTAATCGTGCGATAGCAATATTCGTAGCAACCGGAAGTACTTCGGAAACAAATGACTCTTTCAACAACATTTCACCTAATGCTCTTGCACGGGCATGATCTTCTTTCAGCCTTTCTACCTGATGATCTAAAGCATAGATACCTGCTGCGGCTAGAAAACCTGCCTGGCGCATGCCACCTCCCATGACTTTACGGATCTTACGGGCTCTTTTGATATCAGATTTCGATCCTAATAGGACAGATCCCACAGGGCACCCTAATCCTTTACTCAAGCAAATAGAAATGGTGTCAAACTGTGGCCCCCAGTCTTTTGGGCTTTCCCCAGAAGCTACTAATGCATTGAATAGTCTTGCTCCGTCCAGATGAAGTTTCAAACCATTTTCTTTACAAACTTCCTTAATGGGGATTACTTCTTCCAAGTGATAAATACTTCCGCCGCCTTTATTCATTGTATTTTCCAAAGAAACCATTGTTGTCTCAGGTGCATGGATATCGTCTGGATTTATGGAAGCCACAACTTGAGAGGCGGTTATCTTCCCTAATTCTCCTTCCAATAACTTTACAGAGGCTAAGGAGTTCGCCATAATTCCTCCACCTTCATAAAGGTAGATATGTGAGTATTTATGACAAATCACTTCTGTTTGGATCCTTGTATGGAGGCGAATGGCAATTTGATTGGTCATGGTTCCCGATGGACAGAAAATCCCAGCTTCCATTCCAAAAAGAGAAGCTAATTTTTCCTCCAAAGCTGAAATAGTGGGATCTTCTCCAAAAACATCATCTCCCACGGGTGCTGAAAACATGGCTTCCTTCATCCCTTTTGTAGGTCGAGTGATCGTGTCGCTTCTCAGGTCAATTATCATGTATGAAATATTTGGATTTAGAACTTATTGATGGTTGTAGGGTCTTAATGGCAGCAGCAGCTTCTATTGGTCGGTCTGTAGCCAGAATATCAGCTCCATTTTGGACAAAACTTGCATAGATTTGATCTCCTCTGGTCTCAGCACTTTGGTCCAAGTTCCCTAAAACTCCTAAAATAGTGAATACCCCTCGCTGATGAAGGGCCTGATTAAATTGCAAAGGTCTTTCTGATAATCCTGTGAATGCAATAACCTTAGTCCAAGGGATGCCTGTTTCTTCCAATCTTTTAATTTCTTCATCGTTTCGGATAGTTATAGACAACATCAACTCAGGTGCCATAGTATGTATCTTTTTCGCAGCTGGAAAAGTGTAGGTTATTAAAGCAGCATGTTCTTGTGAATCAGTTTCTCTCACTTCTTCAATAATCTTTTCAAAAGGAACTGATCGTTTGATATCTACCGTTAACAAAGCTTTCCCTTTAGACCAAATTAAGGCTTCTTTGAAAGTAGGAATTCTGAATGTGGTTTTATTGCCATCTTCATCTTCTAAGAATAAGGATTGAATATAATCGAAGGTAACATCTGCAACTTTTCCTGAACCCGTTGTGGTCCTTTCAAGTTCGTCATCATGCATTAATACCAAAACAGAGTCTTTGGTCATTGCCACATCGAATTCGATGATTGCAGATGTATATTTTAACACATGTTCAAAAGTTTCAATAGCATTTTCAGGATAGCCAGGATATGGCCCTCCCCGATGAGCAGAAACCATTGGGATCCGGTCTGAACTCCAGGTATAAAAATCCAAAGCACTGCCTACACCATTTAAATCAATGTAGTTTTTCCCATTTGTTTCAATTTCTTGGATTTCAGTAGAAGATTGGGAATTACAAGAGCTAATTCCAACAAAGAACAGGAATGCCCAAGCTATATTAACTCTCATCCTTCTTACCTTCTTTTTTGAAAATAAAATCAAGCCCACTACTTCTTTTGTTAAAAATTTCTTCCATGTCTTTTAACTCTAGGTTCAAGGCTTTTGTGGAAATCTGAATTTCAACCAAAGAAATCAAAAGTGAAACCAGCAGTGATGCCATGCTTCCTACAAAAACCCAATTAGCTGCCATCGTATAACCTCGGAAGAGCAAATACATACAAATGATGCATAATAAAAAGCTAAAAACTCCGAATAGCTGCATGTTTTTGATCAGAGTCAGTCGTCTCCGAAGATTATGAATTTGCTCCACGATGATTTCTTGGTCTGGTGCTTTGATATAGTTTTTATGAAGTCCACGAATCAAACTGGCAATCGCCAAGAATCGATTGGTAAATGCCAGCATCAATAATGTGATGGCTGAAAAAAGTAAGGCCGGTGTAGAAAGTTGAAGTTCCATAGGTTGTATAAAGCTGCTTAAAGATCACTCAAATTTCCTAAAATGAAAAAGCCTGTCCTTCTCAGAACAGGTTAATTTCAAATTGATTCATTCTCAAAGTAAAATAATTAAGCCACTTCTCCCAATACCACCAGTTTTTCCAAGGTTGGAGATTGAGAACCGCCTTTTGGTTCGATCGTGATGGCGAATGCTCCTGCTTGTGCCACAGCATCCATTTGTTGTAAGGTTAATTTTTCGCCGGGATTCACGAGACCAATACCGATCGGTCCATCGTCACCAATAGCCCATAGCTGGTAATCAAACTCATCGGTGAGTGAATTTAAATTATTTACAGCCACAAATACTTCTTTTGCGCTTTGATCCCAAAATACATCGACTTTAGCATCTTTCTGCATCTCAAAGCTTTCACCTTTCATTTCCACCCGTTTGAAATCACCGGCAACAAACCTGTCCAGCTGTGTATTTTTTTCTTCAAATTCCAGTTTTACTTGGTTGAGATTATCAGCAATTACACTCTGCTCTTGCAAAAGGGCTGTGAATTGCTGATCTCTTTCATAAAACTTATTCGCATAGAAAATAGCAGCCACAGAAGCAATTAATGCTACCAAAGAAGCCGCAACTGCGAATGGTTTCCATGTTGAAAGTTTCACGACTTCAGAATCCTGATTGGAAGGCGCTGCTTTCACATTTTCAACTTTCTTGAATTCCGGTTCAAGACTATCGAAAATCTTCTCCTTCAATTTAGCTGAAGGCTTGTTTCCTGTTAGCTCATCAAAAGCAAACATTGCCTTTTCCAGTTCATTAAGCTCTTGCTGAATCTCAGGATACTTCTTTGATAAGGCCACAACCTCCTCACGCTCCCGCTCATTCAGCTCTCCAAGAAGGAAAAGCTCTAATTTGCCTGATGCTATGTATGATTGAATATCCACTAGATTCTGTCTAAATTCTTTTTCAAAACTTGTAATGAAGCTCTAATTCGAGACTTGATGGTGCCAAGAGGAATTTCAAATTCCTCAGAAAGTTCCGAATGCGTATATCCTTTGAAATAAATATACTCAATAATAAAACGTTGGTCTTCATTGAGCTGATCCATCAACTCTCTTACTCCTATTGCGTCAGTCTTTTCTACAGTGCCAGATTTACCTTCTAACCCATATACGAAGTCATCGATTGTGTTGGTCTTACTGGATTGAGAAATTTCTTTGGACCTTAGTTTATCAATGGCAGAATTCCTACAAATATTTGCCATCCAGGTATATAAGCGTCCTTTGGACTCGTCGTAAGTATCTATTTTCTTGGTAATCTTTACGAATGAATCATGAAAAACCTCCTCTGCAATATCTGAATTGTAAACGATTCTGGAAATAACAGCAAACAAAGCCCTCGAATACCTCTCATACAAGTAATCCGTGGTTTTCCTGTCTTTTGCCCTAAGTCCGGCAATTATTTGTTCTTCCTCCAATAGTTGGTCGTTTTCATTGGGTTTCCCCTAAAAGTAAAACACAAGACCGAATGTTTTCAGTCTTGTGCCTTTTATTTCAAAATGTATGAATTTATAAGTGAATCACCTCATCATAGGCTGCAGCAGCTGCTTCCATTACTGCTTCAGACATGGTTGGGTGAGGGTGAACAGTTTTTATCAATTCATGCCCAGTGGTTTCTAGCTTTCGGATCGCAACAATCTCAGCAATCATTTCTGTGACATTTGCACCGATCATATGTGCACCAAGTAATTCTCCGTATTTCTTATCAAATACCAACTTCACAAAACCGTCTTTTGCTCCGGCAGCTGATGCCTTACCAGATGCGGAGAATGGGAATTTACCAACTCTTAATTCATACCCGGCTTCTTTAGCTTTTGCTTCAGTCATCCCTACAGAAGCGATTTCAGGTGAACAATAGGTACATCCGGGGATATTTCCATAATCTAATGGGTCCGGAGATTGCCCCGCTATTTTTTCTACACAGATAATTCCTTCTGCTGAGGCTACGTGTGCCAACGCTGGACCAGGAATCACATCACCAATTGCATAGTAACCTGGCATATTGGTTTTGTAAAATTCATCTACCTTGATTTTGCCTTTATCTACTAATATCCCAACATCTTCTAAACCAATATTTTCAAGGTTTGAAACCACACCTGCTGCTGAAAGAACCACATCACACTCTAAAGTTTCTTCTCCTTTAGCAGTTTTCACTGTCACTTTGCAACCCGTGCCTTTGGTATCGACTGCCGTCACTTCGGAAGAAGTCATAATAGTCATACCTGATTTCTTGTAGATTTTCTCCAATGCTTTGGAAACCTCTACATCCTCAACAGGAACAATTCTATCCAAATATTCTACAATGGTTACTTCTGTCCCAATAGAAGCGTAAAAATAGGCAAACTCAACTCCAATCGCTCCAGAACCTACGACTACCATTTTCTTCGGTTGCTTCTCTAAGGTCATTGCTTTTCTATATCCAATGATTTTTTTATCATCAATTTTCATAGATGGCAACTCACGGGAACGGGCTCCCGTGGCTATAATAATATTGTCTGCAGAATAGATTGTCTTCTTTCCATCCTTATCAGCGACTTCTACTTTCTTTCCTGCCTGGATTTTGCCCCAACCAGAAATAACTTCGATTTTATTTTTCTTCATTAAGAAAGTAACGCCTTTGCTCATTCCATCCGCCACACCTCTGCTTCGCTTTACCATCCCTTCGAAATCAGCTTTAGCTTCTTTTACCGAAA
This sequence comes from Algoriphagus sp. SE2, assembly GCF_039563885.1. Lineage (NCBI taxonomy): Bacteria > Pseudomonadati > Bacteroidota > Cytophagia > Cytophagales > Cyclobacteriaceae > Algoriphagus > Algoriphagus sp. SE2. The sequence continues at coordinate 20,798 of NZ_JBCLWJ010000028.1, read as the reverse complement.
TTCCATAATCAGCTGAATGATTGATGTATTCAAAAACTTGAGCACTTTTCAACAAGGCTTTAGTTGGAATACAGCCCCAGTTAAGGCAAATACCACCCAGCTCTGCTGCTTCTATGATAGCAGTTTTCAAACCGAGTTGGGAAGCACGAATCGCAGCTACATAACCACCTGGGCCGCTACCCAACACAATCAAATCAAATTTGGTTGAAGACATATCTAAATATTGGTTTATAACGAAATGAATCTATGCAAAAATAGACCTTTTGGCTTCAGAAAAAAATTTGTTGTAGTCTCCAAAAAGGTAAATGATTCCAAAGCAAGTGCTAAAAATATATTTAGAAAAAAGAGAATTCTACCAAATTTGATAATACTTCAATTTTATTTTACAAAATCGATTTTTCGAAGAAAATACAATGGAAGAAAAGTAAAATCCAAAAGCCTTTTCATTTCAGATCGGAAACTTTCGGTTTTTTTCTAATTTTGGCAAAACAAAATTTTAGAATCAATGGGATTACTTTCCGGAAAAATAGCTTTGATAACCGGTGCCTCTAAAGGAATCGGAAGAGCCATAGCCATCAAATATGCTCAGGAAGGCGCCAATGTGGCCTTCACTTTTTTATCCAGTGTAGAAAAAGGCCAAGCTCTGGTCAGCGAGCTTGAAGCTTTTGGAGTTAAGGCCAAAGGATATCGCTCCGATGCATCAGACTTCAAAGCGGCTGAGGAATTAGTTAATAATGTGGTTTCAGATTTTGGGGGATTGGATATTTTGATCAACAATGCTGGAATCACCAGAGATAATCTTTTGATGAGAATGACTGAAGAGTCATGGGACGAAATCATGAATGTGAATCTGAAATCCTGCTTCAATACAGTAAAAGCAGTGACTCGAACCATGATGAAAGCAAAGTCTGGATCAATCATCAACATGACTTCTGTAGTCGGTGCCAAAGGAAATGCAGGTCAGGCAAACTATGCTGCTTCTAAAGCCGGAATCATTGGTTTCACCAAATCTGTTGCTTTGGAATTAGGCTCTAGAAACATCCGCTGCAATGCCATCGCTCCTGGATTTATAGAAACTGAAATGACGGAGGCTTTGGATGAGAAGACGGTACAAGGTTGGAGAGATGCTATCCCAATGAAGCGTGGTGGAAAACCGGAAGAAATCGCAGACGCTTGTGTATTCTTAGGTTCTGATATGAGCACGTATATTTCAGGACAAGTGCTGCATGTCAATGGAGCGATGTATACCTGAGGAATATAGGATTTTTGATGTATGAAGTGCGATTTAAATGCGGCTGGGGGAACTCAGCCGTTTTTTATTGCGAAAAGAAAAGCCTCGGAAATGATCCGAGGCCTACTTTATAATATCAAAATCTTTAAGAATACCCGTCGACTTCGCTCATGGTGACAAGTTAAAATTATATGATCTAGACCTTCGGGGATTCAAAACCCTAAAGGTCTAAAAGATTAATCCTCTCCTAAGAAAGGATATCTATAATCTTCTGGTGACACAAAGGTTTCTTTGATCGTACGTGGAGAAACCCAACGTAGCAAGTTGATCATGGAACCTGCTTTATCATTGGTTCCTGATGCACGGCTTCCGCCAAATGGTTGCTGACCTACCACTGCTCCTGTCGGCTTGTCATTTATGTAGAAGTTACCTGCTGCATTTTTCAATTTGGTGGTTGCCAACTCAATTGCATAACGATCCTGAGAGAATACCGCTCCTGTTAAGGCGTAAGGGCCGGTTTGATCTACCAACTCTAGCGTTTCTTCGAAGTTCTCAGCATTATAAACATAAATCGTCAATACAGGACCAAAGATTTCTTCACACATTGTCGTGTACATAGGATCTTGAGTTAAGATAACGGTTGGCTCAATGAAGTATCCTTTAGATTTATCAAAGTTACCACCAGCAATGATCTCTACTCCATCTGCTTTTTTTGCATTCGCGATGTAGTTGGAGATTTTGTCAAAAGCTTTTTCATCTATGACAGCATTGATGAAATTGGTGAAGTCTTCTGTACCTCCCATGGTCATATCTGCCAAATCTTCCAACATATATCCTTTAACTTCATCCCAAAGATTGGATGGGATATAAGCTCTTGAAGCAGCGGAACATTTTTGTCCTTGATATTCGAATGCTCCTCTAACCAAACCAACTGCCACAGCTTTAGGGTTGGCAGACTTATGGGCAATAACAAAGTCCTTTCCTCCAGTCTCACCTACTATTCTAGGGTAAGACTTAAATTTATGGATGTTGGCTCCAATTTCTTTCCAGATATGCTGGAACACACCAGTGGAACCCGTAAAGTGAATACCAGCGAAATCAGGATGCTTGAAAATAATTTCTCCGGCCACAGGTCCATTGACATAGATCAGGTTAATCACTCCGTCAGGAACTCCGGCTTCTTTGAACACTTCCATCAAGACATTTGCAGAATAAATCTGTGTATAGGCTGGCTTCCATACGATTGTATTCCCCATCATTGCAGCTGAAGTGGGGAGATTTCCTGCAATAGCAGTGAAATTAAAAGGAGTTAATGCGAAAATAAAACCTTCTAATGGTCTTTGCTCCAATCTATTCCAAACACCATTTCCAGAAACTGGAGGCTGTTGGGCGTAGATTTCAGTCATATATTTCACATTAAATCGTAAGAAGTCAATGAATTCACAAGCTGCATCAATTTCAGCTTGCATCGCATTCTTGGATTGACCTAGCATGGTAGCGGCATTGATTTTCGCTCTATATGGGCCTGCAATAAGATCGGCAGCTTTTAAGAAAATAGCCGCTCTTTGCTCCCATGCCATGTTTTCCCATGCATGTTTTGCTCCTAGTGCAGCATTGATAGCCTGCTCTACATGCGTTGCATCTCCCTCATGAAAATGACCAAGAATGTGTTTATGGTCATGTGGAGGGGACATTGGGTGTTTATTTCCAGTTCTTACTTCCTCTGAACCAATGTACATAGGCACATCTACTTCCACTGATCTAGCTTTTTCAAGTGCAGCATGTAATTCTTTTCTCTCCGGACTTCCGGGAGCATACGCTTTTACCGGCTCGTTTACAGGGTTGGGAACATTAAAAAAACCTTTAAGCATGATATCTGGGGTTATGATTTTCTGATGTTGGCAAAGATAACCAACAGGATTTTATTGACTAGTGATTTTAGTAACAAAAGCAATTATAAAATACTTTCCAATTCTTTGAGGTGGGAAATGGTGAAAGTTGGCTTCAATTCCGTTTCCTTTCCATCGGGATTAAAATAAACTTGATCTATTGATGCATTCTGGGCACCAAGAATATCTGAGTTTGGATTATCGCCAATCATGATACATAACTCAGGGCTTGTCTCCAATTGTTCCATAGCATGATGAAAAATTCTGGGATCTGGTTTTTTATGTCCAGTTGTTTCTGATGTGACAATTAAATCAAAGTATTGATCCAAACCTGATGATTTCATTTTCTTTGCCTGAGATTCGTTAAAACCATTTGTAATAACATGAAGTGGGTATTTCTTTTTCAAATAAGTCAAAATCTCATTTGAGTATGGAAAAACGTGTGGTTTGGAAGAAGTACGATGCATAAAATCCTCTTCAAATGGTGAAGGAACAGAATCTTCAGGAGCTCCGGCATGAGCAAAAATCCTCCTAAACCGTTCAATTCGGAGACCATGCTTATCTATTTTTCCCACATTGTACATATCCCATAATTGGAAATTCACGTGGTGAAATGATTTAGAGAAAGTATCAAAAGTGGGAATACCTAATTCCTGCAGCGTGTACAGTTCATAAAGTTCTGAAAGTGATTCAGTGACATTTCGGTCGTAATCCCAAAGGGTATGATCCAAATCGAAAAAGATATGTTGGTAATTTTTCAAAGTTTTTAACGTCGATATTGATTGTTCTGAATTTTATTAATTGCCAGCTCGCGATTGGATTTCAAGATTTCGAATGTTTCTTGGTCTCTGATCAGGCTTGGATCTTTTTGAATAAACTTAAATACAGCTTGAAAGATTTCAAGATATTCTTCAAGGATGTAATAAAACATCCACTGATCCACTCTCCTGCTTCCAAGCAATCCTGCATTTTTTAAATAAATCAAATGTCGACTGGTTTTTGTTTGGGTGAAATCCAGTATATGTTCTAAATCAGAGATAGATAATTCTTTATTTAGCATCAATAAATGAATTATTCTAACTCTAGAGTCTTCAGAAAGAGCTTTAAATATTCGGAGTCCGTAATTTAAACTTATATTTTTGAGTCTCATTTAGTAAGTTTTAACTCAGATTTTGTTGGTAAAATAAAAAATCAACCGAAATTAGGGTATAATCGCATTCGTTTTGCCAACCTTTCGTATTTATATAAGTTTATTTATTTGTGAATAATTCAATTATACTTCGATCCTTCCTTATTTTCCTACTGGGATTCATTTTTTCAGTTCAGGTTGTTTCTGCTCAAGATAAACAAGAAAGAAAGGTTGTTCAACTCTCAGGTATAATACTAAATGCTGATAGCACTGATGCCGTAGCGGGCGTCAATGTATATGTTCCGAAAAAAGGTAGAGGAACAAGTAGTGGTAGATTCGGATATTTCTCCATGCCTGTATTAGAAGGGGATAGTGTGGTTTTCAGTTTTATAGGATTAAAAAGACAAACCTTCAAAGTTCCTGAAAATGTAGAGAATGACAGAATCAGTCTGATTTTAACCATGGAGGTGGATGAGATTGCTTTGGCAGAAATTGAAGTGATGCCCTACCCCACTGAAGAAGAATTCAAACAGGCTGTAATCGCTATGAATGTAGTTGACCCGATGTCGATAAGTCGCGCAAACATGAGTCCTGAGATGCTGCTAAGGTGGGCTGAAAGCATGCCTGCCTCTGGAGGCGAAAACTTCCGGTATTTTCAACAGGGCCAAACCCTTCAAAATCAGGATCTCTATGGTCCTAGACCTTTACGTCTCCTAGACCCATTTGCTTGGGGTCAATTTATCCGATCTATTAAGAGGGGGGATTTAAAAAAGCGGGATTAAGACTTATTCTTTATAAATATTTTCATCACGCAAAGACGCAACATTTTTTGAGATGAATGAAAATGAAATATCAAAAGTAATAGTTGATACCGCTTTCAAGATTTACTTAAAATTAGGCCCTGGACTATTAGAATCCGTTTAAGAAGGAATATTTTCATATGAGCTTAAGCAGAAAGGATTTCTTGTCGAAACGCAAGTGGTCATCATTCCTGTCGTATGGGAGAGCATAAAATTTGACCAAGGATATAGAGCTGATTTAATTTTAAATCAGAAGGTTTTAATAGAGTTAAAATCAGTCGAAAAGTTATTACTTGTACACGGTAAACAAATCAGAACCTATCTTAAACTTACAGGGTTGAAGCTCGGAATGCTGATTAATTTTAATGAAGACAAACTGACCAACGGGATCACTAGAGTGGTCAATGGACTTTAATTTTTCAAATATCGCCTTTGCACCTTTGCGGGAACTATTATGAAAATCAATTAATTTCAGGGAGCACCCAGTTTTCCAATACACTAGGAATTCGCATCATTTGCTCAATAGCGCTGACAGTTCTTGGGGCATCACCCGATAGATTAATTGGGCCAGTAGAAGTCACTAAAATATCATCTTCGATTCGCACAGCAATCCCCCACCATTTCTTATCACAGGGAGAGCCTTCGGGAATATAAATTCCGGGTTCAACAGTAATAATAGCACCTTCTTTAAGTGGACCTCTTGATCCTCGGTCGTGTACGTCTAGCCCAACATGATGGCTAGTACCATGCGGAAAATAATTATGGGATTGACCTGGTTTGATAATTCCCAATTCGGCTAAACCCTCATTGATGATCCTTCTGGTTTCTTCTCCTATAGTTGCAAAATCAGTTCCCACAGTACTCAGCGCTATTCCTGCATCTTGGGATTTTAATACCAATTCATAGATTGCTTTTTCCTCCTCATTGAATTTTCCATTCACTGGAATAGTTCGGGTCACATCTGCTGTATAGCCTTTCCACTCCGCACCCAGATCCATCAAAAGAAGCCTATCACTGATATTCTCCATATCATTTTCTATGTAATGGAGAATACATCCATTATTCCCAGCACCTACAATGGATGGATACCCAACATCTTCTGCACCATACCTTTTGTAAATAAATTCATGAATCCCCTGAATCTCTCTTTCTGACATTCCTTGCTTTGCTGCTTTCATGACCTCTATTTGTCCAATGGCAGAAATCTTTGCAGCAGTCCTCATTAACTCCTGTTCTTCAACAGTTTTTACTTCTCGAAGCCCTTCCATTATTTCAGTCATAAGAAATAGATCAACTTTTTGTTCCGGTAATTTTTCTTTCACTGCCATTCGCTTTTCCGGAGAGTCCGCGTCTAAAAAATCTTTTAAAACAGGGTCGTCCTCTACCTCAGGATATCGTTGTTTGGCCCTATCTATTATTTGAGCCACATTTGCAGAATTCTGAATATCTGTAGCTCTAATCATCTCATAAATTTGGAGATTGATTTGGGAAACGTCATTAGGATAGCCTGAAGATTCTTTAAATGCACTGATCATTTCTATCAAACCTGCATTTGTATTACTGCCTTCAATGTTTTCAGATAAATCAAAGGTTAAAACTTTGTCGAAAGGACTAAAATCCAATTTTTGGTTTCCTGTAAATTCTTCATATAGAAATACATCTTCAAAACCCAGCATTTCCTTCACTCCATCAACTCCAAGTCTTTTCCCATTCCACATTTCAGCTCTTGGATCTCTTGGCTGTACAAATATTAATTCGTCCGACGATTTTCCATTTAAAGCTCGCATTTCACTGAAGATTACTAATACAGCATTTGGCTCTCTCAATCCTGTTAAATAATAGAAATCGGTATTTGGATGGTAGATATAGTCCACATCGTTGGATCTATTCTTGACAGGATTGTTGAAAATAACAGCGACAGAATTAGGAGGCATCTTACTCCTAAAAGCACTTCTTCTTTCTTTATGCCAATCACTACTCAGCGCATTTTCAAAAAAAGATTGAGCTATTGAATTGAAGGCGATAGTTAAAAGAAAAAATATAATAAGGGACCTTTTCATAAAATAATATTGTTTTAGAATCCTAATCTCACATGTTTTGTCCATTTAAAAAAGTCTTATTTAACAGATTGTAGCATATCCTTATCTTTAGGTTCAAATTAATATATCATGAAAAAAATCGGAATCTTATTTTTCCTCGTTGTTTTCGCAATCGCGCCTCTTCTGGCTCAAAACAATGCTAAAAAACCAAAACTGATTGTCGGCATTATAGTGGATCAAATGCGACAAGAATACCTATACAGGTTTGCAGATCGATATAAAGAGGGTGGATTTAAAAGATTAATGAATGACGGCTTTATGATGAAGAATGGTCATTACAATTATATCCCAACCTACACCGGTCCAGGTCATGCTTCTGTGTACACTGGGACCACGCCAGCTACGCATGGCATTATTAGTAATAGCTGGTATGTACGAAGCCTAGATGGAGCTCTCTATTGTGCTGAAGATTCTACTGTCACGGCAGTTGGAGGAACTGAAGGGAATGGAAAAATCAGTCCAAGAAATTTATTAACTACTACAATCACTGATGAGCTGAGATATTCTTCAAACAAAAGGTCAAAAGTAGTAGGAGTTGCAATCAAGGATAGAGGTGCAAGCCTTCCAGCAGGACACTTAGGAGATGCTTATTGGTTTGATAGTAATAATGGAGAATTCATGACATCCACTTATTATTATGATTCTTTACCTTCATGGGTTCAGAATTTCAATGAAAAGAAGGTGGCTGAAAATTACATCAGTCAGACCTGGAATACCCTTTATCCTATCGAAACATACAAACAAAGTATTGATGACAACAATGCTTTTGAATCTCCATTTTCAGGTAAAGACACCCCTACTTTTCCATATGATTTAGCCACATTAAAAGAGATAAACGGGGGATTAGGTCTTATTGCCTCCACTCCTTACGGGAATACTTTAACGCTGGATTTTGCAATCGCTGCTATTGAAGGTGAAAACTTGGGAAATCGCGGAGAGACAGATTTTCTTGCATTGAGTTTTTCTTCACCTGACTACATAGGCCATAGATTTGGACCAGCCTCCAAGGAGGTAGAAGACAATTATTTGAGATTGGATTTAGAATTTGAAAGACTTCTTAACTACCTCGATGAAAAAATAGGTGAAGGTGAGTATTTAATTTTTTTTACAGCTGATCATGCCGTTGCCGAAGTAGCAACTCATATGATAAGTGAAAAAATTCCTGCAGGAAATCTAAATAATAGCTATATCAATGCACAATTGAAAGGGTATACTCAAAAGATCTATGGAGAAGGAGATTGGATTAAAAGTTTATCTAATGAGCAGATATTCCTAAACCATGAGTTAATTAGAGAAAAAGGGGTAAATCTAAGGGACATGCAGGAAGACCTTGCAAACTTTCTATTAAAGTTCAGAGGCGTCAAAGAGGCATATACTGCCTATGCAATGAAAAACTTTGAATTTACTCAAGGAAGAGCAGCGAAACTTCAAATGGGGTACAATCACAAATCTTCAGGAGATGTGTTGTTAATTCTTGAGCCTGGCTGGCTTACTGGCGGTGCACGAGGAACTTCTCATGGAACTGGTTATTCCTACGATACCAATGTCCCAATGATATTTTATGGTTGGAATATACCAAAAGGCGAAAGCTCTCGATATGCTTCCATCACAGATATTGCACCCACACTCTCTATGATGTTAGATATCAAATTACCAAATGGGGCAACTGGTCAACCAATAACTGAAATTACAGACAAATAGACTAGTAGATGCAATCAAAAAGAGCCTGAATTTAAATTCAGGCTCTTTTTTTATTCTGTCCAACTCATAGGATAATTTTCATCAACAAACTCTAAAGCCTCCTTAGTAATTTGAAGCGATTTAAAGGTATCTAGCATTACAGCATATTCTTCTGTAGATTTTGCTCCAATCGATTTTTCTACAGTACCAGGATGGGGCCCATGTGGCAAACCTCCCATATGAATGGTAAAAGAGCCTCTATCAATTCCTTTCCTACTCATAAACTCTCCTTCTGCATAATATAACACTTCATCCGAATCAATATTGGAATGATTGTATGGAGCTGGAATGGCCAAAGGATGATAATCAAATAATCTTGGTACAAATGAGCAAATCACAAAACCCCATGCCTGAAAAGTCTGGTGTACCGGTGGTGGTTGATGAATTCTACCTGTGATTGGTTCAAAATCATAAATAGATAAAGCATAAGGGTACAAATATCCGTCCCATCCTACAATATCCAATGGACTATGGCCATATGTATAAGGATGAAGCATTCCTTGTTTTTTTATCTGAATCAGATAATCTCTTTTCTCAGTTTCGATGTGAAGAGCCTCCGGTGTTCTGATATCCCGCTCACAGTATGGTGAATGCTCCAATAGCTGCCCTACTTCATTTCTATATCTTTTTACAGTTTCAATAGGACCATGGGATTCAATGACCAAAAGCCTCAACGGCCCCTCTTCCTTAAATTCAAATCGATAAATAGTAGTTCTAGGTATAACTATGTAATCCCCTTTTCTTACAGTCAATTTTCCAAATTGAGAATACAATACTCCTTCTCCATCATGAACATAGATAAGCTCGTCGCCATCAGCATTTTTAAAATAGAAATCCATTTTGCGCTTTCTAGGCGTACAAATTCCCATCATGACATCCGAATTCATCATGAGAATTTTTCTGGCACTCAGATAATCTTCCCCCGTTATATCTACGCCTGAAGTCTTCAAATGCGTTTGACTTAAACCATGTTCCATAGCTGGCTCCGATGAATACGGAGTTGGAGTACCAATGGATTTAACCTGATTGGGATTATTGATATGATATAAATTTGAATAGATTCCGGAAAAACCTTTAGAACTCACCAATTCTTCTTTGTATAGAGTGCCATCAGGTTGACGGAATTGAGTATGTCTTTTAGGAGGTATTTCTCCCAACCGATAATAATATGCCATTTTCTTTGGGTTTATATACGAGTAAAATTACAAATAATGTCCTTACAATGGCAATTCAAATTTTGACTTGCCTCTAGCGATAAAAACACTACTTAATTATTTAAGTTTTTGTATTTTCCCGTTATTATTAAATCTATGAAAAAGTTTAGCATTCTGTTTCTACTTCTGATGAGCAATCAGATTCTAGCCCAAAAGACAAAACTAATTTGGGCTGATGAATTCGAAAAAGATGGGTTACCCAATCCCAAAAACTGGAGCTACGATATCGGTGACCATGGTTGGGGAAATCAGGAGCTACAATATTATTCTGAAGCTAAACTTGAAAATGCAAGAGTGAAAGATGGAATATTAATAATTGAAGCAAAGACAGACTCGAACTACCCAAAAGGCTATACGTCTGCCAGATTAGTTTCAAAAGGAAAAGCCTCCTGGAAGTATGGTTATATAGAGGTAAAAGCAAAACTTCCTACAGGAAGAGGAACTTGGCCCGCAATATGGATGCTTCCAGAAGAAAATAAGTTTGGTGGCTGGCCTTCAAATGGCGAAATCGATATCATGGAACATGTCGGATTTGACCCGGGAAAAGTACATGGTACAGTACATACGGAAGCTTTTAACCATAAAATTGGGACTCAAAAAGGAGGCTTCATAATGGTTCCAGAATTCAATACTGAATTTCATATTTATGCAATTGATTGGACCAAAGAGAAAATTGATTTCTACATCGATAATTCGCTATACTTCACATTCGATAAATCAAAAGATGATTATAAGGAATGGCCGTTTGATCAGGCTTTTCATGTAATCCTTAATATTGCAGTTGGAGGAGGATGGGGAGGTCAGCAAGGTATTGATCCCAATATCTGGCCACAGAAAATGGAAATAGATTACGTCCGGGTTTACAATCAAAAACCTAAAATCACCAGTTTGAATAAATAAAAAATGATGAATAATTCAGGGTTAAAGAAGAAAAGATTTCAGGCTATTGCCATAATTTCAGTCCTTTTACTTATGATTTATGGGAAAAACCTAACTGAAAGACAGGCATTTAAAAGTATTAGCAGGACTTTTACAGAGGTTTATAATGACAGACTTGTGGTCGAAGGGTATATTTTCCAGATTTCTGACAGATTATTTTCTATTCAAAAGCTTATTGATCATTGTAACCTCGATTATGATTATTCAAGAGTAATCAATGAGATCCAAGGTCATGAAAAAGGAATCATGGACTTAATCATTGATTTTGAAAAAACTAATTTGACCGTGGAAGAATCAGATTATTTAGAAGATTTTAAACAGATTATCCAAAATGATTTAAATATCAAAAGTTATGAATTACTCTACATGGATTCAACAGGAGTAAATACCATTCAGGTAAAACTATATGATCAAAAAATTGCTTTAGCCAAATCCGACCTAGAAAACCTGAGTAAGATTCAAATGGATGAAGGACAAAAGCTAATCAGCAAAGCTAAAGTTCAAATAAACCGATCTCAGATTTGGGCTCAATTTGAAGTAGCTTTACTGATCATTTTGATTATTGTTATTTACATTTTCCTTTTTAGAAAGCAACCTAAAAAACAGGATATTTTCTCTTGATCAGAACTCAAAAGAATTTTTTAAGTAAATAGCATTCTTCTCGGCGGCTTCCATCGGGTTTGTGCCAACAAACCGCTCTTGTTCAACAATAAAATATTCCATTCCCAGATCAATTGATTCTTTCACGATGTTGGTAAATGGTATTTCACCTGATCCAAATAGAACGCCCCTTTCTTCCCCGTCACCTTTGTCTGCTTCTGCGTCTTTTAGATGACAAAGCTTAAATCTTCCTGGATATTTGGTTAAATACTCCGCTGGATTAAACCCAGCTACATGAACCCAATAAATATCCATTTCGAAATCTACTAAAGCCGGATCGGTGTTCTCCAGCAATACATCCTGAGGAACCAGACCTTCCAGATTTACAAACGTGTAATCGTGGTTATGGTAAGCGAATTTAAGACCGTGAGACTTTAATGTCTCAGCAGCTTTGTTAAACTTATCTGCAATAATTTTATACTCATCGATAGTTTTTTGGGGTCCAATCCAAGGACAGATCAAATATTCTAAACCAGCTTCTTTTGCATTTGCAGCTTGTGCATCTAGATTCTCAAAAACATTGGCATGAGACGCAACCATTTTCACGCCTAAGTCAATAGTCAAAGTTTTAAATTCAGCTGGTTCCATTCCCCACAGCACTCCCTTGCCTCCATCAAACCCTTCAAATTGTCTATAGCCAAATCCAGCCAATGCTGTCATAGTTGCCTTGGGATCTTTAGCCATTTCATCTTTCACAGAATATAACTGGATTCCAAAAGATTGTAGCTTGGACTTTTTTTCTTCCGATGTACCAGACAAGCTTTGTTGCTCTTCTTTTTCTGTAGGTGAACAAAATTGCAATGGCATAAAAGCAGTGCCTAATCCAAGCATAGTTCCCACTTTAATAAATTTTCTTCTTGGGTTTTTCATAACATGAAAAAGCCCGCTCAGTAAGTAGAGCAGGCGTTTTTTGGTTTAAATTAATTCTTTAAATAGCATATGCTTTATCTCCGGGATTATATGGAATACATGGATCAAATCTTCCAGGAACTTCAACATAATTCAATGCTTGGGTAGCACCGATCTCTGAAGTAAAATATCCTAAAACTGTTAAATCCTTCAGCATATAAATCACCTCAGGCTTACGATCGCCACTAGCTTTTGCTGTTTCATACATTTTATTCAAATATGCTGTTCTTTCCTCTGAGGAAGCATCCACAAATGCTTTCCCATTTTCAGCTTTAAACTCCTTGTTGATGGTATTTAATCCATCGACAAACGTTTTCTGTTGGTTGGCATCATAACAATCTTTAACCATCATCACCATAAAAGAACCGATTCCCACAGCTTTTGCCCCGGGTGTATCGGTGGTAGGGATAATCGTATCTCCAATCTCATCGAGGAAAGCAATATCCTCAGGCTTAAAATCCAAGCCTTCGATTTGGTTTTCTGGAGTACAACCTGTCAGGATCGCTGTGGCTCCTACCATGGTTCCTCCCATCATCAGAACTACGCTTTTTAATGCGTCTCTTCTATTCATAGTCATAGTTTCCGTCGTTTAAATTAGAGATTTCCTTTTTTCAATTCATCAACTGCGAACGCAGCAGCTCTGGCAGTTAATGCCATGTAAGTCAATGATGGATTCACCGCTGATGCAGAAGTCATACACGCTCCGTCAGTAACAAACACGTTTTTAGCTTCCCAAACCTGGTTATTCCCATTTAGAACAGAAGTTTTGGGATCTCTACCCATTCTTGCTGTACCCATTTCATGTATACCTTGACCAAAGGTATATCCAGCATCATATTCTTGAACGTCTTTAAAACCCGCAACTTCCAACATTTCGGCGGCATCTGCCATCATGTCTTTACGCATTTTGATTTCATTGTCCTTTATTTCGGCATTCATTACCAATGCCTCCATTCCCCATTTATCTTTTACAGTATCACTTAATTTGATTGTATTTTCATGGTAAGGAAGGATTTCTCCAAAAGCCGTGATTCCCATAGACCATGGTCCTGGTTTGGTTAAAGCTTCTTTTAATGGCGCACCAAAATTAAGTTCAGCTACATCTCTACTCCATCCACTTCGGCTTGCTCCTCCCTGATATCCAAATCCTCTAAGATAATCTCTCTTATCTCCATTTACATTTCGGAATCTTGGTATGTATAGCCCTGTTGGCCTTCTTCCAAAATAATATTTATCGTCATACCCTTCCATGGTACCTCTTGCTCCTAATCTAAAGTGGTGATCCATCACATTATGTCCAAGTTCACCGGAACTACTTCCCAAACCTCCTGGCCAAACATCTGTGGCAGATTTCATTAGAATTCTGGTGGAGTTGAATGCTGAAGCACATAAGAAAACAATCTTCGCGTCATATTCTACGGTTTGATTTGTTTCTGCGTCCAAAACCTCTACTCCAGTAGCTTTTTTAGTATCCTTATCATAAATAACTCTTGTCACAATAGACCAAGGTCTTAATGTGAGATTTCCGGTAGCTACTGCTGCAGGTAAAGTAGAAGCTTGGGTACTAAAATATCCTCCGAAAGGACATCCAAGAGAACATTTGTTTCTATATTGACAACCAGGCCTTCCTGGAAGTGGTTGAGTAATATTGGCAGGACGACCAATAGTCCAAGTTCTTGCTCCTTTATAATGTGCTTTAATTCTTTCCGCGGCATCTTTTTCCACACAGTTCATCGGCATAGGAGGCATAAATTCTCCATCCGGCAAAACATCTAACCCATCTTTTGACCCGGAAACACCTGCGAATTTCTCTACATAAGAATACCAAGGTGCAATATCCTTATATCTGATAGGCCAGTCTACTGCTATTCCCTCTTTCAAATTTCCTTCAAAATCCAGGTCTGACCATCTGTAAGATTGTCTACCCCAAAGTAGTGATCTTCCTCCTACTTGGTATCCTCTAAACCAAGTAAAGGGTTTTTCTTCCACATACGGAGAATCATCTTCGTGAGCCCACCAATCCAGGTTTAACTCATTTAATACATAATCCCTTCTCAAGTTCGGATGATTTTCCAATTGTTCCTGAGTTCTTCTTCCTCTATGCGGTACTTCCCAAGGAGGAAGCGTAGCTGTTTTATAATCTTTTACATGCTCTACGTTAGGCCCTCTCTCCAACATGAGAACCTTGAGGCCTTTTTCGGTAAGTTCCTTTGCAGCCCAACCTCCACTTATCCCGGAGCCAACTACAATTGCATCATATGCTTGATTTGCCATAAATTATGGTATTTGTTAGTTATTTGGTTTATACGTCACAAATTGCAACTCCCTCAGCAAGGGATGCAATTTTATCTTCTTTTTTGGGAATAAATTCATGGGAAACATATCCATTATATCCCGTTGCTAAAATAGCCCTCATTACTGCAGGGTAATTAATTTCTTGATCATCACCTAATTCATTTCTACCCGGATTTCCTGCAGTATGGTAATGACCAATATATTCATGATAATCCGTAATATTTCTGATCAGGTCACCTTCATCGATTTGCATGTGGTAGATATCAAATAATAATTTGAAATTAGGGCTACCTACTCTTTTACATAACTCAACGCCAAAAGCAGTTCTATCACATAAATAATCAATATGATTAACCTTACTATTCAATAATTCCATTTGAATCATAATCCCATGCTTCTCTGCAATAGGCATGATTCTTTCGAGGCCAGCTTGACAATTTTTTAATCCTGTTTCATCATCCATTCCTCTCCTGTTTCCAGAGAAGCAAATCAGATTTTTATATCCTGCTTTTGCTACCAAAGGAATGACCTCGGTGTAATTTTTGACTAATTGATCATGAAATTTGGTTTCTCCAAACCCATCTACCAGGTTGATCTCCGCACCATTACACATAGAAGAATCCAACCCATGTTTTTTTAAAATTTCCCAATCTTTTGGGCCAATTAAATCGATTCCCTTGATGCCAATTTTCTTTGCTTCTGCGCAAAAATCATCCAAGCTGTAATCAGGAAAACACCAATGGCAAACCCCATGATTAATATTACCTTTCAGTTCCACCGGCATGCTATTTTTTGAATCGAAACTAGTTAGAGTTCCAAGTGAAGCGCCTCCAACAAGCATTTTTTTGAACGAAGAACGTCTTCCAGAATCAAATGTCATCTATGTTTAATTTAGGTTATTAGGGTAAGATTTTTTTTCTTCTTTAAAAAAAGAAATGAAAAATAGCAAAACCATCACGGAAATACCAGAAGGAATCAACCAAATTGACCTCCAATCATGATTTCCATTTAAATCTGCATAGTTTTCAGAAATCAAACCAGCAATCCAAAACCCAATTAACATCCCAACTCCATATGTCGCTAGGGTAATCATGCCCTGTGCAGAGGACTTATATTTTTCTCCTGCATGTGAATCCGTATAAATCTGACCACTTACAAAAAAGAAATCATAACAAATCCCATGTAATACAATTCCGAGCAATAGCATCCAAACTCCTGAATCTACATTGCCAAAAGCAAATAGTAAATACCGCAAGGCCCATGCTATCATAGCTACAATCAATGTCTTTTTTACTCCGAACTTTGAAAAGAATACTGGAAGAGCTAACATAAAAACCACTTCAGAAACTTGCCCAAATGCCATTTTACCGGTTGAATTTTCTAATCCAATTTCAGTCAAAAAAGGACTGGTATTTTGGTAATAAAATGCCAACGGAATACATATCAAAATGGAAGAGATAAAGAAAATGGCGAAATTTCTATGTTTTAAAAGAGATAACGCATCTAATCCCAATGCTTTAGAAACTGAGAATTCACCTGAAAGTTTTCCTTTAGGAGGGGTCTTTGGAAGAGTAAAACTATAAAAACCCAAAAATATCGACATCGCTGAAGTTACAAGTAGCGTGTATTTGAGTAAACCTTGACTCAAACCCTCCTGACTATCCCATCCAAATAAGCTGATCATCACTCCTGCAGCTATCCAACCCACGGTTCCCCAAACACGGATGACAGAAAATTCTTTTTCCGGGCTTAGCATTTGATTAAAAGAAATGGAATTAACCAGTGCCAAAGTTGGCATGAACAATATCATATACCCTAAAAGGACCGGGAAGAAAATAGCGAATTCGGACGTATTATAAAGCCAATACATAAGGAGCCCTCCAAGGATATGGATTATACCCAGGATTTTTTCTGCATTAAAATATCTATCCGCTATCATCCCCACGATAAAAGGAGCTATAATAGCCCCAAAAGACTGGGTTGAAAATGCCAGGGAAATTTCAGAATCCTTAGCTTGTAAATTGGACCCTAAAAATGTCCCCAGAGTTACAAACCATGCTCCCCAGATAAAAAATTCTAAAAACATCATAAATGAGAGCTGTAACTTGGTGATTAATTTCATTTTAAACAGAAGTTAAATGGATGAGATTTATAGTATTTAAGGGATGAAAGTTTAAATTTTTATCAATTTACTGTATTTTGAGCAGCTCTAAAGCAGTTCAGGCTTCAGGAATTATGAAGATTTCAAATAGCCACTCATAACTTGATGAAGCTATTGATCAATTTATCAATCGACTCAGTTAAAGTACAAAGGATTTTCAACTTAGAATCAATTAATTCAATCTATTAAAACCAGAAAAATCTATTCTTTGCCCATGAATAAATCAAAAAAACTTAAACTAGGACTAATAGGTGGAGGCCCAGGGTCTTTTATTGGAGCTATTCATTTGAATGGAGCTTTAATGGATGGTATGTTTGAGCTAGCAGCTGGTGCGTTTAGCTCAAACCCTGAAAAATCAAAAATCAGAGGAGAGGAATTAATGCTTCCTCCCGATCGTGTTTATAGCAGTTACGATGAAATGTTTGAAAAAGAATTACAATTACCGGAATCTGAAAGGATTGATGTGGTTTGTATTGTAACTCCAAACAATGTTCATTTTGACCCTACAGTCAAAGCACTTAAACATGGCTTTCATGTAGCATTAGATAAGCCTTTGACGCTTAATTATGCTGAAGCCAAGGAACTTTATCATGTCGTCAAAAATTCTGAAAAATTATTTTTATTGACACATACCTATTCGGGGTATCCAATGATTAAGCAAGCCAAGCAAATGATTGCCAATGGTGAAATTGGCAAAGTGAGAAAAGTATATGTGGAATACCCTCAGGGATGGCTTTGGAAATTATTGGAAACGGAGAACAATAAACAGGCAGCTTGGAGAACCGACCCCAAAAGAAATGGTTTAGCTGGATGTATGGGTGACATCGGAACCCACGCATTCCATATGGCAGAATATGTAACCGGGGAAAAAGTAAGTCAAATTTGCGCAGACCTATACATAAAAATTGATGGTAGACCAATAGATGATGATGGCGTTGTTTTAATGCGATTCGAAAATGGAGCCTCAGGTGTTTTGATGGCATCACAAACAGATACCGGAGCAGAAAACAATTTAAAGATTCGAGTCTATGGAGAAAAAGGAGGCTTGGAATGGGAACAAGAGCTAAACAACACGTTACTTGCTCGCTGGCCTGACAAACCAGATCAAATCTATCGAGCAGGAACAGGCTATTTGGGTTCATTGGCAAATGAAAACACAAGAACTCCAGCAGGACATCCTGAGGGATATGTCGAAGCCTTTGCTAACTTGTACAGAAATTTTGCCAGATGTATTTATGCTCAAAGAAATGGAGAAACCCCACAACCAGAATGGGAAGATTTCCCAGGAATTGAGGATGGAATCAGAGGTATGGCTTTCATTGATCATGTATTGAAAAGTAATAGTTCTGATCAAAAATGGACGCCATTTGTAGTGGAAAAATAAATTATCAAAAACTCAAAAATCAAACCGAAAACCAATCAGTCCCCCTAGAGTTATAATTTAGGATTGAGTTGGTAAAAACTAAAATTCAATATGAAAACTATTAAAGGACCTGCCATTTTTCTAGCACAGTTTGCAGATGACAAAGCTCCATTTAACAACCTTAAAAACATTTGTGAGTGGGTAGCTGGTTTAGGCTATAAGGGGGTACAGATACCATCCTGGGACGGCAGATTAATTGACCTTCAAAAAGCGGCAGAAAGTAAAACTTATGCTGATGAGATAAAGGGTATTGTGGAATCTACAGGTATGCAGATTACAGAATTATCAACACACCTTCAAGGGCAACTAGTAGCGGTTCACCCGGCATATAATGAATTGTTTGATGGTTTTGCACCAGCAAACCTTGCCGGAAACCTCAAGGGAAAAACAGAATGGGCTACCCAGCAATTGATGTATGCTGCCAAGGCATCTCAAAACATGGGATTGACTGCCCATGCAACCTTCAGCGGAGCTCTTATGTGGCATACTGTTTACCCTTGGCCACAAAGGCCAGCAGGATTGGTAGAGACTGGCTTTACAGAACTTGCAAAAAGATGGACTCCAATATTGGATGAGTTCGATAAAAATGGAGTGGATGTATGTTATGAACTACATCCAGGAGAAGATCTTCATGATGGAATTACTTTCGAAATGTTTTTAGATAAAGTAAATGGACATAAAAGAGCGAACATTCTTTATGATCCAAGTCACTTTGTGTTACAATGCTTAGATTACTTACAATTCATTGATTTCTATCATGAAAGAATCAAAATGTTCCATGTAAAAGATGCTGAATTTAACCCGACAGGTAAGCAAGGTGTATATGGCGGATTCCAGGGATGGATAGAACGAGCCGGTCGATTCAGATCTTTAGGAGATGGACAAGTTGATTTTGCAGGTATTTTTAGCAAACTTTCGCAATATGATTTTGATGGCTGGGCAGTACTCGAATGGGAATGTGCAATTAAACATCCTGAACAAGGGGCAGCAGAAGGAGCTCCATTTATTGATTCTCACATTATAAGAGTTACGGAAAAAGCATTTGATGACTTCGCGGGAGTAGGAGCTGATGAAGCCTTTAATAAGAAAATTTTAGGGATTTAAATAACAATATTAATTACATAAAAATGAAAATCACAAAACCATTAAATCTTGGACTCGCTGCACTGGCTGGGTTGGCTTTCGCATGCGGAGGCGGAGAGAAATCAGCTGAATCAACAGCTGCGGTAGAAACTGCACCTGCAGAACCTGCAAAAGAAATGAGTCTGGAAGAAATGTATAAGGATGATCCTGTATATATTAAGGGTCTTGCCAAATTAAAAACGTCCGACTGTACCTCCTGTCATATGGTAGAGAGAAAAATCGTGGGTCCATCATATGCTGATGTAGCTGCGAAGTATGAAAATACCGAAGAGAATATCAACATGCTAGCAGAGAAAGTCATAGCTGGAGGAGTTGGTGTTTGGGGAGAAGTACCAATGCCTCCACATCCTAATGTAACCCTTGAAGATGCAAAGGATATGGTTGCATATGTTCTGTTATTGAAGAAATAAGAAAATGAAAAAAGGATATTTGGCTATAGCTTTGGTAGCAGGATTGTTAGCTTCAAGTTCAGCTCAAATCAAATCAACTGAATCAGAAAATACAGAAGCGATGGAAGAAGTTCCAACTGTACAATCTGAATGGATCCCATTATCTGATGGTGCCACATTTGCAGGCTGGCATAAGTATGGTGGTGGTGAAGTTGGAAATGCTTGGAAAATCGATGAGGAGGGAGCCATTTATCTGGATGCTGCCAATAAGGACGGTTGGCAAACAGGCGATGGAGGCGATATTGTTACGGACGAAGAGTTTGAGAATTTTCACTTCAAATATGATTGGAAAATAGCTCAAAACGGGAATAGTGGTGTCATCTTTTATGTTCACGAAGCTCCAGAATATCAATATCCTTGGAATACTGGAATGGAAATGCAAGTTTTGGATAATGAAGGGCACCCAGATGCAAAAATCATCAGTCACAGAGCAGGAGATTTATATGATCTCATCGTAAGCAGTGAAGAAACAGTTAAGCCTTGGGGGGAATGGAATCATGCCGAGATAATTGCAGATCATGGCAAACTTGAATTAATCCTTAATGGAACAACTGTTGTCAAAACCACGCTTTGGACTCCTGAATGGGAAGCTTTGATTGCTGATAGTAAATTTAAGGACATGCCAGGTTTTGGAACCTTTAAGAAAGGTAAAATATCTCTCCAAGATCACGGAGATGTTGTTTACTTCAAAAACTTATTGATCAAAAAATTATAATC
>NZ_JBCLWJ010000027.1:0-32571 GCF_039563885.1 Algoriphagus sp. SE2 | reverse complement strand
CAACAACTTCTCGGAAGTGAGTATGGAGATGATTGAGGAGATTAAAAAAGAAAGAGCCAAGAGCCAAGAAACAAGAGACGAGACTTTGGAGGACGAGATACTGGAAGATATCCAGTCCAACTTGGGTAAAATACATGAACACGGTTCGCGGGCAAATGGCATTGTGACTTCCATGTTGCAGCATTCCCGCGGCGGATCAGGGGAAAAAGAGCCCACCGGCCTCAATGCCTTGCTGAAAGAATACGTGAATTTGAGTTTTCACGGCATGCGGGCAGGCAAAAACCCCATCAATGTGGATATAGATTTTCAGTTGGACGAGAAAGTCGGGATGGTCAATCTGGTTTCAGAAGACTTCTCCAGAGTCATCGTCAATCTCTGCAATAATGCTTTTGATGCGATGAGACAAAAGACCTTAGAAGTTCCAGACGAGTACCAACCCAAACTCACTGTCCGGACTAAATCAGACAAAAGCCAAGTCTATTTGGAAGTTGAGGATAATGGCCCGGGCATCCCTGATGATATCAAGGATAAAATCCTACAGCCTTTCTTTACCACCAAGAAAGGAACCGAGGGAACAGGTCTTGGCCTATCCATCACCCATGATATCATCAAAGCGCATGGGGGAGAATTGAGCATTAGCAATGAGATAGGCAAAGGGGCCTCATTTCTCATTAAATTACCACAATCTTAATCTTTTTAAAATGGATCGGAACAAGGAGCTTTTACTCAATCAGACCTACCAAGATTTCGTTAATATCGGACTCAATATTAAACCTATTATCGATGGGATAGACGAGATTATAGATCCCAAAATCATGGGTTTTGGTACCACGATTGATGAGCGAATATTCTCTCGGAAGGATTTTATTGACCTTATCAAAAGGCAAGAAGAACAAGCCATTGGGCTCAAAATGGAGTCTAAATTGGAACCCGTACTTCGAAGAGTGCTGGAAGATGAAAACTCGGCGATCTATGTAGATGACCTCATCTTAAAAGTAACTGCGGATAAGGAAACCTTAGAAATGAAACTTCGCTTTTCAACGGTCTTAGAATATCATCAAGAGAACTGGAAAGTAGTTCATTGGCATGGCTCCAAACCAGAAGAAGTAAAAAGTGAAGAAGACACCTGGGGGATTGAAAATTGGAAGCAAAAGGCCCGAGAACTAGAACGATTGGTCGATGAAAAAACGGCTGATCTACTTGAAAAAAATAGGGAGTTGGAAATTGAAGCTGCTTTGGAAAGGGTACGGGCAAAGACCATGGCCATGCATAGTAGTGAGGACATGGGAAACTGTATCCTCAAAATGTTTAATGAGCTCACGGGCTTAGGAGTAGACGAAGGCACCAGATTTGGAATTGGTATCCTAAACAAAGAAAATAAAAATAATCAGCTCTGGACTGCACGGAAATACGGGGATAAGGTGAAGATGCATATCGGGAATTTGGATATGAATTCCCATCCCTTGTTAAAGAGCTCCTATAAGGCTTGGGAAGCCCAAATTCCTTTTCATCAGTATGTTTTGGAAGGCGAGGATTTGTTGAAATACTATCAAATGCTCAATAAAGCACCTGATTATAAAATTAAGATTCCTTTAGAAAAACTTCCGGAAAAAGAACTTCAATACTGTTTCATTTTCGAGTATGGATTTTTTTATGCGTTTACCCCTCGCGTATTCGAACAAGATCTGCTTCAAATTATTCAGCGATTTAGTTCACTCTTTGCACAAACCTATCGGAGGTATCTCGATTTGATTGAGGCTGAAGCACAAGCCCGCGAAGCAAAGATTGAAGCAGCATTGGAGAAAGTCCGTTCACGCTCGTTGGCTATGCAAAAAAGTGATGAGCTTAAGGAAGTAGTGAAGGTATTATTTGAAAAAATAACCGAACTGAAAGTTCCATCAACTGCCATGGGAATTCAGACTTTTAACGAAAACTCTAGAGATATTCAATGTTTTGTATGCGGAGATGTGGGAACCGGATTGGTAATCAATCAATATTTACTCCCCTATTTTAATCACCCAATTGTAAATGATTACCATAAGGTGCGAGAGAAGTCCATGAATTTTTATGTTGGCACCTATACCAAAAAGCAAAAGGACAGTTTTTATGATTTTGTTTTAGCACTTCCTGAATTAAATGATTTACCCGACGAGGTGAGAATCATGATCAGAGAAAGCGAAACCTATAAGATCAGTATGGTTCCGGCAAAGAATTCTGTCATTGCCGTGAACGACTTTTCTGGAAATCCTTTATCAGAAATTCAGATTAGTATTTTACAAAGGTTTGGGAAAGTATTTGAACAGGCATATACCCGCTTTCTCGATCTCCAAAAAGCGGAAGCTCAGGCTAGAGAAGCAAAGATTGAAGCAGCTCTCGAAAGGGTTCGTTCGGCATCAATGGCGATGCATCAAACTGAAGAACTACAAAAAGTGATTTTTATAGTTGATGATGAACTCAAGTCTTTGGATATTCTAATGGATGGGTCATTTATAGAAATTTTTGACAAATCAACAGATCCTGACCAAACCAAAATTGATGGGATAAAAATATGGATGGCGAATCCTACACATCAAAACTCACAATTGGTTCATATACCTTATTTCAAATCTAATGTTCTCGATAGCGTTATAGACGCTAGGAAAAACAAAATAAATTTTATCTCGGACTCGTATACCAAAAGAGTAAAGAATCACTTTTATCGAAAAATCTTTGAGCTTTCGGACTTAAAGGTTACCCCTAAGGACCAACAAGATCAACTTTTAAAAAGAACAGGTTTTGCTAGATCCGTTGCTTTAACAAAGTATGCAGCGATAACCATGTTCAATTGGGAAGGGCAACCCTATACTCCTGAAGAAAACAAAATTCTAGAACGCATAGCAAAGGTCTTTGACCAAACCTATACCCGATTCCTCGATCTCCAAAAAGCAGAAGAACAGGCCAGAGAAGCACAAATAGAAGCGGCCCTGGAAAGAATCAGATCGCGCTCCATGGCTATGCATAAGACCAGTGAACTATCAGAGGTCATCCTAGTTCTGTTCAAGCAATTCGAGCATTTAAACTTGGTCGTTGATACTTGCTATATTGATATTTTTGACGAAAATAATCAGGCATTTAATCTCTGGATTGGAGCGAGTACAGCGATCTATCCCAAGCAAGTAAGACTCCCCTACTTCGATCATCCTATTCACCAGCTGAACAAAGATGCGAGAGAAAATGGTATTGACTTCTTCACCTTTGAAGAAGACAAAAAATCAAAGGAGGTTTACTTTGAGCATTTTTATCCTAATGCCAAGGGAATAGAAGTTCCAGAAGATCGCAAAGAATATATAGCTCAAGGTATAGGAATGACGGGTTCTTCTGCACTTGGCATCCACTCAGGTATCACGATGTTCAATTACCGGAAAAACATTTATTCTGAGGAAGAAAATAATATCCTTAAACGGATAAATAAAGTCTTTCAGCAAACCTACACCCGCTTCCTCGATCTCCAAAAAGCGGAGGAACAGGCAAGAGAAGCACAGATTGAAGCAGCACTGGAACGCATTCGTTCGGCTTCCATGGCCATGCACAAAAGTGAAGAATTACCTCAGGTTGCCTTGACTTTTTTAACCCAAATTGAAGAATTGGCAATTCCCGTATTAGGTGTGGCCTTAAGCGAAATAAATCCAGAAACCAATACCTGTATTACCTATTTTGCAGACAATACAACGGAAGGCCAAAATCGTGAACTTATCATTTCCGAAGAGTTTGATGTAAACGAATTCTGGATGGCCGAGGAATCATTAAAGCAAATGAAATCCGGCAAAAAGATATTCACCCTAACGGCAGAGGGCGAACGGCTGGAATTATGGATTAAGTGGATAGATAAAATATTCAGCAAAAAGCGGGCAGAGCGCCTACGGTCAGCAAATCTGGATACGGTCTTTTTTCACTCCCACCAATTCCATGAATATTCAAGCATTCTTTTCTCTTCTCTGAAACCTTTATCCGAAGAATACCGATCCGTAATCCAGCGATTGGTCAATACTTTTAAATTGTCCTATTTACGTTTCCTCGACCTGAAAAAAGCAGAAGCACAAGCAAGGGAGGCGCAAATAGAGGCGGCTCTCGAAAGAGTTCGTGCCAAGGCTATGTCCATGCATAATTCCAATGACTTGGCAGAGGCCAATAATGTGGTTTTTGATGAATTGACCCAATTGGGCATATCACCTTTGAGATCAGGGATAGGACTGATTGATAAAGAAAAACAGAAAGGACAAATGTTTGCTACAGTTTCAGCTGAGAATGGAAAAAACCTTCTACTGATCGGGGAAATATCCTTAACGAATTCCGTTATTCTGGAGTCGATATTTGAATATTGGACTAAAAAGCAGATGTATCATTTAAAGCTTAATGGGCAAGAGTTAAATGAATATTATGATCTTTTGCTACCCAGCTATGGTAATTTACCAAAACCTGAATTTTCTAAAAAGGATGTTCAGTATGGGTACTTTCTTCCATTTAATCACGGCTCCTTTTATGCCTGGACCAAACAGCCTTTCAATGAGGAAGAACTTCGAACCATTCAAAGGTTCGTTCAAGTAATCAATCTGACATATAATAGATATTTTGATCTTCAAAAAGCTGAAACGCAAGCAAGAGAAGCCACAAAACAAGCTTCACTGGATCGGGTCAGAGCAGAAATAGCTTCCATGCGTGATACTAAAGACCTCGAGCGAATCACACCACTAGTTTGGAAAGAATTACAATCCTTGGGAGTTCCATTTTTTAGATGTGGAGTAATGCTGGTCAATGAGAAAGAGGAGATTGTTGACTTTTACCTATCCAATCCCAAAGGGGAAGCATTGGCAGCACTCCATTTAGATTTTGATAATTCAGAAATCTCCAAAAATGGCGTGGCACATTGGAGAAAAAAGGAAACCTATATCGAGCACTGGGATCAAAACCAATTCCTCGACTTTATGAAAAGCTTGATGGAGCAAGGGCAGATTTCAAATGCTACTACCTATCAGGGTGGAGAAAAACCTCCTAGAGCGCTAACTCTTCAATTTGTGCCCTTTACCCAAGGAATGGTTTATGTCGGATCAGAAAAGGACCTAAGTGAAGAAGAATTAGACTTGGTCAAAGCCCTAGGCAATTCACTATCTGTTGCTTATGCTCGATACGAAGACTTTACTAAGCTGGATTTGGCGAAGGCCAAGGCAGAAAAAGCATTGAAAGATCTGAAAGCTGCTCAGGAACAACTGGTGCAACAGGAAAAACTTGCAAGTCTCGGACAACTGACCGCTGGCATTGCTCATGAAATCAAAAACCCGCTAAACTTTGTCAATAACTTCTCTGAGCTAAATAGGGAACTGATCGAAGAAGTTTTCGAAGAACTGGAAAATCTGGAAGATTCCAGTGCCAAGAAAGAAATCATCACCATTCTAAACGATGTAAAAACCAACCTCACCAAAGTCCATGAACATGGTACTCGGGCAGATAGTATCGTCAAATCTATGTTGCAACATAGTCGGGCTACAGGAAGCAAGCGTGAGCCAAAAGCATTCAACCCCTTAGTCAAGGAATTTGTGAATCTTTCCTTCCATGGTATGCGGGCCGGAAAATCTCCAATCAATGTCGATATAGATTTTAAACTTGATCCAAATGTGGGTGACGTAAACTTGATCAGCGAGGATTTTTCAAGAGTGATTTTGAACCTCTGCAACAATGCTTTTGATGCCATGCGAGATAAGCTCAAGTCCAGTGAATCTGAAGAATATTTGCCAAAACTCAGCGTGAAAACAGCGCTTCAAAAAGATGAAATCATCTTTTCGATAGCAGATAATGGTCCAGGTATTCCTGAGAATATCAAGGATAAAATCCTTCAACCCTTCTTCACAACCAAGAAAGGAACCGAAGGAACTGGTCTTGGACTGAGTATAACCCATGATATTATAAAGGCGCATGGCGGGGAATTGAAGGTGGAGAGTAAGAAAGGAAAAGGAACGGAATTTTTCATAAGGCTAAAAGTAGAAAATAACGATGCCTAGTAATATTTCATCTGAATCCTCAGATCCTATCAAAAGAACTATCTTCCTCTTTTGCTTCACAGAGAAGCTCAGAAGAATAGAAGAAATTTTAATTTTTAATATCCGGTATGGTGTTGATCTAAGAGGATGTACCCATCAGTTTAAAGGAAAACCGTTTTGAATATGTATACCCATTCAGAAAAAAGTGTTATTAACTATCTCCTGTTTTTAGGCCTCGTTCCACTTTTTTTAAGCTGTTCCGGTGAACCTGAATCTAAAAGAGAAGCTATTTCTAAAAGAGAATTAGGGATTGTTTACCGGGACAGCTTTCCGGAACCGGAAATTGTTGAATTTAAAGTTGGTCCAAAAATACCCAAAAAAGATCTTATCGTGAGTAAGAGGCCCTTCTCTTTAGATCCTGATTATGGCAAAGAAGTTATCTCCTCCATTACTCCCAAAGACGGCTTACCAGCTTCGAGTTTTAGAGACATTTTTTATGGCGATGACCACAACCTTTGGATGGTAGGTGGTGTATACCCTATCCGATTTGATGGAAAACAATTCCGGGATTTTGAGGTGTATGATGACCCAAATTTTTCTGCAGCCTATGGTATTCAGGATAAAAATAATCAATTAGGAATCTGGAGAGTTAAAAAAGTTGCTGATACCCTAGAACTTAAATTTCTCATTTTTGACGGACTTCAGTTTAAGGAATTAGAAGGATCATACCCGGTCATGATTGCAGGAATGGACCAGTCCATTTGGATATTAAATTTCGAAGAGCAAAAACTTCTTAAATACAACAATCTTCTTAAACAAAAAAATGAGCAAATAGAAGCATCTTATAGTACAAAAGAATTAAAGCTAAAAAGAAATATTCATCTTCAAGATCTTGGTAAGAAAGGATTCCTTTTATTTGATTTCTCTAGCAAAAGCCTTTTTCACCTGAAACAAGGAGCTTTTGAAGAGATTGATTTAAAATCGGTTTTACCTGATTCAAGAATACTTCAATTTTATGCTCTGGATGAATCCAGCTTTTATGTCACAACAGCTTCAGGAACCTACTTCATTGAAGGAAAAGAAGCCAGGAAAATAAGTGATGAGCGACTCAGGCCTTTTCATACCGATTCAGATGGATTTTTGTGGGTGGATTCCAATAGTGGTATAAAAAAAATAAAAGGCACTTTCTCTATTGATTTTAATGATCTAACAGAATTAAAAGATTTACCCTTTCCAAGTGCTTATAAAGATCCTGATAATAATACATGGATTTATGATCAAAGCTATATTGGTAAATTTGACAGAACAGTTAAAACCTACAATAATTTTCTCTCGGATGATAATACATCCCCGTTTAGAAGCATTTTTCAGAGCAAAAACGGAGATCTGTTTTTGGGTACTTTTGGTAAAGGCCTACTGCATTTTGATGGTTCTACGATAACCAATTATAGTTTTTCGGATAATGAAGGACCTAGCCGAAATCGTTGGATCATTTCAATTAAACAGGACCCTAAAGGCAACATTTGGTTTACAAATTTGGAAAATAAACTTTTTAAGTTTGATGGCCTGCATTTTCAATCCTTCGATTTACCTGAGTATTTATCAGAAATACACCTGGTAGATTCTAAGGGTAATGTTTGGTTTACGAATAACTCTGAAAATAATACCCCGGAGGTATTATATAAGTTTGACGGCAAACAGTTTTTTAAAATTATATCCTCTCAAGAAATAGGTACTAGAATTTATTCTATGTATGAAGATCAGAATGGGCTGATATGGATCGGAAGTTCGCAAGGACTATGGAAATACGATCAGCAAACATTTACGAAGTATACATCGCAGGATGGTTTGCCAGCTAACTTTATAAATACCATAGAAGGAGATCAAAATGGAAACCTATGGATTGGCACCGATAATGGGCTCAGTATTTTTGATGGAATTACCTTTAGAAATTTTGGAAGAGCGGATGGAATAACTGAAAAATTTATTGGAACTATCCTTCCGGATTCTATCAACAACAAATTCTGGCTAAAAGGGCAATGGGTTGATGATTTAAAAGCCGTAAGCTTTGATTCAAAAACCAAAACAATAGAAGTAGAAAATTATTCAGTTCAAAAAGGTTTCCCCATACCTTCAGCAAGAGAGCTATTAGTTGACTCGGCAGGTATTCTCTGGTTGAGCAAGTCTAATGGAGGGCTGGCGAGATTTGATTATCCCGCTATCAAAAAAAATCGTACGTCTTTTCCAATACATTTTAAAAATATTCTGGTGAATGGGGAGTCTGTTGTATGGTCGTCTCTTAACGACAGGTATGCAAAAGACAGCCTGATTGTAAAAACCGAAATGGTTTCTCGTTTTGGATTGGAAAAAACCGAAGAAGAACTCAAAGCACTGAAAGAATCCTATGCGGCGATAAGGTTTGACAGTTTGGTTCCCTATGAATTCGTGCCTTATGGGCTTTCCCTGCCCTTTTCTTCCAATTCTGTGAGTTTTGAATTTTCGGTAAATGATCCCTTTTTAGCAAAAAGCACCTCATATCAATATTTTCTGGATGGCTTTGATAAAACCTGGAGTCCTTTATCGGAAAACAACGTCGCCAATTACGGAAACCTCTATGAAGGAGATTACATCCTTCAGGTAAAGGCTTTAAATGCCTATGGAATTTGGAGTGAAACATCGTATCCCTTTACCATACTTCCTCCCTGGCACCGTACCTGGTGGGCTTATGTAATCTATGCCATCCTGTTTGTTGTATTTATTTACTTTTTCGACAAGTACCGAAAAAAGCGCCTTCTGGAAAAAGAAAGAGCCCTTGCACGGGAACGTGAGCTTGCCCAGGCAAAAGAAATAGAAAAAGCCTACAACGAGCTTGAAATATCCCATGAAAACCTAAAATCCACCCAGGCTCAACTCATCCAATCCGAAAAGATGGCATCGCTTGGGGAACTCACTGCAGGTATTGCGCATGAGATTCAGAACCCGCTGAATTTTGTCAATAACTTTTCGGAACTCAATCGGGAATTGATTGTAGAACTTAAAGAAGAACTAGAAAAAGGAGATCTGGAAGAAGTAAACTTAATCGCAACTGACATAGAAGCGAACGAGGAAAAAATAAACGAACATGGCAAGCGTGCCGATGCCATCGTCAAGGGAATGCTGGAACATAGCCGTGCCAATAAAGGCGAAAAAGCCCCTACCGATTTGAATGCTTTAGTTGATGAGTTTGTCCGACTATCCTATCATGGACTTCGAGCCAAGGACAAAAGCTTTAATGCCTATTTTAAATTGGAGCTTGATCCTGATCTTCCGAAAGTAAATGTAGTCGCTTCAGATATAGGCCGGGTGATTTTGAATCTGGTAAACAATGCTTTTTACGCTGTAAATGAAAAGACTAAGGCGGACAGCGCACCTGAAGGTTATGAACCAATGATTAAGGTTTCCTCCAAATACACTCCCCTCCCTGGAGGGGCTGGGGGTGGGTCTATTGAGCTCTCCGTCCAGGACAACGGTGGAGGGATCCCGGAACAGGTCCGGGACAAGATCTTCCAACCTTTCTTCACCACCAAGCCGACAGGCTCAGGGACCGGATTGGGTTTATCCTTATCTTATGATATTGTGAAGGCGCATGGAGGAAGTTTAGATTTTCAAAGTGACAAGGAAGGAAGTAGCTTCAGTATTACACTACCTAAGTAATCCCATAAATGGAAAAGTTTATTTGGCTTTTCGAATAGTATGAAATCATAATGTCTTGGAGAGCCAAGATTGATGAATTAATAAGAGCCAAATAAATATTAAAAAAGGTCAATTTTTACTATTCAAGTTTGTACTTTAGAAAGCATTTATTGTATTAAAATTCTAAAAATTAAGTTGAAAGCCAAAATTAGAAAATCAAATATTCCCCAATTTAACCTTGACATGATCTACTAAAACTTCAGCCTATGATCTCTAAACTACTTTTAGTCTTATTACTTGTTTTTATAGTCTTATCAATTGCATTTGTAATTAAAAACAAAAGAATCAAAAAAAGAGCTCTTCAGAAATTAAAAGAGATGGACACCCAAGAGCTCTCGGATTGGTCTACTGAAAAACTGGATTCGAAGCGCGCTCACATGGATCCATTGGCTGATCAGACAGTGGCTACAATCATGGCAAAAAAGGAGGCAATAGAAATTAATCACCTTTTTCAATCTATCGTGAAAGACAGCGATCAGCTTCCTCCTAATGCGCCAAAAGAACTACATGACTATTTTGAAGAAAGTGCTAAACTCCCTGAATGGGCCGACCCTGACCTGATTGCATTGGGTCAACAAATCTACCTTAGACATGGCATTTGGATAGGACTTTTGCTCTGCTACAAATCACTGCCCGAATGTTACGTCTGCGCACGAGGTGCAGAGGTCTTGTACAAGACAGCCCGACTTAATGAAAAAAACGGTTCTTTGGACGCCTACGCTCGAAGAATTGCTGAGACTGCCCTTTTTGTCGTTTTTGCAATGTCTCCAAATGGACTGGACAAGAAGGGTAAAGGCTTACGGGCAACACAAAAAGTCCGTCTCATTCATGCTACAATTCGATACTATCTGAAGCAACATAATTGGAAAGCAGATGATCTGGGTGAACCTATCAATCAAGAAGATTTGGCGGGGACCTTAATGTCCTTTTCTGCTTTGATTTTGGAAGGGCTTGAGACCATTGGAGTGGAATTTGAGCCAGTAGAATTTGAGGCTTATATCCATTGCTGGCGGGTAATCGGCCACATTGCAGGTCTAGATGAAGATATGATTCCCAAAAATGCCAAAGACGCATTGAAACTTGGCCATAGCATTCTAGACAAAGAAATCGCCCAAAGTGATAATGCGAAAGAATTAGTCAAAGCGCTGAGGGACTTTCAAGACACAAAGTCGAAACCCATCTTGGGAAGTAAATCCAATATTGCCATGATGCGATTAATGATGGGCAAAGACATTTCCGATCTACTTGGAATAGAGCCAATTGATCAAACACACATCGATCGAATGGAGAAGAAACTCAAAAGAATTACAGCGATCGGTGAGTTTCTGGATAAAAGCTTAATATTTTCTTTTTTCCTCCAGGGATTTACAAAAATTGGACTTATGCTAATGCTCAAAAGAATGACAACTTCCTCTATCATCAATTTCTACCTACCCAAATCCCTCACAAATGATTGGGGCACAAAATCCTAAATCCAATGAATCAGCCATTAATCAATTTTGAAGATTATTCAATCGCAGGGCTTATTTTCAATGGCGTTGGCTGCCTTTTTTGGGTCGTCGCCTATGTCATTCTGGTCATAGAAATCCGAAAAAAGAAATTTGTGGAAATGCCAGCCTATGTCGCAGGTGCAAATTTAGGTTGGGAGTTTGTGTGGAGCTGGATTTATCATCCAAATACAGGGCTTTTATTTGCACTAAGTTATCAAGCTGCATTTTTATTAGACTGCTTTATATTTTATTCGGTTCTTCGCTACGGTACCAAACAGCCGATGAATCCTGAGACCAAAAAGCATTTCGCGTTATTTTGCGTGATAAATTTTGGCTTCTGGATTATATTTTCTTACCTCTTTAGAAACGAAGGTTTTGACACGCTTATCGGGGCAAACTCAGGGTATATCATCAATGTGATTCTCTCCTTGCAGTGTGTGTTTTTGTTGATGCAGACCAAAGACACTGGTCAATTTTCGATGGTTTTAGCCTGGTCCCGCATGTTGGGTACAGGTTTGATTTCGGTATCCATGTTCTTCTTTTACCCCGAAAATCACTTCGTGCAGTTTTTAGGAATATCATGCTTCATCTTGGACAATACTTTCATCTATATCCTTT
Organism: Algoriphagus sp. SE2; assembly: GCF_039563885.1. Taxonomy (NCBI): domain Bacteria; kingdom Pseudomonadati; phylum Bacteroidota; class Cytophagia; order Cytophagales; family Cyclobacteriaceae; genus Algoriphagus; species Algoriphagus sp. SE2. The sequence goes on along the minus strand of NZ_JBCLWJ010000027.1, from coordinate 20,720 downwards.
GGAAAAGACATGGAAAACTATTTGGAGCCCTTAGTAAAGCATAATTATGTTTAAAAAAATTACAGAGTTCTTTATTCCTTCCCAAAAGCTTCAAAGTGGAGATGAATTACGGTCAGAACGAATATTCGTGGCTGTTTTGCTGATTTCAGCTTTATCCAACTTTCTGGGTATCAATCTAGCAATAGAAATAGATGCTGAACTCAATGCCTATTTATTACTTACCAATGGGGTTATCAACCTATTAATTTTAATTTCATTTCGGTATGGGTTGAATAAATCACTGGCTGCGGGACTGGTATTAACTCAATTTGCCATTAGCTTTCTAATTCAAGCTTTTATACAAGGGGGTTTAGCCTCTCCCGCAGCAGCAGCATTTTTTCTCCTTCCTGCAGTTGCCATGCTTATACAAGGTAAGCGAGCTGCTACCATATGGATGATTTTATCAGCAATTCTTAGCTTGAGTCTTTTTATATATGAAAATCAAATCGGTACTCCCCTACCTCAGTATAATCCCGAAAAAAGGAATCTCTTTTACTTTTCTTCCATCTTGGGAACGAACATCACTATCTTCATTATCCTTTTAGTATATGAAATTGGGAAATCAAGAGCCCTAGTAAACATCCAAAGTAAGAATGAGGAACTCATAAATACCCAAGCCCAATTAGTTCAAGCTGAGAAAATGGCAAGTTTAGGAGAGCTTACTGCCGGAATCGCCCACGAGATTAAGAATCCTCTAAATTTTGTGAATAATTTTTCTGAAGTAAGTGAAGAGCTCTTAGAAGAAATGATAGAGGAAATCGAAAAAGGAGATTTGGAGGGAGTTAAATTCATTGCAGCAGATCTAAAAAAAAACCTCTCCAAAATTAATCATCACGGCAAGCGCGCCGACGCCATCGTCAAGGGTATGCTAGAGCATAGTCGCGCAAACAAAGGTGAAAAAGCACCTACCAATTTGAATGCTTTAGTGGATGAATTTGTCCGACTTTCATATCATGGGTTAAGAGCGAAGGACAAATCTTTTAATGCCGATTTTAAATTGGAGCTTGATTCGGACTTGCCGAAAGTAAACGTGGTGGCTTCGGATATCGGGCGAGTGATTTTGAACTTGATCAATAATGCTTTTTATGCAGTTAATGAAAAAGCGAAAATAACTCCCCAACCTTCCGAAGGGGAAATAGGCTATCAACCAGAAGTCATTGTCAAAACAACAGTATTGAAGTCCCCTTCAGGGGATTTAGGGGTCGAGCTTTCGGTAAAAGACAACGGTGGAGGGATCCCGGAACAGGTCCGGGATAAGATCTTTCAACCCTTCTTTACCACCAAACCTACCGGTTCGGGAACGGGATTAGGTTTATCCTTATCTTATGATATTGTGAAAGCGCATGGCGGAGAGCTGAAGGTGGAGAGTGAAGAAGAGAAAGGAACAAAGTTCACGTTAATAATACCGACAAAATGAAAAAGTTATCATTCCTCCTTTTCTGTATTTTCAGCTCTTTTTTTGGAATGAGTCAGGAGGTTAGCGAGCCCATTAATCGAGATCCCATCTATGACAGTTTGCTGAGGGAACTGAATAATAATCTTTCTGATTCCTCTAGGGTAGAGGTGCTGGTCAACTTAGCGAATTACCATAAATTCAGTCGGCCAGATTCCGGGATATATTATGCATCTAAGGGACTTAAGATGGCGCAAGCTATTGGCTATAAGGAGGAAGAATTGCGTGTCCTTCATCTTTTGGCATTGTCTCACAGGATCTTAGGAAATGCAATAACATCGTACCGAATTAACCTTGAAGGGCTCCGCAAAGCTGAAGAATATGGGTCAGATCTGAAAGGTCTGTTTTTGATGAGTTTGGGAATGAACATGGAGAGTAGTTTAAAATATGAAGAATCTCTGGAATACTATAAAAAGGCAAATGATGCATTTTATAAAGCAAATAATCAGAATTTCCTCTCCATTACCTCAGCAAATTTAGGGAGAACTCACAGTGCACTTGGAAATATTGATTCTGCTTTTTTCTATAGCTATCGCGCGAAACAACAAGCTGATTCTCTCAATGTCTTTTGGGTTAGAGTCTATGCTTACGCAACACTTGGAAAAATCCACAAGGATATTCAAAACATTGATTCTGCTCTATATTATTATAAACTCTTCATAAGAGACGAAAATGTCTTGAGGGAGATTGCCTACTTGTATAACGAAAAGGAACAACCTGATTCGGCTTTGTATTATGCTGAAGAATCATTGGATTTTGCACTTAATAACAAGCTTTATAAAAGTGTTTCCCTAGCTTCAATTTTCCTTTCAAATTTTTATGAAAAAAGGGATCCAGCTAAAGCACTCGAATACAATAAGATGGCACTGGCGTATAGGGATAGCCTTGAGTACTTGAACAAAATTACAGGCTTTGCTGATTTGATTGACTTTGATGAGCAACAACGCCAGGCTGAAATTGAAAGAGCCAATAAAGAGTTTCAATCAAAATTGAGAACTTATACTTTTGTGGGTAGTATCTTAATCTTATTGATCTTTGCATTTTTTCTCTATAGAAACAATAGGGCAAAACATAAATCAAAACTTCAAATCGAAGGGGCCTACAATCAACTCAAATCCACCCAAGCCCAGCTCATCCAATCCGAGAAAATGGCTTCGCTCGGGGAACTCACTGCAGGCATCGCCCATGAAATTCAAAACCCATTGAATTTTGTGAATAACTTTTCGGAACTCAATCGAGAATTGATAGCAGAACTTAAAGAAGAACTAGAAAAAGGAGATCTGGAAGAAGTAAACTTAATCGCAACTGACATAGAGGCTAACGAGGAAAAAATAAATCTCCATGGCAAGCGAGCAGATGCCATCGTCAAAGGAATGCTGGAGCATAGCAGAAAGTCAGAGGGAGAAAAAACTCCAACCGATTTGAATGCCCTGGTGGATGAATTTGTGCGGCTTTCCTATCATGGATTAAGAGCGAAGGACAAATCTTTCAATGCTGATTTTAAATTGGAGCTTGATCCTGATTTACCAAAGGTAAATGTAGTCGCTTCAGATATCGGGCGGGTGATTTTGAATCTGGTAAACAATGCTTTTTATGCAGTAAATGAAAAGACTAAGTCGGACAGCGCACCTGAAGGTTATGAACCAATGATTAAGGTTTCCTCCAAATACACTCCCCTCCCTGGAGGGGCTGGCGGTGGGTCTATTGAGCTCTCCGTCCAAGACAACGGCCCCGGCATCCCCGATTCCATCAAAGAAAAAATCTTCCAGCCCTTCTTTACCACCAAGCCTACCGGGTCGGGAACTGGCCTTGGGTTATCACTCAGCTATGATATTATAAAAGCGCATGGGGGAATAATGAAAATAGAATCGAAATTAACCGAAGGTGTAGTATTTATCATTTCGATTCCAGTAAATAAAAGCGCATGAAAATCAATAAGATAGAAGAAAATGAAATATGGCAAGTATACAATACTTGGCTAACTGCCTATCTCAATGCTGATGTTAAAACTTACGGCACTTATCTCGATGAAGACTACCACTTTATAGGTTCGACAAACAACGAGGAATTTTTAAATCGAGATGATACCAAAACCTTCTTTGAACGTACAGGAGAGCAGTTTTCCGGTATTATGGACCTCAGAAATGAAGTTAAAATTCTGGAGGTTTTTGACAGGTCAATTTTCATCACCCATTTCTGCGACGTCTGGTTTCTAAATGATAAGGATTGGGCCTATTACGGTAGGTTTCGGCTTTCCTCTGTAATGCTGAAAAAAAATGAAGCTTGGCGTTTTATTTACCAGCACTTCTCAATGCCTGATTCAAAATCTGATGAAGGAGAAACCATTGGCTTCGACAAAGTAAACGCAGAAAATATTGAACTCAAAGAAGCCATAAAACGCAGAACAATTGAACTGGAAAGCAAAAACCGAGAGTTGGAAGTGGAGGGAGCGCTTGAACGCGTCCGGGCCCGTTCATCGGCTATGCAATATTCCGAAGAACTTGGTCAGGTAATCGCACTTATTTTCAACATACTTGACGAATTCAATATATCTGTAAAGGACGGTGTCGCCTTGATCACTTTCAAAGAAGGAAGCAAAGACCTGAATGAATGGATGGCCAACCCGGGGTTTGATGAGGCAATGAACTTTCACTTGCCTTATTTCGATCATCCGGTACTTTCAAATCTTTGGCAAGCCAAAAACCGTGGAGAAGATTTTTTAATCAAAAGGTATTCAGCAGAAGAGAGTAGATCTTTCCTCAACCACATTTTTGAACATTCTGATTTTAAACATACTCCGCAATCTGTAAAAGAATACTGCCTTGCAGCCAGGACTTATGCCACCTCCATTGCCTTACAAAAGCATACGGCCATTTTTATCAATGACTATTCCGGAATTTCACTGACCTCCTCTGAATTGGATCTGTTAAAAAGGTTTTCAGTTGTTTTCGAACAGACCTATACCCGCTTTCTCGACATCCAAAAAGCGGAGGAGCAGGCGAGAGAAGCGCAGATTGAAGCGGCTTTGGAACGGATAAGATCAAGAAGTTTGGCGATGCATCGTTCTTCAGAACTATCCGAGGTAGTTGATACTTTACTTAGCGAGTTTACCAAACTGGAATTCACGCTAACCTTTTGCATCATCAATCTGATCAATGAAGAAGACAAAAGCAACACCGTATGGGCGGCTAATCCCGAAACAGGAAAAGAGCCGGAATCCTATTACATGAAGTTTGAAAATTATCCCTTTCACCATGCCATGTGGGATGCTTGGAAAGCTCAAAAAAGACGGTTTGTCTACACCTTGGCAGGAGAAGAGAAACAAGTCTATGATGAATACCTTTTTTCAGAGACCGAGTTCCAACGTTTCCCAAAGCATATTCAGGATGCAAATAAATCACTGGAGCGCTATGTAGCGGGGTTTACATTTTTTAAACATAGCGGCCTCCAAACAGTAAGTAAGGACTATATTTCCGATGAAGACCTCGAAATTCTCGAACGTTTCGGAAAGGTTTTCGAGCAGTCCTACACCCGCTTTCTCGATCTCCAAAAAGCAGAGGCGCAGGTGAGAGAAGCGCAAATTGAAGGAGCGCTTGAGCGGGTAAGATCCCGATCAATGGCTATGCATCATTCTTCAGAGCTTTCTAACGTTGCCTCAATAGTTTTTGAACAAGTCAAAAGTTTAGGTTTCGAGATTTACCAAAGTTGGATAGATTTTGTGCATGAGACAGAAGATTTTGTCCAATTATATGTTACGGATTTTGGTGGTATGTACAAACCGAACCAAGTCAAATTACCTATTTCAGTAAGCCCAATGTTAGAACTTTTTCAGGAATGGAAAAGCGGAGCACCCTTTTTAGAGTATGAACTTAAAGGTATTGAAGTCAAGAACTGGTTTGAATTATTACATTCCCTTACTGGTGAGCCTATGTTTTATTTAAAAGAACATCCGGAAAACTTTTATTATCTGGAAGCCACTAACAAATATGGATCTGTATCTATTGCGAGCCTAGAACCGATAAATCCAGAACTTAAACCCATATTATCTCGCTTCGCCAAGGTCTTCGAGCAAACCTATACCCGATTTATTGACCTTAAGAAAGCAGAAGAACAAGAAAGGGAAGCAGAAATTCAATTGGCCTTAGAACGGGTAAGGTCAACAAGCCTGGCTATGCATCAAAGCTCCGATCTCAGGAATGTGGTTGCGATAGTTTATCAGGAAGTAGGACGGCTGAATATTCTGGATGCGGGATGTAATATCAATATTTATAACAGTATCGGAACTGAGGCTGAATGCTGGATGGCTGGCTTCCAAAGTGGGACGCTTCCTCAAAGCTATAAAATTAGGTTAACCGGTCATTGGGTATTAAAAGAATCCTCTAGAAGTTGGCTGAATAAGGAGCCTTATTATCAGGTTTCTTTGGAAAGTGAAGGAGTAAGAGAATTCACAAAATACCTGATTGAAGAGACAGGTTTGATGGATTTACCTGCTGAATTCAAAGAAAAAATGATGACCACGGATGTGGAGCATACTTTTTTTAACATGCAATATGGTCAATTCCACACTGTGAACACCACACAGCTCTCTGAGGAAGATATGGAAGTCCTTAGACGTTTTGCCAATGTGTTTGAGCAAACCTATACCCGATTTCTCGATATTCAAAAAGCGGAAGCACAGGCTAGAGAATCAGAAATTCAGTTGGCACTGGAAAGAGTAAGGGCAAGTACCATGGCCATGAAATCCCAGAGTGACCTACTTGATGTTATAGAAGTTTTTGGAAGCCAGCTGACTTCCTTAGGTATTAATGTCGACACCTTGAGCGTCATCCACGGTGTACCTAAAAGAGACTGGGATTTATGGCTACACACACCAGACTCTGGAGTAGCACCTTTTAGAGTTTATGTACCTTATATTGATACGGCTTTCTTTACAAAGACTATTAAGAATATAGAGGCATACGAACGTACAGGAAATTTTATTCATTTTAAAACTTTTAATAAAGAAGAAAAAGATGAGTTTCTCACCCATTATTTCAGTTGTGCACCACCTATTCCAGAAGAATTTAAAGCATTCGCCTTCGCTCAAAAACAGAGTTATGTCATTGAAGCTTTCCTAGAAGAGGTTACTATTTCCTTACTTAAATATGGTACAGAAAACTTTAGTGAAGAAGATATTAAAATCTTTACCCGATTTTCATTAGAATTTAAACAAACCTATACCCGCTTTCTCGATCTCCAAAAAGCAGAAAAACAGGCAAAGGAAGCCCAGATTGAGGCTGCATTAGAAAAAGTTCGCTCAAGATCTTTGGCCATGCATAAGAGCGAAGAATTTCCTGAAGTAATTCAGGAGGTATTCGAACAGTTAAGGCTGCTTAATTTCAACATGGATTCAGCTCAGTTTGATGTTTCCTTTCGTGAAACGGATGACTTTAATCTTTGGACGGCCATCCCAGGCCAGCCTTATCCTGCCAAGCAGCACATTCCCTATACGAATAACTCCATATTCAATTCTATAAAAAATGCCAAGGAGGCCGGTCTGGATTCTATATTCGAGCAGTTTGGCAAAGATGAAAAGAATGAGTTTTTTGAATACTTTTTTCATTACTACCCCGATGTCTCTGAAGAAAGAAAACAATTCATTTTATCGAGCCCCGGAATATCAAGGGCCGCTGTGTTGTTGGATAAGGTCCAGTTAGGCATTCAAAATTATTCCGGGATTCCCTATGATGAATCTGAAATCGACATTCTTAAGCGGTTTGGGACAGCATTCGAACAGACCTACACCCGCTTTCTAGACCTAGAAAAAGCAGAAAAACAGGCTAGAAATTCAAGAGTGGAAGTTGCAGTGGAACGGGTAAGAGCCAAGGCACTGGCCATGCATAATTCTTCACAAATTCTAGAAGTAGTAGATACCTTGAAGAATGAAATGTTGGGGCTGGAAATCCAGGGAGTTTCTGCCGCTACAATCTATTTGGAAGAAGAGGAATACATTCGAATGTGGGATTTAAGTTCGGTCCAAGAATCGGGAGATGGGTTCCAAGTGACCTTGGACGTCAAATTCCTGCTCGAAGAGACAGATCCCGGCTTTTATGTTCGAAAATTATGGACCCATTCTGAACATTATTTTATCGAAAAGCAGGAGCCTGATGACATGGCCATAACCATTGAATGGCTCCGGAAATATCACCCAGATCAAGCAAGTGAGGTGGAGGAATATTTGAATTCTATTACTTGGCATTATCTTCTTCACCCCACCGTTCAGTTGGAAAAGGGGAAACTGTCTGTAGATATTTTCGACGCGGAAGTTCCGGAAGAGATGGAATTTATTCTTTCCAAGATGGGAGCTGCTTTTGATCTGGCCTACAAGCGATTTTTGGATCTTCAAAAAGCAGAAGCTAGGGCCAGAGAAGCTCATATTGAAACTGCCTTGGAACGAGTGAGATCTCGTACCATGGGCATGCAAAAAGCGGATGAATTGGGTGAAGTAGCAACAGTATTATTTAGAGAGCTCAATACTTTGGTTGATAATTTATGGACTTGTGGTTTTGTCCTTTGTGAAAAAAATCGTCAAGAAGATCAATGGTGGCTAAGTCTTGATAATGGTTTGATAAAACCGTTCTTCCTTCCCAATATAGGTGACTATGCCCATGAAAGCCTCTATGAAGGGTGGGAAAAGGCAGAAAGCTACCGGACCGTAACCCTGCAAAAAGAAAAGCTACAGGAGCATTACGATTGGTTAATGAATATCCCTATAGCCAAAAAGATTTTTGAAGAAATGGAAGGATCTGGGATTTCCCGACCAACTTGGCAGCGACTTCACGCCGCCTACTTTAAGACTGGTTACCTAGTAATCATAACCGAAGTGCCTTGTGAAGAGGAAGAAATTTTCAAGCGCTTTGCCCAAGTGTTCGACCTGACCTATACTCGATTCCTAGATCTTCAAAAAGCAGAAGCCCAAGCGAAAGAGGCAACAAAACAGGCTTCACTGGATCGTGTCCGGGGAGTAATTGCAAGTATGCGGACAGCTACTGATCTTGAATTAATTACCCCATTAATTTTTAAAGAATTGACGGTTCTAAATGTTCCATTCATCCGCTGCGGAGTTTTTATAATCAATGAAAAAGAAGAAAACGTCGAAGCTTTTTTATCATCACCTGAAGGCCAATCATTAGGGGTTTTAAGACTTCATTATGAATCGAATGATCTCACTTTCCAGACTGTAAAGGCCTGGAGAAAAAAAGAGATCTTCAAGCGCCATTGGTCTAAAGAGGATTTTGTTCAGTGGATTAATAGGATGATGGAGCAAGATCAGATTCAAGATAGCAATACTTATCAGGGGACCGCAACACCTTCTGAATCTCTTGATCTTCATTTTGTGCCCTTTGCTCAAGGAATGCTCTATGTTGGCTCTGTCAATCCTTTAGATGGAAGTGAGTTAGAAATGGTACAGTCTCTGGCTAATACCTTTTCAGTTGCTTTTTCACGGTATGAGGATTTTGTGAAATTGGAAGAGGCCAAAGCAGAAATTGAATTGGCAATGAATGAACTCAAATCAACCCAAGCCCAGCTTATTCAATCCGAAAAAATGGCTTCGCTTGGTGAGCTCACTGCGGGCATTGCCCATGAGATTCAGAACCCGCTGAATTTTGTGAATAATTTTTCAGAGGTAAACAGGGAATTGATTGATGAGCTCGATGAAGAAATTGAAAAAGGGGATCTGGAAGAAATCAAAATAATTGCGGCAGATATTAGAAGTAATGAGCAAAAGATCAATCTCCATGGCAAACGTGCCGATGCCATCGTCAAGGGAATGTTGGACCATAGCAATAGAGGATCTGGTCAGAAAGAACTTACCAATCTCAATTCCCTTGCAGAAGAATTTATAAGGTTGAGTTACCAGTCTTTTTTGGCAAAAGAACCGGAGTTCAAGTGTGAGTTAAGAACGGACTTTGATCCCAATCTACCTCAGGTTTCGGTCATTCCACAGGATATCGGAAAAGTATTGCTCAACCTGCTCAACAATGCTTTTTACGCCTGTGCTGAGCGAAGTCGGGGTACCGTCAATGAAAAAGTAAAATCTGATTCCGATAGCAATGGAGATGAAGGGTACCATCCAGAAGTAATTGTCAAAACGAAATCGATTAAGTCCCCTTCAGGGGATTTAGGGGTAGAGCTTTCGGTAAAAGACAACGGCGGAGGGATCCCCGACTCCATCAAAGAAAAAATCTTCCAGCCTTTCTTTACGACTAAACCTACCGGATCTGGTACTGGATTAGGTTTATCCTTATCTTATGATATAGTAAAGGCGCATGGGGGAGAGTTGAGGTTAGCGAGCCATGAAAGTCAGGGCAGCAAATTTACGATCCACCTAAAAACGTGAGCATGAAAGCCCAATTTTTCCTAGCCAGCCTATTCTTTATTTTTTCACTAAGTGCCAATGCTCAAGAAGATGTATTGAGACTAAAGGCTACAGATTTCGATGAGTTAAATAGTATTATTATTCAAGAGAGTGATCTATGGTTATTCACCACTGACCCTAATGCATTTTGGTCAAATAACATCCTAGTGGCTGAAGATTGGCAAAATAAAAATACATTGAATTTTGCTCCATTCTTCCACCTCGACCGACCCTTTGAAGGTTGGTTTCAGATTAAATTATCCTTTGATGAAAGCATCACTTCCTCACCCGTTGGATTAAATGTTGGAAATTTCGGCCAAGCATTGGAAATTTTCTTGGATGGGAAATTGATCCATAAAATTGGCTCTTTGGGTGAGGGAGATGAAAAATACCAGCGAGGAATTCCTGAAAATTTATACGATGTAATTCCACTCAACATCAACCCTAATCAAGAATATGTCCTTAACATTCATTACAAATATGAACCTGTAGGATTTCCAGCGAACTTGTTTGCTATCTCGGAATCTTTCAGGTTTGGCGTTGCAATTACTGGTCCTGCCTATGAAGCTCCTGCTTCAGGAATAAATATTTCCGAATTAGGTGTCACTCTTTTTTCAGCAGGGATGGTAGCCACCATTTTGATCCTTTTGCTGATGCTTCTATTCCAAAATTGGAATGATAAGTTATTGTGGCTTTTAGCAGTCTGTATTACTGGGTTTGCTTCATTGATTGCAACCAGCATATTCACCGATTTCGGTATTTATTTGAACTATCCACTTTATGTTGTGGTGCAGGGATTATCCAATTTATCTTTTGCATTTATTTTACCCACCCTTCCCCTTATTTTTTCAATAATTTTCACAGGCCAACTCCCTCAAAAAAAGGGTCTGGCTTGGGCTTTTTTCTTCCTATGTATTCTGGAATTTCAGTTTTTACACATCGCAGCACTTGGATTCTCACTGCTTGTGATCGGACTTGGGACTAGTCTCATGTACATCGTACGGTCAAGAAAAACTGTAAAAGGTGCCCAATGGTATGTAGTGATTGGAGGTATTATCTTTTTGTTAAGTGCAATTTTGCTGTTTTCCCTATTCCTCCAAAAAAGTTCATGGGTGAACCCGTTCACTTTCAATTTTCTTATGTTGGTTTTTCCACTTTCACTGATAGGATATGTGGTGAGCAGATTTAAAGAAGCAGAAAGGGAAGTGAAGCTAAAATCTCAAAAGGTAATTCAGATTACAGAGGAAAAAAGACTACAAGCACTAAACCAGAAAGATCTTTTGGAAAAGGAAGTAAAACTCAGGACTGCCGAATTAAGTCAATCCCTCGAAAACCTAAAATCCACCCAAGCTCAACTCATCCATTCCGAGAAGATGGCTTCTCTGGGTGAGCTCACTGCGGGCATTGCCCATGAGATTCAGAACCCGCTGAATTTTGTGAATAATTTTTCAGAGGTAAACAGGGAATTGATTGATGAGCTCGATGAAGAAATTGAAAAAGGGGATCTGGAAGAAATCAAAATAATTGCGGCAGATATTAGAAGTAATGAGCAAAAGATCAATCTCCATGGCAAACGTGCCGATGCCATCGTCAAGGGAATGTTGGAGCATAGCCGGGCAAATAAAGGCGAAAAAGCTCCTACTGATTTGAATGCCTTAGTAGATGAGTTTGTCCGGCTTTCTTATCATGGATTGCGCGCCAAAGACAAGGACTTTAATGCCGACTTCAAATTGGAGCTTGATCCCGATTTACCAAAGGTCAATGTGGTGGCTTCTGATATCGGCCGGGTAATTTTGAACCTGGTAAACAATGCTTTTTACGCTGTAAATGAAAAGACTAAGTCGGACAGCGCACCTGAAGGTTATGAACCAATGATTAAGGTTTCCTCTAAATACACTCCCCTCCCTGGAGGGGCTGGGGGTGGGTCTATTGAGCTCTCCGTCCAAGACAACGGTGGAGGGATCCCGGAACAGGTCCGGGACAAGATCTTCCAACCTTTCTTCACCACCAAGCCCACTGGATCGGGTACTGGATTGGGATTAAGCTTGAGCTATGATATTGTGAAAGCGCATGGTGGAGAGCTGAAAGTCGAGTCCGTGGAAGGGGAAAAAACAGAATTTTTGATCCAGCTTTTCGCTTAGGACAATTTTTTTTTCTTAGATTACTACAAATTTTTTTGGGTTTTTATACAATAAAATAAAGCTATGCCGCAATTTAGATACTCATTTTTGAACCTGATAAAGGGGAATATGATTTTTTGGGTTTTTATAATCCTCATTTTTTATTCGAAGGAATCTCATTCTCAATCCAAGGATGAAATTGGGGTTCCACTGATCACGAACTATGCAACCTCTGAATATGGCGGAAATGGGCAGGTTTGGTCCATAATTCAAAGTGATGATCAATTAATGTATTTCGGGACTTCTACTGAAATCATGGAATTTGATGGGATCAATTGGAGACAAATAAGAAATCCCGATTATCCCACTGGTGTTTCCACCAGAGGCATGGTTCTGGACGACGATGGTATTATTTTTTATATATCCGGTGGTAGTTTTGGCTATCTCAAAAGAAACAAGTTTGGGGATCGAGTAGTAGAATCATTAAAACATCTTATCCCTGAGGATAAGCAGGATTTCGAAGAATTTTGGTCAGTTCAATTTGATGGGCAATACTTATACTTCCAAGCTAGAGAATACATTTTCAGATTAGACTATGATTTAGAAAAAGGAGAGTTTGATATCAAAACCTATCCAGCCCAAAGTACCTTTTCACATGGTTATATCATCCATGGCCAATATATGGTCCACGATATAGAGACAGGAATATATAAAATGGTGGACGGAGAACTTGAGTTCATGCCAGGTAGTGAAGTCACTGCTGGAGATAGGGTTTTCACTTTAGTGGAACATTTGGATAATCCCGAAACAGGCCAAAAACAGTTTTTAATAGGCCGTTTTTATCAAGAGATCTACAAGTTTGACGGAGAGAAGTTTGAGGTTTTTGATAGTGATCTCAACGCATATACAGAAACTAATTTGCTTTATAAAAGCGCCTTACTCCCAAATGGGAACCTAGTGGCCTCTATGATCGGAATGGGATTGGTTTTAGTAAACCAAGAGGGTAAACTACTTAATATTCTTTCTGGTGATCAAGGGCTTCAAGACCCTTCAGTATATTCTGTTTATGTGGACCAGGACCAAACGGTTTGGGTTGGACTAGACAATGGAATTTCAAAGCTAGAGCTAAACTCCCCTATCAGTACTTTCACTGAGAATCAAGGCTTAAATTCAACCATTTATGCAATTACCCGAGTTGCCGGTCAATTGTACGTCAGTTCATCTATTGGTCTTTTCAAATATGATGATACCAGCAAAAAGTTTGTTTCAATGCCTGAACTTGGAAACATACAAATTTGGAATCTAGTAGTAGATGGCGATGATTTGATCGTCCCTGGGGAAGACCTTTCGATTATCCGAGATGGAAAGATTTTAACAATTGACTCTAATACAACTGGAGGGCAGGACCTTATGATTTCGAGTAGCCATCCCAATCTTTTATACATATCTGTTCCCGGTGGACTGAGGATTTTCGCTAGAAAAGGAAACTTTTGGGAAAAATATGCCGATTTACAAGGGTTGCCAAATTCGATTTGGACAATTGCTGAAAGTGAGGATGGCACACTTTGGGGAGGGACTCAAACCAATATGGCCTATCGTATTACTCCCGCATATGATGAAAATGGCCTTCCCATAGTTAATGACTTTCAAATCAAAGAATTTGGTATTGAGGAGGGTTTGATTAATTCGGCCGGATTATTATATGCCATTAATGGAGAAATCTTTTTCCCAGCATTCGGGGCTAGCCTCCGCTATGATCCCGCTACAGAGTCCATTATTCCAGATGATCGGTTTGGAATGATCCCAGATAACTTGGAGCTTTCTGAAGGTTTTTTTATGAAGGAAGACTCCCAAGGTCAAGTTTGGATCCCGATTGGCAATAGACTGAGACTAGCCATACCAGGGCCAGACAATACGTATATCCTAGAAGAAAACCTATTCAACGACTACCCTTGGCAAGATATATTTGGTCTTTATTCCGAGGATGATGGCATTTTATGGATAGGGAGTGGAGAAGGTTTGCTTCGGTATGATCGAACTATTCCTTCTAAATCAAAGGAGAATTTCCCAGTAAGAATGAGAGGCATTTATGCTGGTTTGGACACTTTAAATCATTCAAATAACGAGGCTGACAAGAATTTGGCCTATTCTCAAAATTCTATTCGTTTTACTTATGCTGCCCAATTCTATCAGCAGGAACAACGAACTACTTACCAGACCTTCTTGGAAGGTTTTGAGTCTGACTGGTCAGATTGGAATAGAAGCGTATATAAGGAATACACCAATCTTTCGCCAGGAACCTATACCTTCCGAGTCCGAGCTAAAAATGTTTTCAATGATGTAAGCGAAGAAGCATTCTATACTTTTTCCATCATCCCTCCTTGGTACAGTACATGGTGGGCATATATACTTTATGCTTTAGCCGCAATCATTCTAATTCGTTTGATTTTAAAATGGAGGTTGAGTCAGCTTCGTGAAAAACAAGAATTACTGGAAAAAACGGTAGCTGACAGGACCCAAGAGCTCAGTCAACGGGTATCCGAACTCGCTGTATTGAATGGTGTGCAAAATGGACTTGTAAAAGAAATACATACGGAGGGAATCTATGAATTGGTAGGTGAAAAACTGAGAACTCTTTTTGATACCCAAACCGTGATTATTCGTTCTTTTGATCTGGATGCAGATCTGGAAATATGGCATTATTCGATTGAAAGAGGGGTTCGGCAACATAGCGACCCTCGTCCGATAATTTGGGCGAATCAACAGCTAATTGAAACCAAAAAACCTCTTGTCATCAACGAAAATTATATCGCTACTGCACAGCGATTTGGGGGAAAAGGAGTAAGTATGGGACATACTCCTAAGTCGGCAGTTTTTGTACCTATCATGGTTGGTAATCAAATCCGTGGCTCAGTCAGCCTTCAAAATCTCGATAAAGAATGTGCATTTAGTGACTCTGAAGTAAACCTCCTTGTTACGATTACCAATAGCATGGGTGTAGCTCTTGAAAACACCCGTCTTTTTGATGAAACAAACCGCTTGCTCGAAGAATCTACCCAACAAGCCAATGAGCTTTCTGTAGTGAACCGGGTAAGTCAAGCGCTTGCCTCCCATTTATCTTTAGATGAAATCATTCATTTGGTTGGTGATCAGATGAAGGAATTGTTCAAAGCCAATATTGTCTATTTGGCGCTTTTGGACAAAAAAACCAATATGATTCACTTCCCCTATATGTATGGCGATAAAATGCCTCCACAAAAATTTGGAGAAGGCCTTACCTCTAAAATTCTAAGTTCTGGAAATTCTCTTCTTATCAATAAAGATTTAGAAGAAATGACAGCAGCATTAGGAGCAACTCATAAGGGATTACCTTCAGCATCCTATTTAGGGGTCCCTATTTTCCAGGGTAAAGAAGCAATTGGTGTTCTAAGTGTTCAAAGTACAGAGACTGAAAATCGATTTGATGAAAGTGATTCAAACTTACTATCAACCATAGCATCATCCGTTGGGATCGCAATTAATAATGCTCAGCTTTTTGAGGATGTAGTTGCATCGAAGCAAGCTGCCGAGCAAGCTAATGAGGCAAAGAGTGCGTTCCTTTCCACAGTTAGTCACGAACTGCGAACCCCCCTTACCTCAGTTTTGGGTTTTGCAAAAATCATCCAAAAACGTTTGGAAGAAAAAATATTTCCCTTGGTGGATAAATCTGAACCCAAAATAGAAAGAACGGTAAGCCAAGTTTCACAAAATCTAAAAGTAGTTATTTCAGAAGGCGAAAGACTCACTTCGCTTATTAACGATGTCTTGGACTTAGCTAAAATAGAGGCAGGTAAAATGGATTGGAGTCAAGAGGAAGTTGTTTTACCTGAGGTAGTCGAACGGGCAATCTCAGCGACAAATTCACTTTTTGACAATAAAAACTTAAAATTAATTCGCGAAATCGATCCAAATATTCCAACCATCATCGGAGACAGCAATAAGCTCATCCAAGTGGTGATCAATTTGATTTCTAATGCAGTGAAGTTTACAGATAATGGATCGGTAACTTGCCGGATACGGCAGCAGGGAAATGAAATTATTACCAGTGTCATAGATACTGGGATGGGTATATCCCAAGAGGACTTCGGGGCAGTTTTTGAGCAGTTTAAACAAATTGGTGGAGACACACTCACTGACAAACCAAAAGGAACTGGTCTGGGCCTTCCTATTTGCAAAGAGATTGTCGAACATCATGGAGGAAGAATCTGGCTTGAAAGTGAAGTTGGAAAAGGAAGTAATTTTTCCTTTGCAATTCCATTTACTAAGAAGGAAACGTTCAGCCAATCCACGGCACCAATTCACCTAAATGAACTGGTCAATCAATTGAAGCAAAGAATGGTCTTTTCTAAACTGAAAGCTGTTAAAAATGCACAGATTCTAATAGTGGATGATGATGAATCTATCCGTTCTTTATTAAGACAAGAGCTAACAGAGGCAGGATACATGACCACAGAAGCCAGCAATGGAAAAGAGGCGATTGAATCCATTAGGGAACATCGACCCGACCTTGTTATTCTGGATATTATGATGCCGGAAATCAATGGCTTTGACGTGGCAGCTATTCTCAAAAATGATCCCCAAACGATGGATATACCCATCATCATTTTGTCCATTGTTCAGGACAAAGCAAGGGGTTTTAGAATAGGTGTAGATCGGTATTTGACCAAGCCCATTGATACTGCTCAGCTGTTTGAAGACATTGGGTCATTATTAGAACAAGGTAAGTCAAAACGAAAAGTGATGGTCGTGGATGAAGATAATGCCGCAATCCGTACTCTTACGGAGGTTCTTCAAACAAAAGGATATCACGTCGTGGAATCTGACGGAAAAGAACTTGTGGAAAAGGCCAAAGAAACTCAGCCAGACATCATTATTCTAAATTCGTTACTTTCCTCCAATGAAGAAATTGTTCAGACTTTGCGTTTTGAAAAAGGATTAGAAAATGTCTTATTCTTTATTTATCAATAAGTAAAATCTTTTTAACCATTAAATTTAAAACCACCTTTTTGTATGTCACAAAAAATTTTGATTGTCGATGATGAAGCTCATATTAGAATGCTCATCGAACAAACACTGGAAGAACTGGAAGATGAAGGAGTAGATTTCTTTTCAGCTGAGAATGGAGAAATAGCCTTGAAAGTAATCAGTGAGGAGAAACCTGACCTTATATTTTTAGATGTAATGATGCCCAAGTTAAATGGAATGGAAGTTTGCCGAAGAGTCAAACAAGAAATGGGTTTAAAGGAGATTTATATCGTTTTGCTTACTGCAAAAGGTCAGGAATCAGACAGGCAAAAGGGACTCGATGTCGGTGCTGATGTCTATATGACAAAACCTTTTGATCCTGAATTGCTCTTGGAAAAAGCGCGGGAAGTACTTGAACTACCATCATCTTAATTTTTAAACCCCATTTAGAAAACCAAAAAAGCCGATGGCAAAAATTTCAATAAAAGCGATTCTGAGGAAAGAAGACACCCTTAGGCTATGGTTGGATAATTGGTGCACTCATAATAACACTGAAATTTGTATTTCAGATCCTTCTGACAACGTCGTGTATGGAAACCCAGCTCTTTTAAGAAATTCATTGAGTATTCCATTGACTGCAGGCGATGCTATTATTGCGAGAGTTTGGAGCAAAAGTAACGTAATCAATCAGGTTTGGGATGTATTAAATATGTTGCTTGGCAAAGAGTCCGAAAAAAGGAAATTAGGAGCTGAAGTTCTTCACCTCTACCAAGAGCTAAATATCATATACAGCTTCGCTGAAAATCTTGGAGAGGCAATCTCCCTAGACACGATTGCAGCAATTACACTCAACCATTCTACCAACTCCATTCCTGCCAATGCAGGTGCAATTGTTTTATTAGACGAATATCAACGGGCATTGACAGTCCCCGCCATTTCAGGTGAAGACCTGATCGATCCAAATCTTTTGGAGAATAATTTTTCGCTTTTGCTTCGATTTGGACTAAATGGACAATCCGCCATCATCACGGATATCGAAGAACTTAAAGAACGTGGACTGATAGCAGAAAATGTGACGAGTGTAATATATGCCACACTAAAAGGTAAGGACAGAATCCTTGGAGCCATCATTTTGGTAGGTACTAAAACAGATCAATTCACGGCGGCCCACTTAAAACTCTTAGTGACCTTGGGTTTACAGTCTTCCTCAGCCATGGAATCTGCTCTCTTGTTTGAAAAAAATATTCGGGAGATCAAAATGCGAGAAGAGGCTATGCTCCGAATCAATGAGGTGATTAAAAAATTTGTGCCTAATGAGTTTATTTCATCATTGGGCAAGGATAATATAACAGATGTAAGGCTAGGTGATCAAGTTGAAAAAATTGTAACCGTTCTATTTACTGATATCAGGGATTTCACCACCCTTTCAGAACGAATGAGTCCTGAAGAAAACTTCCAATTTGTTTCATCTTTTAACGAAGTTCTGGGTCCCATAATAAGAAGTCACAAGGGTTTTATAAACCAATACCTTGGGGATTCTATCATGGCTATTTTCCCTATTCAACCAGAAGATGCCCTCTTGGCAGCGGTTGAAATGCAACGAGCTGTACGAAAATTAAACAAGCAGCGGATTCAAAAAGGAGAACTCCCCATTCATGCAGGAATTGGGATGCATACTGGATCCCTGATCATGGGGATTACCGGAGATGAACACCGTTTGGATGCCGCAACGATCAGTGATACTGTAAATACGGCAGCTCGAATTGAAAGTCTAACTAAGTTTTATAAATCCCCTTTATTGCTGAGTGAGGAAACCTTCAAGAGGATTCCTAACCCTTCCAAATTTGCATTTAGACGATTGGGGAAAGTTCTTCTAAAGGGCAAAAACAATGTGCTCAGCGTGGTAGAATGTATGAATGGAATGGAAGAAGATTTAGCTGCAAAGAGAAAAAAAAATATGAGTGATTTTGATATGGCGATGGAGCTATACCAACTTGGGCAATTTGAAAATGCAGTGCAGCTTTTCAGCAAAGTAATTGCCTCAGATGAAGAAGATCATACAGTGAGAGTGTTTTTTGAAAAAGCCAAAAAATATTTAGCCGAGGGACCTCCAAAAAATTGGAATGGTGCGGAAGAGATGCTTTATAAATAACCTATTAAGACACCATTTCGGATATTTTATTAGTCGTTTATTTTTCTTTCATACAAAATAAAGGGGAGTTCTTTTACCTCCAGATTTTAAAGTAGCTCAAGGTTTAAGTTTGAGCTATGATCGTATAAGCGCAAATGAAGGAAGATGAAAGTTCTCAACAAGTGGGAACTAAATTCATACGTTACTTACCAGTTCAATAAAAAACATTTAAAAAAGTGCTCGAAGGAGCTTTTTTATTTCAAATAAATACACAGGGAATTCAAATAAATAATGGGGCTATTAATAGGGTTTATATTGTTGTTTGGACAATATAAAGATACAGTACCTACAAGTTTTGTCCTACACGACTCCCTGGCAAGAGGTGAATTTCATACCATTGAGCTCGGTAATTTAGAAGATTGGAAATACAAACCCGGCGATGATCCCATTTGGGCAGATCCTCAACTTAACGACTCCGATTGGTATAGTAATCCTTTGGCAACGGCCGATACGCTTTGGGCAGGTATTGGATGGTTACGAAGGACATTCGAGGTAGATTCCTCTCTTGAGGTAGGTCCTAGGATTCTTAAATTTGATCTTGCAGGTGCTGCAGAATTATATGTAAATGGGAAACTTGTGCGTCAAATTGGTACTCCCTCAGCCAATCCTGAAGAAGAACAAGTTCCGTATTATAGCAAGAGCAATTACCCCATAGTGACATTTTTTCCAGGAGAAAAGTATGTGGTCGCTATCCGCTATTCCTTTCACAGCTATCCTATCTATAAGTTTTTTGCGGCTGACGCTTTCCCCTTAATGAATATTGAGTTAACCATGCAGGATTATGAGAGTTTGGAATCTTTATATTCGGAGAAAAAAGAAGGACTCTTTTTCAACACCCTCTTAAGTTTATTTTTCCTGATGGTAATGCTGCTACATCTGTTTATGCATATCCGGTTCAAGAATGAAAAGGGCAATTTTTGGGTATTTATTATTTCATTTCTACTTTTTGTGATATTCACATTTTCTGTGATAGGCAATTTTGAAGACTTCCTCCCTTTGATTTTAATGCATATCATTGGCAGCTATGGCGGTGAATTTGTAATTCTTGCACTTACTTTACTTCCTATTGCAATTGGCCGCCTACTAAATATCAAAATCCGTCGATTGTGGTTTTTTCTACCCCTTTCAACTCCGATTTTTTCAATTATTCGGCAAATTCAGGAAGAAGGTAGTTCCACACTAAGCCGTGCAAGTGCAGCTGTTCTTGTATTATTGATATTAGCAGGCATTATTGACTCAATTCTTCAAGCCAAAAAACTGAAAAGAAAAGATTTACTATACATAGCCATACCCTTTATAAGTATTCCAATTCTCTTCCTTCTGCCTCAATTATTTAGAAATGTGTTCGGTCTTAATAACGATACCTTAAGGTCGGCGTTACTTTTCCTAATGGTAATATCAGTGCCACTTGGGATGTCAATATATCAGATGAAACGTTTCTTTACCGCACATGGAGATCTTGAAAATGAAGTTGAATCACGAACCCTCGAGTTAGAACAATCACTTAATAATCTC
>NZ_JBCLWJ010000026.1:0-32675 GCF_039563885.1 Algoriphagus sp. SE2 | reverse complement strand
GTTGGCAATAATATGTGCCCGAAAGAACCTAACTATTCAAGAAACATGAACAGATTTCATTTTGACAATTTAGGAAACCAAAAGCGATGGATCTTATTAATGATTTTATCTCTAATATTGATTCTAAGTGGAACTTTTGAACCAATCAAATTCGAAAATCCTAACATTTATAAGTACCTGAGTTCGATCGGATTTTTAATTCAAGTGATCTTTTTCAGTAGACTATTTTGGTTTAAAAACACTGTCCAATGGAACAAAAAAAGGAATCGTTATCCGAACAAAATCGTTCCCAGGTAAATCCATACGATTTGATGAAATCAAAGGGACTGAATTAAATGAGAACTTACTGGAGATTACTAAAATAGACGGACATAAAATACATATTGACATATCAGAAATATCAAAACCTGATTCTCACAAATTGCATGAAATAATTGTAAAAAATACTATTGCCAACAATGGCTAGCAGCAATAGTCGCTCAGGCCAGCACACGAACCAAAACTACAGCTGCTAGCCTGGCCGTATAGGCAAATGAAAAAAAATAATTATGTCTAATATTATTAAAATAGCATCAGCCCAACTATCACCAGTTTTCCTGAACAAAGAAAAAACAATAGAAAAAGCATGTAATGCAATTTTGGAAGCTGGAGAAAAGGAAGCTAAGCTGATCGTATTCCCCGAAGCGTTCATTTCAGGTTATCCTGATTGGGTATGGTTAATTCCAAACAGTAAGGGAGCAGAGCTAAATGAATTGTATGTGAAATTAGTTGATAATGCTATTTCTGTTCCTGATGATTCAACGAAAAAACTGTGTCATGCTGCAAAACAAGCAGGAGTTAGTGTTGTTATGGGTATGCATGAGAGGAATTCGGAAAAAAGTGGTACAAGTTTATTTAATAGCCTTCTCTTCATTAATCAGGTAGGTGCAATAACAGGCAAACACCGTAAACTAATACCTACTGGTGGAGAACGTCTTATCTGGGCACAAGGCGATGGCTCAACGTTTCATTCTTACGACACTCCTGCAGGTAAAGTAGCCGGTTTAATCTGCTGGGAAAATTACATGCCGCTGGCAAGAAATGCCGTTTATGAAACAGGTGCACAGATTCTGGCAGCACCAACCTGGGACAAAAGTCCTAACTGGTTACAATCAATGCAGCACATTGCTCGTGAAGGCGGCCTATTTGTTATCAGTACATGCATGGCACTCAGAATGGACGATATCCCGAAAGAATATAATTTTAAAACTCTTTATCCCGAAGGTAGAGAATGGATCAATACTGGAAATAGCTGTATCATTAATCCAAAAGGTCAAATTATTGCAGGGCCTTTAGAAGCCGAAGAAGGTATTCTATATGCAGATATAGACTTAAGCACGATTGTAGAAGCTAAACGTATGTTCGATGTCGTGGGACACTATTCTCGACCAGATGTATTCAATTTTTCAATAAAACCCAATTAAATAATATACTATGACTAATTCAAACAAACGTGCTAATGCACTCGCTGATCGTCTAATTTTAGGGGCAATGAAACTAGCCGAATTCGCAGAAGGGTTAACAGATTTAGAATGGAACACACCTGTTTTAGGAGATGGTAGAACCATCGGTGTTGTTGTTCATCATGTAGCAAGCGTCTATCCTATAGAAGTTGAGTTAGCGCAAATTCTTAGCAAAGGAAACCCAATTACAGAAGTTACTAAAGAAGCAATTGATACGATGAATGCTGAACATGCCATTGAATACAAACAAGCAGACAGACAGAAAACATTGGATTTGCTTAGAACCAATAGTGAAAATGCTGCCAATGCAATAAGGGAATTTACGGATGAGGAATTAGATAAGTCTGCTCCAGTGTCATTGTATCATGACGCTCCTTTAACTGCTCAGTTTTTTATTGAGGATCATGCTCTTCGACACAGTTTTCATCATTTAGGCAAAATCAAGGCATCACTGATATAAAAAAATGCCTATAACACTGTATAAGCGGCATTAAAACGACCGCTTATACTAGACCGTTGTGAATCATTTAATAAGTACTTAACACATAGAGAAAATATGGAATTTAATAAGAGAATAATGCTAATTATTCTACTTGCATTTTCTTTAGAATCAATTGCTCAAGATTTGTCTTGGGATAAATATGATGTAACAGAGGGCCCAAATCCTACACTACGTTATGGCTACTACACAGAATCTGACGGAATAATAAAAATGGGAAGGTATTACTTTATAGATAACGGTTCTGAATTAAAAGTTAGATTGGCACCATATGGAAAAACTGCGACCGATTTACCAGTACTTGAATTCGATAGAAATAAAGGAATTATTAGACTCGGTTGGGAAGGAAAACCTAAACGAAAATGCAAGTTAATCAAACAAGGTGAGTCACTTTTTATTGGTAATTGTATAGAAGAAAATTTGGTAATGCCCATGGTTATAAGAAACGCAAACGAAAATGACCAAGAATGGATGGGAGTTTACTTTGCAGTTTCTGATACTGATATTTCGATACTTAAAAAAGCAAAGGAAATTATCCTATCCAAAGATTCCAGAAATTTAAAAGCGGATAGGAATTGTGATGATGACATAGCAACAAGAAACTTTAGTTTTTACTGTTCATTGTATTATGCTGCAATTGAGGTAGATGGAGTTTATAGACATCGAAGACCCGCAATGCAAACCGTAAGAAAAGAGCTGGTAAAACGCTATCCTGGAAACTATGTGCATAGAATACGTGATATTAATAACAATCCGAAAATTACAAATGAAGAATTATTGGAGGTTTTAGATGTAGTTATTAGCGACCTTACATTTGAATTAAAGAGAAAATGATAAAAATAAATAACGTCACACAACAACTAGGCATTTACAAAAGCAGGGTTGATGGAAGTAGTTATGCATTTGTACCACTTCAAGCAATTGTGCAAAATCCAAGCCGACGTATTTCATATTCCCTACCTTCGCAAATACCCAAAACGTGGTGCTTCATCCCGATAGCTATCGGGACCAACCGCTAACCAATGATAAAATTCTTTAGAAAAAATAGACAAAACTTGCTAATGGAAAACAAAACAAGTAAATACCTAAAATATGCCATTGGTGAGATTATTCTTGTCATGATAGGTATCCTACTAGCATTGCAGGTCAACAATTGGAATCAGCAACGTATTGCCATGCAGAAAGAACAATTGTTGCTTGAAGCGCTGCAAAATGAATTCGTTGAAAATAAAGCTCAATTTGAGAAAGTAGTAGACAGACATAAGTTGGCCATGGCGAGTACGCAATACGTAATTGCTCAATTTCCTATCGACCCAAAAACAATCAATTTTAAAACTTTTAGAGAGAAGATGAAAGATTGGGGACGTGGGATTTCCTTCAACCCATCCCAGGGCGTGATTCGTTCACTCGTGAATACATCTTCCTTCGAGCTTATATCCAATAAAGAATTAAGAAGACTTCTTGTTTCATGGGAAGATATACTAGCCGATTATCAGGAAGAAGAGGGTATGGCGATAAAAGATAACTATGAAATTCTATTTCCTGAAATGACGCAATTTCTTGGGTGGAAACTTGACTTTGATGATGAACGCGTTGACATAAACTTTCCTTCTACCTTACAGTTCGAGACAATATTCTATCGCAGAGAGGATAATTTAAAGAATATATTAGGACTGCATCAAATTGAAATTGAATCAAGTCAAATAAGTGAATTAGAGCGGATCAAAACCACTATCGACCGAATTATTGAGCTTTCAAAACCTGAAAAATAACGAAAGCACAACAATGGCTTCCATGAATAATCAAACCTTCATTTTCTAGCATTTTTCTTTGTCAGTAGTGAGAAGATCGGACGGATTGATTATCGGACATTCATATCCTTCAGTCTTTTGCTCACGATAGACCCAAGAACTGAACTTTTAGGCTTCATAGCAACAGATGATCTGATGTTTTGGGAAAAACTTATCCAAATAGGATTTCAGGGCCTTGGGATCAGGTGCCTGACTGAAGGTTTTGTGGTGACAGTTGGCCCTAAAGATGGAAACGCTCCGCTGGCACTTGTGCACATCGATGCCAATGAATAACTTAGGAGAAACTTCGGTGTACATGATATGTTCTTTTTGGTTCTGTACTTAAAACGAACCGGATTATATCATGGGAACTATGAGATCATAGCACGTTCCTCGCTACGCTTCCTTAAATAACCATTGGCATCTACTTTAAATTACTTGTATGAAAACAGCTAAACTTTTATGGACTGTTGCTTCTTTCTATTTGTTGATCATTGGCTTTTTCTACATGGTTGTTTTGAAGGATGCACCAGCTGATGGCCCTGAAAGATACAAGTACATCATACAAAACTGGAGGATATATGATTATCAGTGGAAGGCGGAATTAATGATGACAACTTTATTATCCATTTCATCATTTTTATTTTCAAAATACCTCAAAAATCCCGGCTTTATAATTATTGGCGTTGGTCAACTATTTTTTGCCATGGCCATGCCACTGAGTATCGGAATCACGCCAAATGCCCCATATGAGTTTGGATCATTAATCGGCAAAGGAGCTCATCAATTGGTGAATTTCGGAATGATGATCAGCTTAGCCGGATATTTAATCCTGCATTGGAAAGCTCGAATTTTAAGCAATTGGTTAAGGGTATCTGCTTTGATTTTAGCAACTTTAGCCCTTCTGTCCTTTCTCGCGGGATTTGTGAATTTCATTGAATCATCAACTGCCCAAAGAGCAATGTTGCTGGTTATGTTCCTTTATATCATCAATGGATACTTCGGGATTAAAATCAACAAAACAAATGCAAATAATGTATAACCGCAATTAAAATTAGTAGTTATACGAGACCGTTAGCCTTAATATTCTTGATTTATGATAATAAAGAAATTGATAAAAATAATCGGAAAAGGCTTCTTGTTATTAATTTGCCTAGTGATAGTGATAGGGTTTACTTACGAACAAATTAGTCGATACAAGACAAAAGAATTTGTTGAAGAAAGGATTGGCAGTTTTGTTGATGTTGGAGGGCATCAGTTGTATTACGAGAGCAAAGGTGTTGGAAATACGACTGTGATTTTTGAGTCCGGAGCTCCAGGGGATCATCGAGCATGGAATGATTTGTCAAATAAGATTTCAGAATATTCAACAACATTATCATATGATAGAGCCGGACTATTATGGAGTGAACGTGGGGTAAATACTAAAACACCTATTAACATAAGTGCTGATTTAGAGACTATTTTAATAAATGAAGGATTTAAAAAACCTTATGTGATAGTTGGTCATTCTGCTGCTGGAATCTATTTACGACCATTTATAGAAAAACACCAAGATGATATTCTAGGGGTCATTTTAATCGACCCCTCTCATCCTGACCAAATAATAAACGCTCCTAAAGAATTAAAGGAATATATGCAACCTCCATTTTTTCCTCCTGAGTGGTTACTAAGTTTTTTAAGTGAAGTAGGATTTGTAAGACTATTGACAGGAGATCCACTTATTTATCACGGTATTAAAAGTGGAGGCGTATATGGTGAAATAGAATTTTTAATGAATGAAACATCAGAGTCAAGTCCCCCAAGTAAATCTTGGAAAGTTCCACTAGTTGTAATTTCAGCAGGCTCACAAGATTCTTTTGGTATTTCTGATGAGGTTCTTAAAAATAAAATGCAGAACTATTGGGATGGTTTACAAACAGAAATTTCTCAATTATCTGAAAATGGAAAAAGGATTATTGCAGAAAAAAGTGGACATAATATGTTGGATAGTGAAAAGAAATTAATAACTGAAGAAATAATTAAAATAATCAAGTCAAATCCCAATAGTCAGATTGAATAAATACAATGGCTAACAAAAAATATAGTGCATTTGCAAATGTTGCTAATACTTAGATTGGTAATAATAAAAAACATATGCAAGAGCTGAAAGCCAATAGCGTTGAAATTCCAAAAGTTCCATATTCAAACCGGTTTGTTTCATCCCGATAGCTATCGGGACAAACCGCTAACCAATGATAAAATTCTTTAGAAAAATTAGGGAAAAATTACTCTCTGAAAATAATTTCAGCAAGTATCTGCTTTATGCAATCGGTGAAATCGTCCTTGTAATGATTGGTATTTTATTGGCTTTGCAAATAAACAATAGCAATGAATTGCGGAAACAAAGAGAAGAGGAAGTTGTTATTCTTTCTGGCATCGAAAAAGATTTTATAGCAACAAGAGCAAAAATACTTCGAACTTTAGAAAGAGAAGAAAAGGTCATTTTAAATTGTCGTGACCTAATCGATGCCATAGAAACAAAAGATTACACAATAAATCCGGACACGATTGCATTTAAAATTAATCGTGGTGCATTCTCATGGTATAAGGTAGAAGCGGTCATGGGAACTTACAATGCCCTAATAGGTTCAGGCAAAACATCTATTATTCAAAATCAGGAATTATTGAATGCCCTGGCTAACTTTTCCTCACGTTACAATGCTGGATTTGAAGACGAGTCAAAAGCTGATGACCTTTTTAATTTAATGATGTCTGCATCCAAAGACTTCTTGCCTCCTTTAAGTGAAAGAACTACACGACAAGCACTTGGTTATAAAAAAAAATATTCGGCTAAGGATAAATCATTGGCTGTGGATAAACTTTATAAAAATGAGACATTTTTAGCTTACCTTATTGAAAGAACAAGATGGGAAACAATCAGGGTAATACACCAAAAACAGTTGCTCAATGATTTAAATAGGGTGTTGTTTCAATTTAATTTTAGTGAATTAATACCAGAAAAAGAATTGTTCAAAGAATTTATTGGCACCTACACTAACGATAATGCATATTTTAATACTATCAACTTCAGCTATAATAATGAAAATCTAATTCTTCAGTTGCCCTCAGGAAGAACAGATATGCTTGTTCAAATAGACAGTTCCAATTTTCATGTGATAAATTGGAATGCTAAATTTAAGTTTAACACCGATGGTGGTTCTGATACCAAGGTCTTATTTCAAAGGAATGATAGTGAATCGGTTTTATATAAAAGAATTGACGACTAGAAATAAAACATGATAAAATTCTTTAGAAAAATTAGACAAAAACTACTTTCTGAAAATAAGTTTGGCAAGTATATACTATACGCTATTGGAGAAATAGCACTTGTCATGATTGGTATTTTGCTGGCTTTACAAGTAAATAATTGGAATGATGCAAAGAATAACAAGATTTCAGAACAAAAAATATTATCTGAAATAAGAAATGGAATTTGGAGGGATCTAAGTGATTTTGAAGGAAATGTTTATAGCAATAAAAAGGCTATCAATGCTGGAGAATATTTTATCAATTACATTTCTAAAAACGAAGTGAGTCTGGATTCTCTTAACTTTTACTACCCTTCGCTTTTTGGAGATTATTCTCCAGTTATAAATAAGTCAGGGTACGAGTCCTTAAAGTCAAGTGGTTTAAAAACCATTTCCAATGACTCTTTGCGCTTTCAAATTGTTGAACTCTATGATTATTATTATACCATTATTGAAAATAACACAGCTAAACAGGCTGAAGAACTTGCCTTCACAAACTATAGTGGGTTAATTAAAAAGTTGTACCCCTTTATGGAATTCGACGATAATGGACAGATAATCAGTGCCACCAAACCATTATTAGACGTCCATAATCAAAAAGAACTGATCGGTTATTTACAATCGGTAAAAAAAAGGCGAGAATACGTATTAAAAAGGTATAAGAAAGTGATAGAAAATATGAAAAAATTATCTGTCAGCATTGATAAACACCATGGAAAATATACACCTCCGCAACAATTGGAAGAGTATTTAGGTACCTATCAAAAACTTATTAACGAAAAACTTCAAGACAATGACTTCCTGAGCATCACTATTGAGAACAACTATATCATGGCATACAGTTCTCTTCTTAAAACTAATAGATCATACTACATGATTGCACCAGATGAATTTGAATCTTTGATTTTACTCTATGACCAAGGGGACAAATTAAAGTTGAAATTTGAGCGAGATGAAGCCAATGTTGTTTCTGGAATTACCCTTTTTGTTTCAAATAGAACTATCAAGTTTAAAAAAATAAAATAAGCACAATAATGTGTATGAAATCATAGTGGCTAAACACCGCTACGCTTCATATAATAGACCCTTATGCTCCAGAAAGAGGTGATGAGAAAACCAAAAAATCAGACTTGGAAGACCTTCAGAAATCGTATACTTCAATGACGAGAGCGCTATTTGAGCAATATTAGATTATTTTACTAGACCTTACTAAAGCAAAAACATGAAATCGAGCACGACGGAAGCGACACACACTGGGATGCCCCGATGGATCGGGGAAAACGTGCGACCTAACTGCCGCAGGAGAGTATTCCATCCCGAATCGTGTTCGGGACAAGTTTTGACTGCTTAAAGACAAATTTAAACACATGAAACAGATCTCTTTTTGGCAAACATGGGTAGTGGTAGGCTTACTAATGGCGATTTCAGCAACAGTCACAGCACAGGAAGCTGAGCTCACGCTTGATGACTTGTTCGCAACGCCAAAACTGACAGGAACAACTCCGTCCCAGCCTGTGTGGGCACCGAACAGTGAGCACTTCGCCTTTTCATGGAGTGAACCAGGAAATCCTGGGCGTAGCCTCTGGGTATCCACAAGCGATGGGAAGGAAGTGAGCCTCAGTTCCAATACGACATCCGCATCCGTACGCGATATTGTCTGGACCGACGCGAACACAATCGTCAGCCTACGAGGTAACAACCTATGGCAGACATCGCTGAGCCAAGGAATCGACCTCCAGCTAATGCCCGTCCAGGCAGATGCAAGTAACCTGTCAATATCGCCAAACGGCAAGCAAGCAGCGTATATACGGAACGGTGACTTGTGGCTTGCTGACTTCACTTCCAAACAAAATCGCCAGCTCACCAAGATCGGCATCGTCCCTCTCTCGAGCTTACCGAAGGGGCGCTACAGCCGACCGGAACGTGAAATTGGTCCAGGCATCTGGAGTGGGCCAACTTACAAGTGGTCGCCGGATGGCAAGACAATCGCGATTCACGTTGTTGACCGACGCGAGATGAGAAAAGTACCTTTCCCAGATTACCTCGCTGCCGAAACCAATCCCAACGAGGTACGCCGAAGTTACCCGGGCGATCCAAACGAGATTCGTAGAGTTGCGCTGCTCGATGTAGAAAGCGGTAACATCACATACCTCGATTTGCCAGACCCGCAGGCCAATCAGGTTATCGACTTCAATTGGTCACCGGACGGTGCGCTGCTGGTGGATATCGCATCCGACACGGCGGTTGAACGCAAGTTGTTCGTCGTTGCACCCGGAGAAAGCCAACTGAGTGAGATTTGGCGAGGTGTTCGAGAAAGCCGCATGTACACATCCTTTGGATCTACCTGGCACCCGGATGGAGAGAAGGTCGTTTTCCTAAGCGATATGGGTGATCGCTACGGCCTTTATTCGATCGATGCCTCACCGTCTAGAGATCGTCCGCAGCTCCTGACAGATCCATCCTACGATGTGCTGTCCACCCCAAGTATTGCTGGTGATGCACTGTTTTATGAAGGAAACGGCGTTAATCCGTACGAACAACATGTGTATCGACTGAAAATATCCGGTGGCGATCCCGAGCAGGTAACACATCTTTCTGGACAGAACGTTGGCTACCCCTCACCGGATGGCCGACATTTGGTGTTCATGCACAGCAACGACACATCACCGTCCGAACTTTACGTGGTTAGCAGTGAGGGTGGTGACGCTACGCGAGTAACCCAGTCGCCGTTGCCCTCTTTTACGGAGCGAACCTGGGCAGCTGCGGAATACGTTAGTTTTCCAAGTCTTGTAGATGAATACACGCTGCATGCCAGGATTCTGAAACCTACCAACATGCAGCCCGGCAAGAAGTATCCAGTGCTCTTTGGGCCCGTGTATTCGAATACTGCGAGAAACCGCTGGGCCGGCAACTACAGCCTCGTACAGCATCTGTTGGCCAAGAAGGGATATATTATCGTGCAGGTGGATTCACGCGGTAGCAACGGTTATGGCCGTGCATTCCGTGAAGAATTCCTACTGGGCTTTGCCGACCAGGACATTGAGGATTATGCGAGTGCGGTTGCCTATATGGAGTCACTGGATTATGTCGACCCCGATCGCATCGGCATCTGGGGCAGCAGTTACGGCGGCACACTCTCCGTATATTCGCTGTTGATGAAGCCGGGCTTATTCCAGGTCGGTGTTGCTGCAGCGGCGGCTGTTGACCCGCTGTTCTTTGGCACGGACGACGTTGCGATTGTTCGTACCCCACAGACACACCCAGAGATCTTCGAAAGAAAAGCCCTCAAATATGCCAGCAATTTGGAGGACAAACTCCTGTTCATCCATGGCATGCAAGACCATGTGGTGCCATTCAAGACGATAGCTGTGTTAGCTGAAGAACTGATCAAACAGGGCAAGGACTTCGATTTTGCTTTTGCACCAGGGGCGACGCATGGATGGAGCCGTGAGCAATATTACGATCGCTACTTATTTGGCAAGATGATCGAATACTTTGACCGACACCTAGGTGAGCCGGATAAGTAGATGTTTGAAGGGGTCTTGTTGCAAGGCGTTGAGGAATACCAGGCAGATTTTAGAACGCCGCATAACAAACGATATACCACATGCCTCACCTGAGTTATCTGACAGTGAAACGCAACAAAGAATTAATACCGATATTTGAAAGCCCAGCGGCAAGTGCCATATCTGGGTGTTAGCGGTAATTGGGCAGATTTGGACGTAAAATCGCAGGACTGATGAAAGGTAGCCATTTCAGCTTTTCCAATTTGATTTCCTATGTAGGCGTGTAATTGAAACGCTTAAAAAAGGCAAAAATGAACCCAAGAAAGCTTTTTTTTAACAACTTTATAATCAAGTACTTAATTTAATTTTAGTCAGTATATCTCCTTCGGGTTTATTATATGCAAGATGAAAACCTATGGATTAAAGAAATAACCCAGGGAAGTGAAACTGCTCTGAAAAAACTTTATGATTCCTACTCAACAAAAGTTTTCAATACGGTTTTAAGTTATACAAAGAACCGAGAAGATGCTGAGGAACTTCTGCAAGATATATTTGTGACCATCTACAATTCCGCAAGCACTTTTCGAAAAGACGCATCAGTCAGCACTTGGATTTATCGAATCGCAGTGAATAAAAGCCTCGATTTTTTGAGAAAAAAGAACAGTCAAAAGCGTTTTGGGTTATTTACCTCATTGTACAAAAAGGATTCGGGTGAATTGGCAATCGAACAGACCGATTTTATCCATCCCGGAATCAAGATGGAGCAAAAGGAGGATGCCAGGCTTCTTTTTCAGGTGATAGACACAATTCCGGAAAATCAAAGAACTATCTTTATCCTGACTCAGATAGAAGGGTTAGGGCAAAAGGAAGTGGCTGAAATAATGCAAATCTCGCGGAAAGCAGTAGAATCATTGTTGAAGCGCGCCAAAAACAACTTGAAAAAAGAATTAGAAAAAATGTTTCCCGAGCGAGGGAAATAATGTTAAAAAACGTCAAAAGGAATAATCCGAGTATGACGAGATTTATTATACAAAGAAATAAAAGTGACGAGGTTATCCCGCCTTATGGGGTTCATAAACGTAAAATTAATTTCAGATGAAAGACTGGAAAGACAAAGTTATCGAAAGCGTTAATCCTAAATCGAGGGCAAAACCGCCTCATGATACATTTGACAAAATCCTCAACCGTATCCACGATGAGCAAGAAAGAACTCGCCCAAACAGACAATGGGTGGCGATAGCAGCTTCCATAGCATTGATTGTTGCGAGCAATATCTTTATGTTGACCTCAACAAGACAAGAAATCTCAACAAATGATAACATTTACGAGGAAATAATTTCTGACTACAATATCTATGCAGATGACAACTAACAAAATGCTTAAAATAGGCCTTGTGGTCATGGTAGTCCTCAACGCTTTTCTTGCGTATTTGCTTGTAGCCAAACCGACATTACCTCTAAAAAAAGAACGCCCTCAAAGTGAGCTGTTTCAGAGAATAAGTGAAGAATTGATGTTGACCCCTGGCCAGCGAACTAAGTATGAAGAATTGGCCAAAGAGCACAGAGAACAGATGAAAACCCTCGAAGGAAAACAATCATCCTTAGTTAAATCTTATTTTGAGACATTGATGGATGATGCGGAATCTAGCGAAATACGGGATAATATTTTGAACCTTGAAAAACAAAAACTTGAAGTCACCTATTCGCATTTTAGTGAATTAAAAAATCTCTTAGACTCGTCCCAAAAAAAGAATTTTGAATTAGTGATTGAAGATATGTTGCAGGTATTGATACGTCAGTCAAACACGCCTCCACCACCGAATCGGGGCAATGACAGGCTTCCGCCAATTGAACGATGACCGTAGAATAATCGATTTTTTCTTGTCATAGCAAAAACATTCCTAAAACTGAGATTATCATGAACCACTGAACTCCTTCTCTTAGGGTACTTTCATGGTTTAAGCCACTCCTACCAATTTCACTTAGGTGTAAGGCATTCTTGCTAATGAATCAAGAGTTCATTTAGTCGACAAATGTCATTTTCGCTCAGGGAGTGATTGTCATGTTTACTATCCTGAAATCCATACTTTCCAAAAAATTCCTTTTTTCAAGCGAGGGATTGTTGAGCATTCTCCGTCTAAATCAAAGAACTTTAAAATTTAGACAATGAAAATGAATCACTCTAATAGTCAATTACTTTTGGGAGGAGCAACAATCTTGCTTGTCTCTTGTATACTTTTCTCATGTGAAAAAGATGATAATTTACCGGATGACATTGATAGCTCAAATGGAATAGCAACACCTCTCTCCGCTTTTGACGAATTCAATTCTGATGGTGTTACAGTTTCTTTTGACGGTGATGAAGTAACCATCGAATCTAATGGTTTGCCAAATCATACCTCTCCGTATTGGGATGACACGAATCCTTTGCACATAGAGCAGAACTTTGGAGACCATACTACTCCTGGATTTATTGCTGAGCGCAGTTATACGGTAACAGTTTCTCTTTACCCAGAAATAGCGTCCTCCAGTTCTTCTACGGGTCTAGGTCCTATTGGAATTTCAGTAGCAGGACCACCAATATTTAACGACGAGGAAGGTCCAAATAGGCCTTTTGATTTACCTACAGCCACTGGTCTTGACTATGCAGGTGCTCATAATGGTCCTGGGGGTTATCATTATCACCTTGAAGCTGCTGATGTGCCAGAAAATACGACACTATCATTTGATGATGAAAAGTTGGTTGGGATCATGGCAGACGGATTTTTAATCTATGGAAGAAAATGTAATTCTTTAGCTGACCATCCATCTGACTTAGATGTATCCGGAGGGCACACCTCGTCAACACAACACAGTGATGGAGCAGAATTTTACCATTATCATATCATTAACGAATACTATATAAACTCCTACATAATATTGTTTGGTGGCAATTTGCAAGGCACTCCGAGCAGCATCATGTAGTGTGGATCATGTACTAATCAGGATCATCTTACATTTTATAAAAATGTAAGATGATTGATTTTTTAGTCCTATCAAGAATGCTAAAATCTTTATCTCATGAAAAAAACGACTTTTGGGCCCCTAATACTGGGGGTTTTTCTACTGACATGTTGTGCTGAAAAGCAAAAAAATCATTCTCAAAGAACTGATGGTACAATTGAATTGATAGTGCCTGAAATTATTGCCGCAAAGTCCGATTTGACATACGATCATAAAACATCTCTTTGGCTTCAGAACGGACTACCTTTTTCTGGATCTGCGGTAAGTTACTACCCCGACAATAGTTTGAAAGAGAAGATTGGTATCGCAAACGGAAAAAAACAAAACGAAACTATACAATGGTATGAGGATGGCCATTATAAAAACATTTCAAGCTACCATGAGGGGAAATTGCATGGAGACAAGAAAGTATGGTCGCAAGACTCAGCACACATCTTAATTGCACACTATACTTTTCAAAACGGTAAGGCCCATGGGGAACAAAAGAAATGGTATCCGACTGGTGAGCTATTTAAGGTACTACACCTTAATATGGGAAAAGAGGAAGGACTGCAACAAGCTTTTAGAACAAATGGTGACCTATATGCCAACTATGAAGCCAGAAATGGGAGAATTTTTGGGCTGAAAAAATCAACTCTGTGTTACTCACTGGAGGATGAGGAGATCAAACTGATTGAGTAACATCTTTATTTCTGGATGTTGCTAAACATAAAAAAATTATACCATGGCAAAAAATAGGATTTTCAAAAAGGCAATATTGATGGTCTTTGTAGTATTGTTGGTTAGCGCCTGCAGCGGATTAGGGAAAAATGGGCATCAAGAAAAAGATGAGGAGCAAAGCGTTGGTGAAAGAAGACCACCTGAAAGAGGAGGTGAACGACCAGAAGGTGGTAGGATGCAATATGAATCTGTTCCCACTGCCTCCGGAGAAGCAACTCCTTTGTCTGCTTTTGAGGAGTTTAATGCCAATTCAGTAACTATTTCATTCGATGGTGACTTTATTACGATTGAATCAACAGGTTTCCCTAATCACACTACACCATATTGGCAAGAAACAGATTCGCTATACATGAAACCACTTATTGCAATAGCTCAAACACCGGGACGAATAGGTAGTCATCGAGACCGAAGTTTGACACTTACTGTTCTTGCTGCACCTGGTTTGGCAATACGGAGCACGGCTACAAGTCTTGGACCTGTTGGTATCTCTGTAACAGGTGTGCCTATTTTCAATGATTCCGAAGGCCCCAACAGACCATTGGAAGAAAAGATTGCAGAAACGTTTGACTATGCAGGAGGTCACGTCGGCCCTTCCGGGTATCACTATCACGTAGAGTCATCAGATGTCCCAGAAAACACTATGCTTTCACATGATGATGAAAAATTGGTAGGGATCATGGCTGATGGTTTTTTGATTTATGGCCGTAAAGAGATGGATGGCTCCTACCCAAGCGATTTAGACGTATCAGGTGGGCACTTGGGAGCCACGCAACACAGCGAGGGCAGGGAGTTCTATCATTACCACATTATAAATGAATATTACTTGGGGGATCTCATCGTCCTATTTGGTGGAGATTTTATGGGTTCTCCGACAAGCATTCTTTAGATACTAAGCAAATGAATAAACTAATTTTAATCACAGGTTTCCTTACAGTTTTGATAGGATGTGACACTAAACTTAAGAAAACCAGCAGGGTGGATGTACTACCCTACTATAACGAAGCCACTTTTACACCAAAATGGTTCGGATCACAAGCAGATGTACCCGTTGATTTTCACAAAATCCCTCCTTTCAATTTACAGAATCAACAAGGTAAAACTGTTACCCAAAAAGATGTGGAGGGGAAAATTTATGTAGTTGATTTTTTCTTTACCTCTTGTCCGGGTATTTGCCCTAAAATGACTAGCAATATGTCCATCATTCAAGAGGAATTTATCAACGATGATGAACTTCTCATTCTCTCACATTCGGTCACTCCAGAATTTGATAATGTAACAATTCTCAGGGAATATGCTGATGCTAAGGGAGTAGTGGACAGCAAATGGTATCTTTTAACAGGTGACCGTGCTCAGATTTACGATCTGGGCAGAAACCAGTATTTCGTGGAGGAAGATCTGGGTTTAGAAAAAGATCCTGATGACTTTATTCATTCAGAAAACTTTATTCTAATCGATCAGAATAGATATATACGAGGCATCTACAACGGACTAAATAAAACCTCTGTCAATCAGTTGATCGCAGACATTAATACATTAAAATCAGAAATTTAAATAAAAACAATTATGAAAAAGTTAATATTCTTATCTGCAGTTCTAATGATAGCATCACTTTCATGGGCGCAAGGACAGGGCGGTGGTCAGCGACCAACTCCTCCATCTTCTGGAGAAATAATTAAGAAAGCTACGGAAGTATTGAGTTTGACAGAGCAGCAAGTGCAGCAATGGACGGAGATACATAAAAAGTATGAAGCTGATTTAAAGGACCGCTCAAAAGCACAAGCTACCAGACAAAAAATGGGAAAAGAATTAGAAGCAACTCTCACAGAAGAACAACTGGTGAAATTCAAAGAGATGCAAAAAAAGCAAAGGCCTCCAAGAGACGGGCGAAATTAAAAGCCTCTGACAAATGATATGTCACATGCCTCACCTGAGTAATCTGACAGTGAAACGCAACAAAGAATTAATACCGATATTTGAAAACCTTGGGGCACGTGCCACATCTGGGAGTTAGCGGTAATTTAAAACTCAGCTAAGTTAACAATGACGTACTGGAAGAAGGCAGTTAACCCATAAAGATAATTTTGACAACTAATATTTGATCGTTGAAAATGAAAATTGAAAGAAAGCATAGTAAACGAGATAATCTCTTTTATTCGGCACTCACCATATTGATAAGTGCAATTGGATTTACTGGTTTCTCTTTCACTTATTTCGGGCCTATTATTCGTGCTTCGTATCCATCATCCGGAATGGTCTTGCATCTGCATGGTTGGTCTTTTTTCCTTTGGTACCTATTGTTCCCTATTCAGGCAATATTGATTGCGAGGAGAAAAAATGTACTCCACATGATATTGGGGCGATTCAGTGTCATTTTAGTTTTGTTGATGACCCTGACAGGAATTTTAGTACTTTCCGTAAGGGTAGAAGAAGCCATGCGCAACGGGGGACCACGAATCTGGTTGCTATATGGACCTTTGGTACTTTCTAATCTGGTACTGTTCGTTACCTTCTATTCTGCTGGCATGTACATGGCCATTAAGAACCGCCTTCAATCCCATAAGCGGTTGATTATTGTTGCAAGTTCAATTGGACTAGGAGCCGGTTTCTTTCGCTTAATTTTTCACCTGAGTGGATTCCACCCTATGTCATTACCTGTCGGTGTGCTGGGTTGCAGTTTATTCATCATAATTGGAATTATTTATGACAAAATTACACACAAAAATGTGCATCCTGTGTACTGGGTAGGACTCGTTGTAATGCTTATCGTGGAAGTATCCTTGCTACCGCAAGTAAATGGAGAAATGGTTGCCTGGATAAATGAAGGACTAGCACCCATTGGGGAATACCTTAGAGACTTTTATCCGACTGAACCAACTG
Organism: Algoriphagus sp. SE2; assembly: GCF_039563885.1. Lineage (NCBI taxonomy): Bacteria > Pseudomonadati > Bacteroidota > Cytophagia > Cytophagales > Cyclobacteriaceae > Algoriphagus > Algoriphagus sp. SE2. The sequence continues at coordinate 15,489 of NZ_JBCLWJ010000026.1, read as the reverse complement.
GTGAGATTTAGTGGTGTAACATAGGTTGAGTAAGCTGTAGTTATATAATGATAAGTTCCTTCAGAAAAATAGTGATCAAAATAGCGTAATTCAAAAAATACTCACTGAATGAAAACGACCACCAACATAGGCTTAAAGTAAGCTAACGTAAAGTACTAAATTGAAAATGATTAACTTTAATTATAGCGTACAGTGAATCGGATTTTAATGCTCACCTACTTTTAACCTGAGCATTAGGCATAATTCTTTTAGACATAGTTACTGAATGAACAGAACGAATTTCCTATTACCAATTTTTATATCCTTATTCATTTACCAGACCAAGACCTTAGCTCAGGAACGAACCCGAATTTCACGAGCTATACCGGATGGTGTAGAGGTTCAAACGGATATTGCCTATGTCAATTATCAGGATCGCGAATTACTTCTTGATATATATCGACCGAGTAATTCAGGGGACGAAAAATTGGCGACAATAATAGTAATCCGAGGAGGCGGCTGGACAATGGGAGATAAAGAAGGTGTAGGATTTATAGCTGCAGCATTGGCTTTGCGAGGATTTGCCACAGTTTGCATTGAGTACCGAGCATCTGATGAATCTACATTTCCTGCTGCAGTTCTGGATACTAAGTCAGCAGTCAGATGGGTTAAACTCAACGCTGAAAAATATAATTTTAAAAAGTCTTCTATTGGAGCAATTGGAGGATCTTCGGGAGCGCACTTAGCTGTATTACTTGGAGTTTCAAGTAATGTAAATTCGCTGAATCCAACCAACGATAAGGAAGATTTTAAGGTTCAGGCAGTAGTTGGATTAGCACCATCTATTGATCTTACAACATTTTCAGAAAATGAATTAGCCATTAAATGGCTGGGTAAACCATATGTATCAAATGAAGCTTTATGGCAGTCCGCATCGCCCATTTCATATTTCGATAAAGATTCGCCTCCTATGTTATTAATTCATAGCTCTAATGACAATGATGTACCATATGTACAATCATTGATAGCCGTTGAGAAATTAGGCAAACTTGGTGTGTATTCTGAACTCATATTAATTCCAGATGCTCCTCATCCATTTTGGTTTTATAAAGAATGGTTTGGATGGACTATGGATAAAGCAGCATTTTTCTTTAAAGACCAATTAAAGAACTAAATATTGATGTTGGATATCGTAAACAATGCCTAACAAAAAATAAACGTCATTAAAACTGTTTTCATTAAGACCATTGTGCTTTAATAGAACCAACCAATAATACATGATAAAATTCTTTAGAAAAATTCGTCAAAAACTATTAACTGAAAACAAATTCAGCAAATACATACTATATGCCATTGGGGAAATTGTTTTGGTGGTTATTGGTATTTTGATTGCCTTATGGATAAATACAAAGAACCAGGAATATTCACAACAGCAAAAGATAGATTCTATTTTGGTTAAAATACAAAATGACCTCTTGCAGGATATACATAATTCCGAATACTTGATAGGGAACTACATGAGAAAAGACTCTATATACGACAGAATGATGAGCGATAGTCTTACTCCTGATGACATTAGGGCTACCCCAATAGGTGGTCCATTTAGTCTAAGTTTTGTTACCAATTGGTGGATGACCTTTCATATACAAAGTAGTGGATACGAGCAATTAAAGGCCAACCTAGATATTGTACCAGATAGGTATGATGAACTTATAAGGATTTTAGACTATAATCACATCAACAGAAAAGCAACATTCACCACGTACAACAAGAATTCTGAAGATATTTTCAGGCAATACGAATACTACCTTAGCGATTACCAACCTTGGTATGCCATAGATAATTATAAAAGTGAGCGCAGTGAAGCTCAAATTGATTTTATACTGAACCATCCAAAATTTAAAAATCAAATGAATTCAATGCTTGGGTCTGTATCTACCATGGTATGGGAATACACCGGTTACAATCAGGAGATTATGCAGACCTACATTATGATTGATGAATTGTTGGGCGATAAGGCAAGACCATTGCCTAAAGAAATAAGAACAACCAGCGTAGCAAGTGAAATAGATGCAGAACAATTTATTGGTCACTATACACAAAGCTATGGCCAGAAAAATATACTTAACAGTAAAACCATTGAAGTATTTCTTAAAGACAAGGACCTATACTACAAGACAGATGACAATATCACTCAAGGGCCTTTACTATCTTTGCATGCAGAAAAACCCTGGTTTGCAAGAGAATGGACCCGTACTATTTTTTATTTTGATCATGCGCAAAAAAATAAGTTAAAAATATTTCACAATAGTCGTGGAATCACGGAGTGGGTTAAGGTGGATACACGAACTAAAAATCAATGATCAAATTCTTCAGAAAAATTAGACAAAACTTACTTTCAGAAGGTAAAACTGGAAAGATTGCCTGGCCGACAGGCAGGTATTTGAAATATGCGATTGGAGAGATAATACTGGTTGTAATTGGAATTTTATTAGCCCTTGGTATCAATAATTGGAATCAGGATAGATTAACTCAAAACAGAATTGAAAGCAGGTTAACTAGTTTAACAAGTGATATTGAGAGTGAAATTGATGCCATGGATGAAATTATAATGAGAGCTGAGACGCGCATCGCCATTATTAATGACATTATGAAACGGAATAATAAGCCAGAAGCTATCCTTTGGTATGACAAATCAAATCTTGAATATTTATTGGATAGTATTGATAATCCGAATGCCAATTTGTCAATATCGCCAACATTCGACGTGAATAGAGCAACTTTCACTGAACTTTTAAATACAGGTGAGTTCTATACGATTGTTGATAAGGCATTATCCAGGGAAATACAACAGTATTATGCACGAATAGACGATTTAAAAGAGTCCGAACAATTGAATCAAATGGCTATCTACCTGAGGATCATAGAATCAAAGGAGAGATTAGGTATTGGTGTCTATACTGAAGTCACAATGGAGAAGCTTGCAGAGTTGGCAAATAATGATAAACAGTTTGGAGCAGAATTAGAAACTTCAATTGGATTTGATTGGTTACAACGCAAGAATTTTTTAGAACTGAAGCAAAGAGCAACTAGATTAATAGAAACCATCAAAAATAAATAACGAAAGCACAAGAATGTATAATCCCAATTGCGGGTGGATTCGGACCTAGTCGAATCCACTCGCAATTGCTAACATCCGTGCTTAACCGAAAAACATTAACTTTAAATCTATTACTGACGCTTATTCTAGACCGTTGTGCGCCATAATTATGAAAAAATCAGTAATTATAAAAATCGGTTACTTACATAAGCTAAACAAAAGAATATTAACCCACTGATGCAGCTTTTTACATCTCGTTTTCTATATATCTGTTTCTACGGGGTGTCTATTTGCCTAATTCTGATAAGTTGTTCTAATCGAGTTAAATATCTTGAATCAGATGGAGCACTTTTGCCGGTGATGACAAAAGGAAAATCGGATTCAAATAATTATTTGATCATTATTGCCGGAGGTCCTGCGGGTGATGGTATCATGTATCATTATGTGTTTCCTTTTTTTAAAAAGCTTGAGAAAGAATATAAGATAGTTTTCTATGATCAGCGAGGGTCTGGTAATGCTAAAGGTGATCCTGATATTTCCACGTTTAATTTGCAGCAACATGCAATTGACTTAAATAGAATCATCTTAACCATCAAAAAAGATAATGATAAGGCGAATATATATTTAGTGGGTTATAGTTATGGAGGAAGTATAGCTCTTCAGTACTTGAGTAATAAAGAATTTGATCAGAATGTAGATGGGGCTATTATGATTTCAGGTGCGTTTAATAGAAAGTTGCAAGCCAAATATCAGAAGAAACTTACAATCGAATTTCTTGAGCAGTGGGTTGATGAAGGATATATTAAAAACTATGACTATCTCGTAACAGGGTTTACATGCCAACCTGATATGTACGATTGCAAGAAGGATAGTATTGAAACTGTAAAAAAGATAAACACTCGATTTAAAAAGATTGCAAAGGAAAGCAAATATCCTATAAACCCTGTAACTATAAAAAACTTGTTGAACTATGCATTGTTTGCACCGGGAAATCCGTTTCGGTCTGCTCGCAATGAGGCACGCAATGCACCTTACTTCCAAGCTGAATTTGACAGCCTAACTTTTAGCGATAATCTAATAATTTCTAATCCAATACTCTTCATGACAGGCCGTTTAGATACAAATGTGCCGTATTATGATGCGGAAAAAATTATTAATAGGGACGATATTACTATTCATAATAAAAAGCTTCTAATACTTGAAAAGTCCGGTCATCTTCCAATGTTTACAGAGCCGGATTTGATGACTGAAGCAATCCGAAGATTCATAAAAACAGAATGAAATTGTCATCACAATTCGAGCACTTTCCTCGCAGTCAGTTCTTGTGGCCAGACTTACTCACAATTTCCTACTGCCTTAGTTCGTCTTGCACCATAGTCTCTGTATTGTCATTGATATGGAAGAAATATATGAATCCTATATTAGAGTATTGCCGATCATTGATTGAAATATAGGCGTATTTATACAAATCGATATTTTTGACAATAGGACATCGCTTTTAACATTGAAAAGAGAATGAAAGCAATTGACAAACTTACATTGATAGAAATAAATGATTAAGCAATTCTCACGATAAAAAGCTTTGGAAAAGACAAGTATTGTATTCCATGTGAAAAAAGAGAAATTGGTGAGATAGCATAAGCCGATTGTATTAACATTAGAAAAAGTTGAGAAACTATTAGGCAAGGACTAAGGAACTGGCGTACATAAAAAAAGTTCATGAGAGCTGCTGGTGACGAGCCGTCTGAAGTTTAGTTTTCTTAATTTCGTTCATGACATGGAACAAGAACACACTTCGAAAACCGCAGTCATCATAAACTCAAAAGTTAGTGGAAATTTATTGAATGAAGCCGATTAGAATATCATGCGAATTAAAAGGAACAATATCAATAGTGCATTTCTGTTAATAGTAATCTTGGTTAGTATTGCTGGTTTCTGGAATATCTATTTTGGTCTTGATTCAAACCCGACTTTTTATCAAAACTTACATGTCCTGACAACCTTCATTTGGCTAGGGCTACTATTAATACAACTGGTATATATAGAATTAGGAAAGTATTCGTCACACAGAAAATTAGGTAAATCAATTTTTGTTGTAGGACCGATACTCATAGCAACCTTGGTGCTGCTATCTGTACACTCAGCATCTAAATCAGCTGCCCGTGGTGAAGCTGATATGCTTGTGATTCAGAATATATTTCCTGCAATAGAAGTGGCTATGCTTATTTTTTTAGGATTCCTTTTTCGAAAGAACAGAATCCTACACGGCCACTTTCTGATGAGTACATCTCTCTTGTTTTTCGGAATAGCTCTTTTTTTCACCTTAATAAGCTTTGTGCCAGAATATAAAATTGAAGGCCCGGAAACTTTTTATCGTTTTGAAACTGCAGGTATTACTGCAACTTACATAAGTGTTGCTTTTGGACTGGTACTATTTTTAAACCAATGGAAGTCGGGTTGGCCATGGCTTTTAGTTTGCGTGCTTTTTTTTGTTAATGGCTACATAGGTCAGATAATCGAAGGAGCAGATAAAATGGTATCCTTAACTGAGTTCATCGGTTCAATTAATGAATATGCTGCTTTTCTTGTCACATTATTAATTGTTCTAGCTGTTTTAATCCTATCTTTCTTGAAAAGAAAAACCACAACGAACTAAAAACAAATGATGATATCAATTGCTATAAGTAATTTCTTGTCCTCGACTACTTATGAATCCCGATAGCTATCGGGACTCACGGATTTTCCTCTGGTTCGGTTTCTTTTATTAACTCGGTTCTCGCCAACCTAACAAGCCATACACGAACACGTTGTGCTTCATTTTCAGAATTCCCAAATTCAATTAATATTCTTTCCTTAGAAAAACTAACTTTTGATGATAAATTTCTTTAGAAAAATTCGCTATAACCTTTTGGGAAAAAATAAAACTGGAAAGTATTTAAAGTATGCTTTTGGTGAGATAATCCTTGTGGTTATTGGAATTTTATTAGCCATTCAATTGAATGAATGGAGAAATGATATAGTAAACACCAATCAAAAACAGAAAGTATTATTAGCCTTAAAGACGGATTTTGAAGAGAATCTTAGCAGATTAGATACTGTATATTACCACCAAGAAGAAAGTATTATGAAATTTATGAAATCAAGAAATCTCATTGATTCTATAAATTATGTCACAGACAATACAGTGTTTAAAGAAAACTTGGGACATGGTGGATATGGATATAGTTTTAGTCCAATTAATGGGGCCTTGCGTTCTGCTATATCGTCAGGAGATATTCATTTAATTAATGGTGAGCGGTTAACAAAATTATTATTTAGTTGGGAGGACTTGGTTATTGATTCTTATGAAGAAGTTGAACTTCTTAGAAGTTACGGTACAGACCCTTATGTTCGATTGATAAATAGCTATGTCCAAGCAAGAGAATTAGGTGAAAAATCACCCAGTAGGAACGGAAGCAAGCACCTATCTAATTTCGTTGGATTATTTAATGATCCACTATTTGAAAATTATAACCAACAAATGATTTACTACGCGTACATTTATATGGAAGAACTAAAGGTTATTAGAATAAATAATTTAGAAATTGTAGAACTAATTGAGCAAGAATTAAAAAAATAACGAAAGCCGAACAAAGGCGCTTTCCTAAATAACCAAGCCTTCATTTTCAAGCATTTTTCTTTGTCAGTAGAGAGAAGATCGGACGGATTGATTATCGGACATTCATATCCTTCAGTCTTTTGCTCACGATAGATCCAAGAACTGAACTTTTAGGCTTCATAGAAACGGATGATCTGGTATTTTGAGATATGTTCTTCTTGGTTTTGTACTTAAGAACCGGATTATATTATGGGAACCATAAGTAATACTGGTAAAAGTCCTGACATAGCAAGAGCAATTATTAAATAAACACATCACAAAGAGAAAGGTGAATTTGGTACAGCTCAAAAAAACCCCTGCTTTTCATATACTTGTCCATTAGGCTCGTTTGAAAAATGATAGAAACTGAAAAATTTGAAAAAGTTGAAATAACCTCCTCCAAAGAATTAAGAAATTGGTTACTTCAGAATTATAAGAGTTCCAAAAGTTTTTGGTTGGTCACCTTTAAAAAAAGTGAAGCAGATAAATACGTTTCGAGATGGGATGTTCTAGATGAATTAATTTGTTTCGGTTGGATAGATGGGATTAGGAGAAAGCTTGATGACAATAAAACAATGCAATTAATTTCACCGAGAAAAGTAGAGCATTGGGCCAAAACCTATAAAGAACGTGCAGTAAAACTTATTAAAGATGGAAAAATGCATGTTTCCGGATTTAAATCCATAGAAGAATCAAAAGCTAGCGGACTATGGGATTTTATGGATGATGTTGATAATTTGATTGTACCTAAAGATTTATTGAATGCTCTTTCCAAAAATAAAGAAGCGCTAGACTTTTTTCATGCAATTAATGACTCAAGTAAAAGATTCGTTTTGAGATGGTTGAAATTAGCAAAGACAGAAAAAACAAGAAGTAACAGAATTAATCAGCTTGTAGAATTATCTGGGAAAGGAGAGAAACTAAAAGGGAGCTAAAAAACATGTTGGCGTGCATCTTAAAAAACAATATCAAATGTCTAAATCCAGAATATTACAAATTATGTCACTGATAGCTATTTTTTGGGAGCTTATATGTTGTTTGAGCATTTTACAAATTAAGAAGGTTATTCAAGTTCTTTAGGTGGTTTTATAGCTATAATTTCAGGAATTGCCTTATTGGTTGTTTCTAAAAGTAAATCGATTATGAAGAAAGAATCGGATTGAATTCAGATATTCAATTTTAATAATTGGATTAAATGATTTGTTGAAATTTGTTCATTCCCAAAGTATGATAATAAATTTTCAGAGTGGTAAAATAGCCAAATACCTTTGATTTATTTTTTCAATTTTGACTAATTAAAAAAAGCTGGCCATGACATTTTACATGAAGTTTATGCACAGCAAAAGCTGGTTACACCTCAAATACCAACCGTTACTATGCATTTCTTAGCGCATTAGATATTTAAAGGATATACCTAAAATAAAATGATCTACTATTTAAATAGTATACATTAGGTCTTAATCCTTTTCCAAAAAAAAATCCAAAACTGAAAAAATAGAAATGATTCAATAACTTAACTCAAATAGTATGTTAGAAAATCCAAAAATCAATATAAAAATCAAGCTTGCAGCGTTATGGACTTCTGCTTTATTCTTCTACATATATGGTGATTATTTTCAATTATACACCCCTGATAAAGTAGAAAGCCTCATTTCAGGGAACAACAATTTAGATAGCCCAATTAAACTGCTAATTGCATCCATCGTTATGGCAATTCCTTCAATAATGGTAGCGGGATCAATTTTACTCAAACCTACTTTAAATAGAATATTGAATATTGTTTTTGGCTCCATATTTACTTTAATGATGGTCGCAATAGGCATTTATTCAACACATGATTGGCACTTATTCTATGTGATTTATGCATTTCTCGAGAGTATTATAACCGCGATTATCGTTTGGAATGCCTGGAAATGGCCTAAATCAATTAAATAAATGATTTAATATTCTTATTATTCTAATATGCTATTATTTCAGTTCTATTTTTTACATCCAGTTTTGGGAATAAATGGGAAATTTTCTTCTTCATATTCAATATCATTGAACTTATAATTTTAGTCATAATTAATTCTTTTGTATTGAAATGGTCAAGACATACTACTTGAAAAAGTTTATTAAATTGAAAACGACACGCCTACAATAGGTATAGTGTGGCGCGCCTTACTGGAAAGTAAAATAATACCATACAAGGAATGCCGCAGGCAATAATACGTACCAAATATAGTATTGAATGAAAAAATTAAAATGGAAATTGGACATTGATTGGAAATCAAAACTAATTGACCTTCTCATTGTAATAATTGGTATCACAATAGCTTTCCAGCTTAATAATTTCAATGAATCTAATAAAACAAATGCGCAGGAAAGAGACTATTTGAAAAGTTTCCATGAAGAAAATATCGATAACGAATTAGCCCTTGCTTCAGCTTTAGAATTTGCACTTAAAACAAAAAATGATATTGATACCTTAAAGCAAGTTCTTCTTTCAAAAAATTATGAAGATGATAGAATTAAAAACCTATCAGCCAGTATGATGGCATTATCTGACTTTCATCCATCTTTAGTAACAATGGAAAGCATTACTGAATCAGGAGAATTTAAACTAATTAGTGATTTAGAATATAGAGAGAAATTAATAGATACATATAATTCTTATCAAACTACGTCTCAACTAGAGAGTATTCTATCTGACTACGTAAATGAATATGTAACACCTTTTTTCTTTAGGAATATAAGGTTCAGCGATTTTTCTTCCCTCCATGATAATTTTCAAGAAAGTCCTGAATTTGAAAATATTGTCATTGGGTATGACGCTCTTTTAACCCAGAAGCTAAAAGGATATGAAGAGAACTTAAAAAAACTTAAAGAGCTAAATCAATTATTAACTACCGCCAACAAAGCATATAAGTAGTGCATCTCTAGCTCTACGCATTACTGACATGCTAAGCGTTATCGACAAACATACCAGCTCAATATGAACAGTATCTTCTGAAATGAAATATCGGACCACTTTAAAAGTGTAGAACATATCATAGCTGGTCGTTATGCTTAATACTGAGGAAAAGAAATGACACTTGAGGATTTAGGATATAATTTAGAATTAGAAAAATACAGAAAGAACCATAACCTTGATTCCTTTGGTGTTGGACGTGTTACCTCAGAACATAAAGAAAGGTATATTGTAAAAACTCCTGAGCAAGAATATGATAGTGAAATAATCGGAAACTTGCGTTTCACTGCAAACAATAGGTCTGATTTCCCTGCAGTTGGTGACTGGGTAGCTATCTCCGAATATGACAACAATAAAGCACTGATTCAATCTGTCTTCCCAAGAAAAACAATTATTGAAAGGCAAGCCGTGGGCAAACATGGGGAAAAGCAAATCATAGCAACAAATATTGATTATGCTTTCATTATACAAGCTGTCGACAGAGATTTTAACATAAACAGGATCGAACGATATTTAACTATTTGTAATACGTCCAAAGTAAATCCAATTATTATACTCAATAAAATTGATCTGATAAATGATAATGAATTATCAGAGCTGGTTAGTAAAGTTCAAGAAAGGGCGAAACAGGTACCGATAATCCCTATTAGTAACACGTCTAAAAAAGGGTTTGAAAAACTCGAAGAGACTCTTGAAAAGAGCAAAACCTATTGTTTGTTAGGTTCATCAGGAGTAGGAAAGTCTACCCTATTGAACAACTTATTGGAAAAGCAATTAATGAAAACCAATACGATAAGTTCAAGTACAAATAAAGGTCGACACGTTACTAGTCATCGTGAATTAATAGTCCTTGAAAATGGTGGGATTCTAATAGACAATCCGGGAATGAGAGAAGTTGGAATCGCAGATTCTAATGATGGATTAGAAATAACCTTTAGTAAAATTATTGAGCTGTCCAAAGACTGTAAATTCAAAGATTGTACTCATACTACCGAAATTAACTGCGCGGTTTTATCAGCTGTTGAAAAAGGTGAAATTGACAAATCGTCATTCGAAAACTTCATCAAAATGGTAAGAGAAAAAGAGCATTTTGAATCAACTGTTGCAGAAAAACGAAAAAAAGAAAAGGATTTTGGAAAAATGGTAAAGAACTATAAAAAAAGTAATTACAAAAAATACTAAGCCCAACAAGCTTCTGTGGCGATTAGCTACGAAAATAGAGGAGATTAACGCCATTTTATGGTGCAAATAAAGAAGTTGGGCATAATAGTGCATAATTCACATAACGAATATCAATAATATGAAAACTAAAATTTTACTTTTCATTAACTTATCAATTTTGTGTCTTTTCCTTTCATGTTCTCCTAAAGTTGATTCGGAAACTGAAAAATCAGATGTGACTGAAGCAGTTAACCGATTATATCAGTCTTTTGAAAATAAGGATATAAACCTAATGTCAGAAATAATGGCTCATGATGAAAATATGCTAAGCTTCGGTACTAACATATCCGACATCCACAATAGTTGGACAGAATGGAGAAATAATCACATAACTCAATTTGAGGCATTTGATAAAGCCAAAATCAACTCTAAAAATATGAATGTCTATCTAAGTCAGAATAGCAATGTGGCTTGGTTTGCGGATGTAAGTGATTGGACGTTAACTATTAATAATGAAAATGTACAAATGAAGGATATTAGAATTACAGGTGTTCTAGAGAAAAGAAATAATGCCTGGAAAATTGTTCAAATTCATGCTTCAGTTCCACAGAACTAATCTAAATAAAATACTATGCCCAACATCTAGTATAGCAAATAGCTAGAATAGGCTAAACCGAAAGATTCGGTTTATTAAAACTTAAAAGTTAAACTGAAAGGTAATCTTGTATTTACACGCTACTTGCCATACTAGAAAATCGTTGTAAATAATATAAAAAAGAAACGAATCATGAGACAAGAAATATTTCAATCTGAATTTATTAGTTTCAGTGGTGAATTAACCTCTTTTCTATATCGTCTTGTAGCTAATAAACAGGATGCAGAAGATCTGACACAGGACACATACATCAAGGCATTGTCCAACCTTGATTCATATCAACCCGAAAAAGCAAGTTTAAAAACATGGGTATTCACCATCGCTATAAATACAGGTAAGAACTACCTGGTAAAAATGAAACGATGGGGTGAAAATGATTTAACCGTTTGTCAAGTGTATCATTCAAACAGTCCTGAAAGGATGGAGGAAATTGGCAAAGTTTTCAATTCAACTCCTGACGCACGTTTTGAGATGAAGGAACATCTCAATTACTGTTTTACCTGTATTACCAAAACTCTAGAATTAACCCAACAAATCTGTCTTTTACTCAAGGATGTATATGGGTTTAAACAAGAGGAAATCATTGAAATTACCGGGTTAAGCGAAGGGAAAGTTAAACACGGCATTGCCGATGCCAGAAAAAACCTTAAGAGAATATTTGATAACAGATGCGCTCTTATTAATAAGAATGGTATTTGTAATCAATGCACAGCCTTAAATGGAATATTCAACCCAAAACAGGATGCTCATATTAAAGCAAAAGAATTAAAACTATCATCAACAAGCGATCAGGATAAACTTCTTGATCTAAGAATGAAACTTGTTAAAGAAACGGATCCTCTACAGGGGTCAAGTGAACTGCATACTTTTTTTCTAGAAAATATCCCTTCATGGGTTGAAAAAGCAACTTCATAAAAATAATTTCAGTTTTCCCGTTCAAAAATTTCTGCTGAATTGTATAAGTAATAGATGCCCACAAAAAAGGGAGATAATTATACACTTAAAAAGCTAAGAAAATGAAAAATGCAGAACAAACTTGGGGAGCATACGCTCAATCAATGCAACAACAAAATGAAACTTGGAAAAGTCTTCTTGCAGATGAAGTAACATTCACCGGACCTGCAGCAAAAGCAGCGGGAAAATCAGAATATATTAAAATCACTGAAGATTTCTTTGGTATGGTTCGTGGAGCTGAATTGAAACGCTATGTAGCAAATGAAAAGCTTGTAGCTACTGAGGTAGAAATAAAAGTCGCTACTCCAACAGGTAATATTATAACACTGGACATGGCTGAGTTTTATGAAATTGAAGACGGTAAAATCAAGTCGGTTAAAGTGCACTATGACGCACAAGAGTTTAGAAAAGAATTTGGAATCAATTAAAAAATATAGCGTTATGGACAAAATTCAAAAAATACCTGTAGGATTAGAAAAGTACTTGGGCATTGGAGATATGGTTTTACCCTCAGAGGAAACCCTAAGGAATGAACTGGCTAAAATTCCAAAAGGAAAACTAACTACAATTCCAATGCTCCGTGAATCAATAGCATATCAACTAGGGGTAACGACAGCTTGTCCAAAAACTAGTTTGAAGCTGCTAAGAAACATGATGGAGGAAAAAAACTCAGGTGCCTATAAAGTATTAAATGGCAAAGGAGAACTTGTCGCTTCTGATGTTGAACTGCAATCGGAACTTTTAAAGTCAGACGGATTTGAAATTGACTCTTCAAAAGCAAAACCGAAAGTTGTCAATTTTAAAGACAAAATTTCTTCTTAGTATTTCAAGGATCACACCTATTTAAAAAAGCGGGGCATTACCTCGCTTTTTCTACTTGCGGGAATTAATAATTTGATAAATGCTCAGTTATCAGTTTTTGCCTCATTTCACTAACCAGCGATTCTTTATGATTGATGGCTTGATCCATAAATTCCTTTGGTGATTCTGTCAAATCATCATTTAGCCCTCCCCAAATAATCATTTCCAATAAAATGGGGAGAAGATCAATTCCCTTTTGAGTTAGACTATAACGAATTCTTGATTTCTTAACGGTATCCTCTCCTTTGGATATGATACCCATTTCCTCAAGCTTTTTCAACCTATCGCCCAATACACTTGTTGAAACTTTTTCTCCAGCTTCCAAAAACTCGTTGTAATGCCTTTTACCCTTAAACATTAAATCTCGAATAATGAGAAAAGACCACCTGTCTCCAAAGTGTTCTAAAGTATAATTAATAGGGCAATGTGACCGCACTTCCATAATTCAAATTTAGGAAATTTTTACATTTTAACTTGCTTTTTCAAAGTTAATATGTAATTTAGCTTCGTTTTTACAAGTTAAATTATAAATCAAAATTTTAATAAGATGGAAAAATCACCAATGCAAATTGTACACGACGGATTTGGAGGAGGAATGGCTTCTGGGACAGATTCTTGGAAAGAATTTATTGCCGATGAGATCACCTTTACCGGTCCAGCAGCACAAGTAAGTGGTCTAGACGCTTTTATCGAATTAAACGAAGGCTTTATGTCTATGGTAAGAGGCAACAGAATGAAAAAAGCTGTAGAGGTTGACAATTACGTAATCACTCAAGTGGAGATTGATGTAGAAATGCCCACAGGGAAAACTATCACCTTAGACATGAGTGAATGGTATGAAACGAAAGAAGGGAAAATTCAAAGTATCAAAGTATATTATGATGCTGAGGAGTTCAGAAGAGAATCAAAATAGTACTTTCATGAGGTATTTCGAGAAAGAACCAAACGTTCAAGGAATTGATTCTATAATCATTGATGCTCCCATATCTAAATTGTGGACATTAATTCAGGATTCTAAAGCTATGGAATCGTGGGGGCCACCTGTAACAAAAATAGAAGTAGAACTGCTTCCTGAACAAACTGTTGAAGGAATTGGGTCGAAGAGAAAAGTATTTGCGAAGTTCTCTGAAAAGCGACAAGGATGGTATAATGAAGTAAGGACAGAAGAAATAGAAAATAAGAGCGTTACTTTCAAAATTAATGAGGACAGTTTCGGTATGGGTAAGATTCTGAGTGATGTAGGTGCTAAAATGGAACTGCTTGAAATCAACAAAAATAAAACCGAGTTCATATTTACTTTTTTTCATAGGCCCATTAATATTTTGGGATGGTTCATGAATCCGATGATCAGAATGGATCAGAAAAAAAATCGGTTAAAGGCACTTCAATCCATTAAAAGCTATGTTGAAACAGGAAAAGCAATTAAAAATTGATCAATGAGTTCGCTAAAATCGGTAGTTCAAAAATTTTACCCATCATTGAAATATTAGAATGAAGATTATAAAAATAGTATTGATAACTCTGATAGCAATATTGGGATTGAGTGCGGGAGCAGCTAAGATATCGCTCATGCCTGAAGAAATGGAGTTTTTCAGTAAAGTGGGCATGAGTGATAAGATGCTAATTGCATTTGGTCTAATACAGCTCATTGGGACGATTCTTTTCATTTTTTCAAAAACCAGAAAAATTGGTGCCTCCATCTTGACTTTTACTTTTGGGGCATCCTCCATCATAATATTTTTAACCGGGAAAATTGCCTTTGGATTATTTTCTCTCCTACCCATTAGTTTAATACTGGTATTACAAAACCTTAAACGAAAATGAATTATGGCTTACAGTGAATATCTGGCTGATCGGGTCAGGCAACGATTATCCAAGGTAAATGTGACTGAAGAAAAGAAAATGATGGGAGGCCTCATTTTTATGGTAAATCACAAAATGTGCATTGGTTTAGACATTGATAAAAAAAACGGAAATGACAGATTGATGGTGCGTGTTGGGAAAGCGTCACATGATCAATTAATTTTTAAAAAGGGAAGCCGCGAAATGGATTTTACCGGTAAAGTAATGCGGGGATTTCTATTCGTTGAACCCGAAGGCTTTGACGCAGAAGATGACCTTGATTTTTGGATAGAAAAGGCATTATATTTTAATAGAGAAATAAGTTAAGAACTACCTACAACAAGGTATTC
>NZ_JBCLWJ010000025.1:0-40424 GCF_039563885.1 Algoriphagus sp. SE2 | reverse complement strand
AGCTACATCAGCTGGCTTTTTTTTGTTTAACTTATTTGGAAGATTTATATAAAAATGACCTTTAGTTGTTCAAACCTTTTTGCCTATTTCGTTTTAAACAATGATCTGCTTACCAGATATTAAACTGGCTAAAGTGATGTTTAAAATGCTTCGGATGGAATAGTTCCCATTCTTTAAATGTCAATAATCCAAAGCGGGGATGGATTGTCCTAGCGTCTGGATTTTCTTTGAAATATTCCTCATATGCATTTAAGCTATTAATCAGTTGCTCCTTTGCCTGATCTAACGTTTTATTTTTAAGAGGCATAAGATTATCTCCTAACCCAGGTGCCTTAATGCCCTTTGGGAATTCTATTTCAGTATAAATTAGTGTTTCTTTTTGTGCTAATTGTTTCTCATTGGGCGAGAAAGGAGGATAGGAAATTCTTCCGCTAGAAAGCTTAACAGTAATTGTTAAATGTTCCACCATATGTTGAGGGGACATTATCCCAAATTTAGCTTGAGTTTCTTCATTTAAGCGTTTAAGCTTTTGGTTTATTTCTGAACTATTCATGTGTTTATTTTTAGTAATTAAGGCAAAAAAAAGCGTTTGATAGAATCAAACGCCTTTTACCATTTAACGAACTCTAAATTTTTAACTACCGCACATTTCGCATCCATCAGGATCATCCAATGAACAAGAAATAGCATCTTGTTTTTGTGATTTAGCATCCATCTCTTCCTGCATTGCTTTGTCCACTTTAGGCTCAAAATTACTCTTGTCCAATGTGAACTTAATAGCACTTGTAGCAGCTTGAGATCTCAGGTAATACATTCCGGTTTTTAGTCCTTTTTTCCATGCATAAAAATGCATAGAAGTAAGCTTTCCAAAGTTAGGATCTTGTAAAAAGACATTCATACTTTGAGATTGACAAATGTAAGCCCCTCTGTCTGCAGCCATGTCAATCACGACCTTTTGTGAAATTTCCCAAACTGTCTTATAAATATCCTTGATGTTTTGAGGAACTCCTGGAAGAGTTTGTACAGATCCATTTGTTGAAATCAATCTATTTCTCATAGTATCATCCCAAAGACCTAATCGGATCAAATCTTTCATTAAATGCTTATTCACTACTATGAATTCACCGGAAAGAGTCCTTCTTGTGTAGATATTTGTGGTATATGGCTCAAAGCATTCGTTATTTCCAAGAATTTGGGAGGTTGAAGCAGTCGGCATAGGAGCAACCAATAGAGAGTTTCTCATACCATTCTTTTTGATTTTTTCTTTTAATGTATTCCAATCCCACCTTCCTGATTTTGGAGTCACTCCCCACATATCAAATTGTAAAATACCTTGAGAAGCAGGGGAGCCTTCATATGTTTCATAGGTTCCTTCAAGCATTGCAAGCTCCATGGAAGTTTCAGCTGCAGCGTAATAAATCGTTTCGAAGATATCTTCATTTAATCCTTTTGCTTCTGCTGATTCAAATGGCATTCTTAACATGATGAAAGCATCTGCCAATCCCTGAACTCCTAAGCCTATTGGTCTATGTCTAAAGTTTGATCTTCTTGCTTCTTCAACAGGGTAATAATTGACATCAATAACTTTATTTAAGTTTCTCGTTGCCACTTTCGTGATCTCATATAATTTTTGATGGTCAAAGAATAACTTACCATCAGGGCCCATTCTCACAAATTTTGGTAGAGCCAATGAGGCCAGATTACAAACGGCAACTTCATCTGGAGAAGTGTATTCTATTATTTCAGTACAGAGGTTTGATGATTTAATTGTGCCCAGATTTTTTTGATTTGACTTTCCATTAGCAGCATCTTTATAAAGCATGTATGGTGTACCTGTTTCGATCTGGGATTCTAATATCTCAAACCAAAGTTCCTGAGCTTTTATCGTCTCTCTTGCTCTTCCTTCTCTCTCATACTTTTCATACAGTCTTTCGAACTCTTCACCATGACATTCGGATAATCCTGGAGCTTCATTTGGGCAAAAGAGGGACCAATTTTCATTTTGCTCAACCCGCTTCATGAATAAATCTGGGATCCAAAGAGCATAGAATAAATCTCTTGCTCTCATCTCCTCTTTACCATGGTTTCTCTTCAATTCCAAAAAGTCTTTTACATCTGCATGCCAAGGCTCAAGATAAATTGCAAAACTTCCTTTTCTTTTTCCACCACCTTGATCCACATAGCGAGCCGTCATGTCAAAATTCCTGAGCATAGGCACTATTCCGTTAGAAACTCCATTCGTCCCTTTGATATACGATCCTTTGGCCCTAACATGATGTATAGAAAGTCCAATACCTCCAGCTGACTGAGAAATCTTGGCGCATTGCTTTAATGTGTCATAAATTCCATCAATACTATCATCCTTCATGGTCAATAAGAAACATGAAGAAAGTTGTGGTTTCGGAGTTCCTGCGTTAAAGAGCGTTGGAGTAGCATGAGTAAACCATTTCTGAGAAAGCAGATTATAAGTCTCCAAAACTGAATCTATATCTCCCTTATGGATTCCAACCGCTACTCTCATTAGCATATGCTGAGGTCTCTCCACTACTTTACCATCAAGTCGAATCAGGTAACTTCTCTCCAAAGTTTTATACCCAAAGTAATCGTAGTCAAAATCTCTTTTATAGTCAATTGCAGCATCAAATTTTGCAGCATTTTTCTTTATCACACCATAAACTTCCGGATCAATCAAAGACGCATTTGCTCCAGTCTTAGGATTGATGTAAGTATATAGTCTCTTCATCGTATTTGAGAAGGACTGACTGGTGGTTTTGTGAAGGTTAGATATAGCAATTCTAGCTGCTAAAACAGCGTAGTCAGGATGCTTAACTGTCAGGGAAGCACAAACCTCAGCAGCAAGATTATCTAGCTCGGTTGTTGTGACACCATCGTATAAACCATCGATTACTTTTTTAGCAACTTCTATTGGCTGAATGAATTTGGGATCTAATCCATAGCAAAGATTTTCAATACGAGCAGTGATTTTGTCAAATCTTACTGACTCTCTTCTTCCGTCTCTTTTTATTACTAACATATACTTTGGAGATTTAGGGTAAGTGGGTTATGGGATAAAATTAAAAGTCCTCTCCTATGGAGAATCTTGGAGATGAATCTGTCGCTTCAGTTGATTTCATAACTCCAGCTTTTTGATAGTCGCCTACTCTTTTTTCAAAGAAGTTGGTTTTACCTTGAAGTGAAATCATATCCATGAAATCAAAGGGATTGGTACTGTTCCATACCTTTTCACAATCTAATTCCACTAATAATCTATCAGCTACAAATTCAATATATTGACACATTAAATCGGCATTCATTCCTATTAGCCTAACAGGCAAAGCGTCGGTTACAAATTCCTTTTCAATTGTCACTGCATCAATTATAATCTCTCTAACAGTTTCTTTTGGTAATGGATTAACCACATGTTTGGTATATAGATGGCAGGCAAAATCACAATGCAAACCTTCGTCTCTTGAAATCAACTCATTTGAGAAAGTAAGCCCAGGCATCAATCCTCTTTTCTTTAACCAAAAAATAGAGCAAAATGAGCCAGAGAAGAAAATCCCTTCAACAGCAGCAAAAGCAATCAGCCTTTCCTGGAAGGAACCATTATCAATCCATCTAAGGGCCCAATCAGCTTTCTTCTTAACACAATCTATATGTTCTATTGCATTTAGTAATTTATCCCTCTCAGCACCGTCTTTAATATATGTATCAATTAAAAGACTGTAGGTTTCCGAGTGGATGTTCTCCATCGCAATTTGAAATCCGTAGAAAAACTTGGCCTCTGTATATTGGACTTCTGCCACAAAATGTTCTGCTAGGTTTTCGTTTACAATTCCATCACTCGCCGCAAAAAATGCTAATACATGAGATATAAAATGTCTTTCTCCATCGTTTAAACTTTTCCAATCAACCATATCCTGACCCAGGTCAATCTCTTCTGCTGTCCAAAAACTTGCCTCAGCCTTTTTATAAAATTGCCAAATGTCTGTGTGTTGGATAGGAAATAATACAAATCTGTTTTTGTTTTCTGATAAAATTGGTTCTTGCTGCATCTTTCTCTCTAAATAATTATTTCGTATTAAAATTAATTGGCTTCCTATTTTTGATATCTCACGGTGCGGGGATGAGAAAGGCTGCCTTTTCAGAACAGCCTTTGAACAAATATGTGAACCAATTTGGACAAATAAAATACCTAAAGGTGTACTTAAACCAAGTTTTTGAACTATAGTCAAATAGTGTTTAAAAAGCTATAATTCAGGATGATAAATGTACTTATAAAAAGTAAAAGATTAGCTAAATAAGCCAATATCGACCCTTTAAATTTTTTTTATAAACTTGAAAAAAATTTTTTTTACCAAAATTCAAGTACGTTTTTGAACCATGGTCAAATTATTTTTGGTTTCTACTGTTTTATTCAATTAATTGAATATCAATATGTAAAGAGGATTTTTTAGGTTTTAAAATACAAATTTGAAAACAAGAATATGTGCGATATCCAATTTTTTGGAATATTAACCACCTGTGAATATTCATTATATAAAAAAGTGGAGTTAGAAGGGGGTATATATTTTTGGAGACTGTTTTTTTCTTCCAATCATCTTCCTTATATTTGCACTCCGATTTCGACTAAGAATTCAAAATACTCATGTACGCAATTGTAAACATCGCAGGAAAGCAGTTCAAAGTAACAAAAGATCAGTTCGTCTTCGCTCCCAAGCTAGAAGGTGAAGCTGGCGCTTCCGTGGAATTTGACCAAGTTTTATTAGCTGAAGCTGATGGCTCTGTGTCAGTAGGAGCTCCTCTATTATCAGGAGCAAAGGTATCTGGGAAAATCCTAGATCATGTAAAAGGTGATAAAGTCATCGTCTTCAAAAAGAAGCGTCGTAAAGGCTACAAAAAGAAGAACGGTCATAGACAAGACTTTACTAAAGTATTGATCGAAAATATTGTACTATAAGTTTTCTCTCTGAAAACATAAAAGAATAAAACCATGGCACACAAAAAAGGCGTCGGTAGTTCCAAAAACGGAAGAGAGTCACATTCCAAAAGATTGGGTGTGAAGAAATTTGGTGGTGAGCAAGTAATTGCTGGAAATATCATCATTAGACAAAGAGGTACAAAGCATCATGCTGGAGAAAATGTAGGGGTAGGTAAAGACCATACATTATTTGCTCTTTCTGATGGAGTTGTGACATTTAAAAAGAAATTCGATGGTAAGTCATACGTAAGTGTGTTACCAGCTGAAGCATAATCTTTTAATTATATCATTCAAAAGCCCCTCCAAAAGAGGGGCTTTTTTTGTGCCTTTATTATTTCCTTCTGCCAATAGTCATTTTTTCAATTTAAGTTCCAAAGACTTTGCCTAAATTATTAACTTGGAAAACCACCAAATTAATTATTATGAGCAAATTGATACGTTACGGAATACTGTGTATTCTGATGGGGCTATCAGGAATTTCTTTTGCACAAGATGTTCCTAAGCCTGAAATTTATGATGCCCTTGAATGGCGCTTAGTAGGTCCACATAGAGGTGGGCGATCTGATGGAGTAACCGGAGTCGCTGGCAGCGACCACTCTTATTATTTCGCGTCGACCGGAGGAGGTGTTTGGAAAACCGTTGATTCTGGGAATACATGGAAACCTGTTTCTGATGGGTTTTTCGGAGGGTCAATAGGAGCGGTAGCAGTTTCAAAAAGTGATACAAGCGTCGTTTATGCAGGAGGTGGAGAAAAAACTGTCAGGGGAAATGTTTCTTTTGGTTATGGGGTATGGAAAAGCACTGATGCCGGAGAAAACTGGGAGCAAGCTGGGTTGGAGAAAAGTAGATTTATTTCCAGAATGAGAATTCATCCAGAAAACCCAGATGTTGTCTATGCTGCAGTGATGGGTGATATTTTCAAACCGGATGAAACAAGAGGAGTCTATAAGACGGTCGACGGAGGAATAACTTGGGAGAATATTCTTTTTTCAAGCGATGTAGCTGGGGCTGTGGATTTAGTGATGGATCCAAACAACCCGAATATACTTTTTGCAACAACCTGGGATATCAAGCGAACTCCCTATAGTTTGGAAAGTGGCGGGCCCGGTTCCAAAATGTTTAGAACTACCGATGGTGGAAAAACATGGGAGGATTTAACGAAAAAAGAAGGTTTCCCCGAGGGAATCCTTGGAATCATGGGCGTCTCCATATCCCCTGTAAATTCAGAAAGAGTTTATGCCATAATAGAAAATGAAAATGGAGGTGTTTTTGTATCTAAAGATGGAGGCGAATCTTGGGAAAAAACAAACGAAGATCGAAACTTAAGACAAAGAGCTTGGTATTACACCAGGATATTTGCTGATCCTAAGGATGAAGAAACGGTTTATGTATTGAATGTCAGTTATCATAAATCGACAGATGGAGGCAAGACCTTTAAGAGTGCAAATGCTCCTCACGGAGATCATCATGACCTTTGGATAGATCCGGATAATAATCAAAGGATGATTATCGCTGATGATGGAGGTGCTCAAATAACTGATGACGGAGGAAATAATTGGTCAAGTTTAATGAACCAGCCAACTTCCCAATTTTATAGGGTAACAACAGATAATAGCTTTCCTTATAGAATATATGGAGCCCAGCAGGATAATTCGACAGTACGGATCCGGCATAGAAATGATGGAAGATCGATTTCTGAATCAGACTGGGAGCGAACAGCTGGAGGTGAAAGTGGATGGATTGCTCCTGACCCACTAAATAATGATATTGTTTATGGAGGGTCATATGGTGGATATTTAACTAGGGTTAACCATGATAATAGAACTTCAAGATCAGTAAATGTTTACCCAAACAATCCAATGGGGCATGGGGCAGAAGATATGAAGTATAGATTCCAATGGAACTTCCCTATTTTCTTTTCTCCTCATAATCCAAAACTTCTTTATACTACCAGTAACCAATTTCATCGATCTACAAATGAAGGCCAAAGATGGGAGGTCTTTTCTCCTGATTTGACTAGAAATGATAAAAGTAAATTAGGTCCTTCAGGTGGACCAATCACCAAGGATAATACCTCTGTAGAATATTATGCGACTATTTTTACAGCTGCTGAATCACCAGTTAAAGCTGGAGTTCTTTGGGCTGGATCTGATGATGGATTGGTGCACGTTACCCAAGATAATGGTGCTTCTTGGCAAAATGTAACCCCTACAGATATGCCAGAATGGTTGCAAATAAATAGTATTGAAGCAAGTCCCTTTGATCCAGCTGAAGCATATTTTGCTGCAACTGGATATAAAAGTGGTAACTATGAACCTTATTTGTATACTACAAAGGATTACGGAAAGACATGGACTAAAATCACTTCGGGCATAAATGAAGAGCATTTTACCCGGGTAATTCGGGCCGACCCTGTGAAAAGAGGGATGCTATATGCAGGAACTGAAACAGGAATGTATTATTCCGAAGATGATGGAGCTTCTTGGCATTCTTTACAGTTGAATCTTCCTATCGTTCCCATTACGGATTTGGCGATTAAAGAAAATAATTTGATTGCAGCCACTCAGGGTAGGTCTTTTTGGATAATAGATGATTTAACAGTTTTACATCAGGCTGAGCCAGGAATGGAGAATAGTAATTTAACACTATTCAAACCACAGGATTCCTATAGAATGGATGGCTCAAAACGAAAGAGTTTAACAGCAGGTACTAATAGGCCAGGTGGTGTGCTTGTGTATTACTATATTAATGAAAAGCCTCAAGAAGAATTGAAAATTGAATTTTTTGATTCCAATGATCAACCTTTAAGAGTTTTTTCTACCAAAGGGATTGATGGGGACACTTTAAAAGTTAAAGAGGGAAGTAATGAGTTTAATTGGAATCTTCGTGTTGAAGAAGCAGAAGGCTTTGAAGGTCTCATCATGTGGTCAGGAAACCTAACCGGCCCCAAAGTGGTCCCTGGAACCTACAAAGTAAAGGTAACCCTTGATGGAGAAGCTCAAGAAGAGTCATTTAAAGTATTAGCTGATCCAAGATATGAAGCTACTCAAGAGGATCTGGTAGCTCAATATAATTACTTGATTGATGTGAGGGATAAGTTAACAGAGACACATAAAGTGATCAAGCTTATTCGTCAGTATAGATCTGAGATGGATAGTCTGGATACAAAGCCAGAAAATATAGAAATGATAAAGGCAGAAATGGATGAGATTGAAAAAACACTTTACCAAACTCAGAACCAAAGCCGTCAGGATCCTTTAAATTTCCCTATCAGATTGAATAATAAATTGGCTCATCTTAGCTCTGTAGTTGGAAATGGAGATTGGGCTCCAACAGATCAATCTTATGAAGTAAAAGAAGAACTTACAGAGAAAATCGATGTGCAGTTGGCACGGTTCAAGAAGTTAGAACAAACCCAGATTTCACAGATTTTCAATATTGAAGAGATGCGGACAAAATTGGATAAGAAAAAATAGATTAAAAACTCCCGAGAAATCGGGAGTTTTTTTTTAAAACGGTCTGTATGATTTTATTTGATCAAAGAACTGAAGTGTACTTTGAGGGGAAATAATCAAAATAAAAATTATTCCAAAAATTGCTCCGTACAAATGGGCATCATGGTTGATCGCATCTTCCCCGTTTTTACCTTTTACATAGGAATAGATTAAAAATAAACCACCTAGAATAAAGCCTGGCAAGCAAAGGATCCCAAATAGGCAAATATCAGACAAAGGCATAATGATAATACTAGCAAACACTGTTGCGGCTGTTCCACCAGATGCCCCTAATGCACGATAGTGGCTATTATCTTGGTTTTTTAAATAGGTAGGAATATCTGATAGTATTATTCCCAATAAATAGAAAAGCACAAAAATGAAGCCTCCCAAAAGCACTCCAAACTTATACCTCAGAAATTGTTCAACGAATCCTCCAAAAAAATAGAATGTAAACATGTTGAACAATAAATGCATGTAATCCTTGTGAATCAATCCAGAGGTTATAAATCGGTCCCATTGATTTCTTCTCTTGATTAAATAGGGCACAAACATCCAACGGTTAATAAACACTGGTTTATTGAATCCGGAAATACTTGAAATTGCTGTGATGATTATCAGCACCACCGTAATTGATAAATTCATATTTATTTTTCTCGATGGATCAAGTCCACGGTAATTTGCTTGAGTTCATCAAAATAGGATTGGTTATTGAACTTAATATTTTCCAGCTGATGAAAACCCGCCTGAAAATAACTGTTCATCTTATCCTCCGTAAGTTTTTTGATGCCAAGTTTTCCGTAAATAGCTTTTACTGAATCTACCTTTTCCGCTTTATCAAATTCTGTCTGGGATAACCAATGATTCAATTCCTGAGAATCCTTTCCCTTTGCAAGTTCTAATGCCTTGATGAGCAAAAATGTTTTTTTGTTGGAGATAATGTCACCACCTACTTGCTTGCCGAATTTTGCCTGATCTGCATAAACATCTAATAAATCATCTTTGAGTTGAAAACCAATCCCAATATTTACTCCGAAATCATAAAGCTTATTTGCCTCAACTTCTTCAGCTCCTCCTAATACGGCTCCAATCTTTAAAGCACAACCTAATAAAACTGCAGTTTTAAGTCGGATCATATTTATATATTCCTCCTCTGATACTTTTGGAAGACTTTCGAAGTTCATATCAAATTGTTGACCTTCACAAACTTCCGCAGCAGTCTTATTGAAAATTTTTATTATTTCTGGTAAAAGACTTTTGTCGGTTTCAAGAAGAAGATCATATGCTCTAACAAGCATTACATCACCTGATAAAATAGCTATGTTTTCATTCCACTTCTCATGAACGGTATCTTTACCTCTTCTTAGAGGAGCCTGATCCATGATGTCATCATGCATTAAGGTGAAGTTGTGAAACACTTCGATTGCTGAAGCTTGCTTCAGGATTTTTTCCGGGGCATTTTGATACATTCCATAGGTCAGGAGGCTCAATAATGGCCTAATCCTTTTACCTCCTAAGCTTAGAATATATTCAATTGGCTTGTATAATTCTATTGGTGATTCTCCGAAATTTTGAGACTTCAAAAAAGTCTCTAGTTTATCTAATAGCTCTGCCGCGTGGCTTTTTCCCATCATTGTCTGCAAATTCCAAATCTATAGTTCTTCGGTCAATATCAGTATTAACTACTCTGACCTTCACTTTGTCGCCCAAAGTGATCATTTTTTTTGTTTTAGATCCAACCAGTCTCATATTTTTCTGGTCGAATTCGTAATAATCATCATTCATATCCTGAACACGGATCATTCCTTCACATTTGGTTTCTGTGATTTCTACAAAAACTCCCCATTCAGTAATTCCACTTACTAAACCTTCGTAATCTTTCTGTTCGGCAAGAGACATAAATTCCACTTGCTTATACTTGATCGACGCCCTTTCAGCATCAGCAGCTCTTTTTTCCCGTTCAGAAGAATGAACACATTTTGGTTCCCAGTCTTCTGCATCAGGAGTTTTTCCACCTTGAAGATAATGATCCAATAATCGATGCACCATCATGTCTGGATACCTTCGAATAGGAGAAGTGAAGTGAGTATAATGCGCAAATGCTAAACCAAAGTGCCCTTTTGGATCGGTGGTATATTTTGCTTTTGCCATACTCCTGATAGCAAGCTGTTCCAAAACATTTTGTTCGGGCTTACCTTGAATTTCATCCATCAATTTATTCAACGCTCCTGAGACTTTCCTCTCATTTTCTATATCAAATTCATGTCCGAATCGTTTCGCAAAACCTGAAAAAGTCTCCAGTCTTTCCATGTCAGGAGAATCATGAGTTCTATAAACAAATGTGTCTTTTCCCTTTCCTTTTTTGAACACGAATTCTGCTACATATTTATTCGCTAAAAGCATGAACTCCTCAATCAGTTTATGGATGTCTTTTCTCTCTTTGACTATCAATCCAAGAGGCGTTCCTTTTTCGTCTAGCTTAAATTTAACTTCCACTGTCTCAAAATTTACAGCTCCGTGGTCAAATCTTCGTTTTCGCACTTTTTTGGCAAGATTGTTCAATAGAGTCAATTCGCTAAAGAAATCTCCAGATTGGTTGTCAATGTTTTCTTGTGCCTCTTCATAAGCAAATCTTCTATCGGAATGGATAATGGTTCTTCCTATCCAATGTTTAATCACATTGGCATCTCTATCCATTTCAAAAACACAGGAGAAGGTAAGCTTATCCTCATTTGGTCTTAAAGAGCACAAGCCGTTACTCAATTTTTCCGGTAGCATTGGGATGGTTCTATCAACCAAATAAACGGAGGTTGCTCTGTCATATGCCTCTTTTTCTAATGCTGTTTTTGGTTGAACATAGTGAGTTACATCTGCAATATGTACTCCAACCTCAAGATTTCCATTTGGAAGTACTTGATAAGAAATAGCATCATCAAAGTCTTTTGCATCAGCAGGATCGATTGTAAAAGTAGAGATTTCTCTAAAGTCCTTCCGCTTCTTAATTTCCTTTTCTGGAATCTTATCAGAAATGGAATTGGCTTCAGCTTCGGGCTCTTTTGGATATTCAAAAGGAAGTCCAAACTCAGCCATGATTGAGTGGATTTCCACTTCATGCAAGCCAGCCTGACCTAAGACTCGAATGACTTTTCCACTGGGGTTTTTATCTCCATCTCTCCATTCGGAAATCTTTACAATTACTTTTTCATTATGCTGGGCTCCCATTAAATCACCTCTATGCACAAAGATATCCTTGTGCATTTTCTTAAAATCAGGAACCACAAATGCAAAGCGAGGTGAAATTTCAACTCTACCTACAAACTCGTCTCTATCTCTTTCAAGGACCTCTAAGACTTTGCCTTCGGACTTTCCAAATTTCCCTTTTAATGGATAGACCATTATTCTGACTTTATCCCCATCTAAGGCTTGTTTCATATCTGCCTCTTTCACAAGAATATCCCCGTCATTTTGGGTTGGATCATCCGGTATGATAAATGCAAATCTTGGATTTACATAGTCGACAGTACCGATGATAAAATTTGGATCCTTTGTAGATGAATAATAATTTCTGGGGTTTTTTGAAACGTGACCGCTATCAACCAGTTTCGATAAAATGGGTTCTACGGCACCTTTGCTTAGTGAGTCGCGAATTTCTAACTTCTTTATTATTTGTTTGGAGTTGAATTCATCTCCATAATTAGCGTCTAAAAATTGGAGGATGCGCCTGGTCAAATTGGCCTGATCGTTACTATGTCCTCTTTTACTGTTTTTTGATTTTTTTCTGTCTGATTTTCTTCCCATTTGTCGGGGTTGTTGTGTTAATCCAATGTATAAAGATTTATATGCCTTTTTGCATTAACCTTTACGATCTTTTGGTGAATCTTCTAGGTGCACCATCTCAATTTCCATTTCGTCAAGTTGAGGGTGCATAGCTAAATAAACGCGGGCAGTTACTTCTACGTCTTTTCGGCAATAAGTTTTGATTCGATTTATATCTTTTTCTAGGTGAAAAGTGGTATTGACCTGACTGCCATCTAGGTCTTCTTTGGAAGTGGGAATGCCAAAAACTGCAGCTAAAAGTTCCAGTCGGGTGTAATGCTTATAATCCCCAAATTTCCAAAGCTCAAGGGTGTCCAAATGCCTTACCTCCCAAGGCTTTTTCCCTGCGATTTGTAGAGGTTCTGGCAATGAAACTCCTTGCACTAGCATTCTTCTACATAAGTAAGGGAAATCAAATTCTTTCCCGTTATGTGCACAAAGAATCCATTTTTTCTTCTCTAATAATCCATTTAATGACAAAAGAAGTTCCCTTTCGTCTTCATTTGAGAAAACTTTAGATCTAAAAACGAGTTTTTTATCCTTTTTTTTCCATTGAAAATACCCTACACCAACGCAAATAACCTGACCAAATTCAGCATGTATCCCAGCTTTATCAAAGTATAGTGCTCCTGGTTCTACTTTTCCATGGTCTGTTTGAATCAGTTTTTCTTTTTTGATCCACTCATCCCTTAACCTCGGACTCAGGTCCTCAAATTTTTCGGTCAATGATGCTGTTTCAATGTCCAAAAAAAGAATATCCCCTAATTGATCAAAAAAGTTAGCCATAAACAGTGGATTTAACTATGAAGAATCCCTTCCAGGCCCAGCTCCGGGATTTCCTGAAAGTTGGTAGGGTTAAAACTACCTGGAGTAAATATAAACTTTTTATCAAAAATCTGATCAAGGATATAATAACTCACCCAAAATTCATTCGTCAATGAAAATACTCCCGGATCAATCGGTTCAACTTTTGCAAAGGATTGTGGACCCAATTCCTCGATCATATGCCTCAAGGTTGAAGTAAGCCTCTTTTCTCCTTTTAGCATCCCATAACCTTTCGAGGTGATCATGACTGTTCTTAATTCAATTAAGTTCAGATTGAGAATATATACATTCCAATCCGTATTGTTTTTTTCTTTTACAATAGCCAGTTTAACACCAGTTACTGGTTGAAAATCAATATCCTTTTTCATTTATTAATTAACTAATTCCATCTCAAATAGATCTACAAGATGGTTTTTAACTTTTTCTTTTACCTCGTTTAGATTGATTTCTCTTTCGAGTTCTTTGCTTAGGGAAGTAACGGCTTTATCATCAATTCCACAGGGGATAATATGGTTAAAGAAATTCAAATCAGTGTTGATATTAAATGCAAAACCATGCATCGTAACCCAACGGCTGGATTTTACTCCCATTGCACAAATTTTTCTTGGATTTTTCTGTTCAATATGATCAATCCATACCCCGGTCAATCCTTCAATTCTACCTGATTCAATTTGATAATCCAACAGGGTACGGATGATTGCTTCTTCAAGAAATCTTAAATATTTATGGATATCTGTGAAAAAATTATCAAGGTCCAAGATAGGATATCCCACCAACTGTCCTGGGCCATGATAAGTAATATCCCCACCACGATTGATCTTATAATAACGTGCCTCGTGATTTTGGAGACCTTGCTCGTCCAATAGTAAATTTTCTTCCTTTCCGCTTTTCCCCAAGGTATACACATGTGGGTGCTCTACAAAAAAGACATAATTTTCAGTCTTTTCCTGCAAATCAAGAGTCAAATTTCTATTCTTAATTTTTTTAGAAACAATCTCTGCAAAAATTGACTCCTGAAAATCCCAAGCTTCTTGATAGTCCATCTTTCCGAGATCTCGGAATTCAACTTTTTTATTAATAATTTCGTTCATCTGATGCCTATGGAGTTTTTAATCAACTCCTTTTTTTGGCTTTCCGTTCTATTATTTTTCAAAATTAAGCAATTATTCAAGATGGCTGAACATAACGACAGTGGGCGATTGGCAGAAGAATTAGCTTCGAAATGGCTGATCGAAAAAGGTTTTGAACTTCAAGAGCAAAATTATCGCCATGGGTATGCTGAAATCGATCTTATTTTAACCTATAAAAAGCTTTTGGTATTTGTGGAAGTTAAGTTTCGTTCCGGTACTGGCTTTGGGTATGCAGAAGAATTTGTTGACTACACTAAAAGGAAACTAATAATTAAAGCAGCGGATCAGTACATTTATGAGAATAATTGGGATTTTGATATCCGTTTTGATATTGTTGGCGTTTACAGAGACAGGACTGGTGCTTACAATTTCAAACATTTTGAAGACGCCTTTTATTGAAAATCAACCCAAAAAGATTTACAGATATGAAAAAGTTTTTAGTCTCTTTTATCCTTTCAATTTTTGCTTTTGCTGTTGTAGCTCAAACAAGTAAAAAAGATGATCAAATCATAGAAGATAGCCAGGACGCCAAAGAGGCTTTTTTAAAAGATGATCCTGACATGGCTAAGTTTTTTGACGAATCTTATGCTTATATCATACTTCCAAACGTAGGAAAGGGCGGATTGGGAATTGGCGGTGCAGCAGGAAATGGAGTGGCTTATGAAAAAGGTGAAATGATTGGGTTTGCAAAAATGACGCAGGTGACCATTGGTTTTCAAGCAGGTGGTCAAGTTTACAGCGAGGTGGTTTTTTTCGAATCTGAAGAGGAGTTTGATAGATTTAAAGAAAATAAAATTGAAATGGCGGCACAGGTGTCAGCGGTGGCAGCAGCTTCTGGTGCTTCATTAAATGCAGAATATGTAGATGGTGTAGCGGTATTTACAAGAACAAAAGGAGGCTTGATGTATGAAGCTTCTGTAGGAGGTCAACAGTTCAAATACAGGGAGAAATAGAAAATTACATTTCCTTCCTGTAGACTAAATTTCCGTCCTTATCCCATTCTGCGCGGATATATGGGCGGAAATTTTTTGTGTATGCTTCCTCCTGATATTGAATTTCACGCTTTCTGATGGCTTTGGTATTTCCAGTGTCCCAATATTCTGTCCAAAGACCTACTTTTTCCCCATATTGATATTCACCAGTGACCGCAACTTGCCTATCATCATAGAAATAAAAATAATTTCCCTCTTCCAACCCATATTGGATCGGGGTAATTTCCTCAACTTTTTGGGTAGTTCTATCATAGAATGAAACCCTTGATTCTCTTGGCCACCCTTCATTGAAGTGATTTTTATCGAGAAGTACATTTTTTGAATCAAAAAGCATCCAAGTTTTGTGCTTCGTACCAAAATAAAACATACCGCTCTCTACTACTGTCTCATTGATTTTCCTTTCATAAGGACCATGAAGTAAATAGCCTTTTCCTTCTTGATATCCAGAAGTTCGAATGTTTCTCTCTTGGGCATCAAACCAATACACGTCACGGATGTATGGATCTAAAGGCCTTTCCTGTTCGGTATAATTAAAAAACTCATAGATTTCTTGTCCACGAATATTTCTTTTAGCCAAGCCTCTTTTTGTTTTGACACCGAACCAGATGTTTTTTCTCGCTTTTTTCTTTTTTTCTTTTTTCTCTTCTTTTTCAGCACCGTCATCAAAAAGTAACAAGGGCATGGTCGTAGGCAAAAGATTGGAATTCACAACTCCTGAAGAATCGGGATCTGATTCAGCTTTTTGAGCAAAAGCAGTTTCTTGCAGTATTAGGATGAATAATAGAAATAAAGAAAACTTATTCATTGTATATTTTAAACGCCATCTCTTTGCTTGTATTTCATTTCAAAAATAACATTTCAATATCAAATGCTGACATTTGTTTAGATTTTATAATCTTCTCTCTATTTTTGGGAGATTTTGAATAAACCACAGGAAAAAATGAAATCTATTCTATCAGATCGGATTATTAATATGGAAGAATCAGCTACGCTGGCAATGGCAAAAAAAGCCAGAGAGCTGAAATCCAAAGGTATTGACATCATTGGGTTAAGTCTCGGTGAACCTGATTTTAAAACCCCTAAGCATATTCAGGAAGCTGCAAAGGATGCGATTGATGAAGGGAAATACTTTTCTTACCCTCCTGTGGCAGGATATCAGGATTTGAGAGAGGCAATAGCAAAAAAGCTAAGAGAGGAAAATGAAATTTCTGAAGCAAAGGCTGAAAATATAGTGGTATCCACCGGAGCAAAGCATTCTATTGCCAATGTATTCATGTGTTTGATCAATGAAGGAGATGAGGTGGTAATCTTTTCGCCTTACTGGGTGAGTTATGCTGAAATCATCAAATTGGCGGGAGGAGTACCGGTTTTGATCGAGGGTACGTTAGAAAATAACTTCAAGGCTACAGCAGCACAATTGGAAGAGGCTATTACTCCAAAAACAAAAGCTGTAATCTATTCATCTCCATGTAATCCAACTGGATCTGTTTTTAGTAAAGAGGAATTAGAAGAAATAGCTCAAGTGATCTTGAAGAATGATAATCTTATGGTGATTGCTGATGAGATTTACGAATTGATTAATTTCGCCGGAAGAAATTATAGTATTGCATCCTTCCCTGGGATGTTTGAAAGAACAATTACAGTCAATGGATTCTCAAAAGGATATGCGATGACAGGCTGGAGAGTGGGATATATTTGCGGACCTTTATATATAGCTAAAGCAGTAGAAAAAATTCAGGGACAATTTACTTCTGGAGGAACAGGTATTGCCCAAAGAGCAGCCTTGACTGCTATATCCCATGATCAAACTCCTTCAAAAGAAATGGCAAAGGCTTATTTTAAAAGGAGAGAGTTGGTTATGGGTTTACTAAAAGAAATCCCGGGAATTAAGACCCACGTTCCTGAAGGAGCATTTTATTTCTTCCCAGATGTGACAGCATTTTTTGGCAAGTCTGCACATGGACATACCATCAACAATGCAGATGATCTTTGTTTATACTTGTTGGAAGTAGCGAATGTATCGTTGGTGACTGGAGCTGCTTTTGGGGCTCCTTCATGCGTGCGTTTGTCTTATGCAGCATCTGAAGAGGATTTGAAAGAAGCTTTGGGGAGAATGAAAAAAGCACTGGGTGAATTAGCCTAATCCCCATTTTAAAATTGAGGATAACCCTGAAGATTTTCGGGGTTATTTTTTTGCCTAGCCGGAAAGACTTAATTTTGGGCAAATCTTTTTTATGGCCGAAGTAATAGTAATAACACCCGTCAAAAATTCCATAGAAACTACTCTGGACACGGCAAAAGCAATCGCTGCTTCGGATGTAAAAGTTCATCACGTAATTTTCAATGATTTTAGTACGGTTGAAACCAAGCAAAAGTTAGAAGAAAATATATCCAGCATTGGATATGAATTAATCCACATTGAAGACCTGACGGATCATCCTTCTCCCAATTACAAATTGGTATTGCAACTTTCCCAAAAAATGGGGTTAGAAAAAGGAATACCAGTTTTAGTAGTGGAATCTGATGTTGTGGTTAAGCCTGATACAATTTCCACTCTATTAAATTATCAACAGACGCACTTAAATTCCGGTTTGGTTGGTTCTGTGACAGTGGATGAAAAAGGGGTTGTTAACTTTCCATATTTGAAGTTTAAGGGAGTTAAAGAATCCGTTATTTCTACCCAAAGAAGTCTTAGTTTTTGCTGTACCTTGTTTTCATTGCCATTTTTGAAGGCATTTGACTTTACTGAATTAGATGAGGCAAAAGATTGGTATGATACCTTTATTTCGAAGAAGGCAATTGAATTGGGTTTTGAGAATTATGTGCTGATGAATGCTCCGGTCTGGCATCGTCCCCATGCAAGTCGACCTTGGAAACAATTGAAATACTCGAATCCTATTAAGTACTATTTCTTGAAATTCTGGAAAGGCTTGGATAAAATATAATTTTTCAGTCCATGAATTGAAGCATCTTCTGATTGGTAGATTTCAAAGCAAGAGTGTCCCTTCCAAATTCCTTCAATAAATACCCATTAGATCGAAGTAACTCATAACAAGCTTCTAGATCATTTGGGTCCAGATTTTCATTCTCAAAAATAATTGCTTCTGGTTGCGTTCTAGCAATGTCAAAGATTTTTATCACTTCTAAATCATAGCCCTCTGCATCGATTTGAAGCAAATCAATTTTTGAAATCTGATACTTTTGTATTAGAGTATCGGGGGAGATTACCAATACTTCTGTGAAACTGATTCTATCCTTTGGGTTTTCTGGTATTAGGATACCTTCTTTGCTGCAGTTTTTTTCTACAACTCCATTTTTAAAGGCTAATTCAATTTTTTCCAAAGAAAAAGATGCCAATCCAGTGGCCCATCTATCTTCACTAAATGCGATTTTGTATAATTTTTGACTCCCGTCTAATGAACCTATTGCTGCACAAATAGGATATATTCCCTTATCATATTGATAGATTTTGGATAATTCATTCGTGAAAACATTGGGCTGTGGCTCAAGCAAAACACCTTTCCAATGATCTCTTTTAATAAATTTATGAATGGGATCATTTGTGATTCCGTCATTTGCACCTATTTGGATGACAAAAAACTTTCCAATTTTTGACTTGGAATACTCCGATAGGAACTCTGCTAAGCTCCCCTTTTTTGGGGAATAAAGATTTTTATAATAAAATGTGAAAAATGGATGATTAGAGGCACTTAATTCAAAACGTTTCTTCTTCCAACTATTTTTAATTAAATTCTTTAATGCGTTTTTCATCAACACTGTTCTAGTTACGGAGCGAATTAAAGAAATAATTTAGAGTAGTTCTTATAAAATACTTGAATTATTTATTTTCTTAAAGGTAAGCCCAAAAACTTCAATAAAGTGTTATATGGCTTTGACCATGTTCGCTGAAAGCGTAAAGGTCCATTTAATTCTCGCTCGAAGAAATCCTGATGTTTAGAATTTAAATAAGCTATTCTCGCCCTTTTTTTCTCATTTGTGCCAGTTTTCTTTCTTTTGCTACTTGGAGTAAGCCTATAGAAAAAGCCTACAAATGGAAGTTGAATTACTTCACCCCCATCTTTTAACATTTTTATCCAAAACTCCCAATCCTCACGGCCATAGTTCATGTCCTCCGAAAATCCTCCGCAGGCCTCCCAATCGGATTTCCTAAATAACGCCGATACAAAAATCATATTATCTCTTGCCAAAAGATTCCTTGTAAATGGTTTAAGTTTCCATAGCTTTTTCTTCTTTTTGTTGAATTTTAATGCTTTACAATAAACCACTTTTACTTCAGGTCTTTTCGTTAGGGTATTTGCAGCTTCCTCTAAGTAATTTTTCGAAATAAGGTCGTCCCCATCTAAACACAAAATAAAAACCCCTTTTGATGATTCAATTCCCCGATTACGAGCAACAGTTACACCTTGGTTCTGCTGATTAAGAACTTTAATCTCTTGATACTGATTAGCCAATTGTTCAGCTAATTCTTTGCTTCCGTCCGTAGATCCATCATTTACTATGATAATTTCTAAAGCAGAATAATCTGAATTTAGAGCGGATAATACAGTTTCCTTTAAATATTGGGCTTGATTGTAACAAGGAATTATAACACTCACCAAAGGTTTTGGACGTTCCATAGGTACAAATTAAAAACTAATTATTCGTTTTTCTGACATTTTTATATTGTTCTATTTATCGGTGATTAAGACTTTTTTTATTAGAATAAACTGAAAAAATCCAAACAATAATTTGTTTAATTAAATAGAAGTAATAAATTTATAGAGGTGATTAAACAACTTTTCTCTATTATTTGATTTTTTAAGACTTTGAATTCGGTAAGGATTCATTTTTCGAACTCTATCAGTTTTCAAAAATCCGGATGAAAATCCGGATTTTTTTTTGATGATTTTTAGTAAAATTTTGAATTAAAATTTCATTTCTTTGATGCATGGTCTTATCCCGGAAGCTTATTTTTTCTTTCTTATTTTGCATTATAGGACTTGCTCCCCTTCTTGCCCAAGTCGATAATCCAAAACTCGACACTAACTATATTGATGTACAAGAAAAATTATTTATTTCCAGACTTTACTTGTCCCGTAAGTACACCAATTTATTAATCCGTGTTCCAGATCAAGAACGAAATTATGTTTTTGAACCAAATTCTGGGATCAATCTTGGATTAGGATTCACGTATCAGTTTTTCACGTTAAATGTTGCAGTGCCTTTTGGGTTTATGAATCCTGACAGACAGAAGAATTGGCCTACGTATTTGGATCTTCAGGCTCATGCATATCCTCAAAAATGGATCTTTGATTTATATGCTCAGTTTTATCGGGGGTATACTATGGATCAGAAATTTCTTGAGAATTCAGATACGAAATACTTGAGAAAAGATATGAAATTGAATTCCATAGGACTTAATGCTAATTATTTGTTTGGAGGAGAAAAACTTACTTTGGCTGCTGCCTTTAATCAGGTAGCAATTCAGAAGAAGTCTGCTTTTTCTCCCTTTATAGGATTTGAGAGTTATGTTGGAAGTATGAAAGGGGACTCTTTGTTGATTCCCGAAAATGAATCAGTGAACGATTTGAATTTTAAAAAAGCAAACTATTTCCAATTTGGGCCCAATGTAGGGCTAGCAGGCACCTTAGTTTTTTGGAATGGATTTTTTTTGACTGGAGTTGCTTCGGTTAATTATAGCGTTGGCTTCGCCCGATGGGAAAGGGAAGATGTGGAATTTAAAAAATGGGGGGGAGTACCAACTTATCTGCTTAGAGGTTTTTTTGGCTATAATAATAAGCGATTTTCGATCAATGTAAATTATGTTTATAAAAATCTTAATCTTGTACTTCAAAGACCTTTTGATCAAGCGGTAAATACTGGGAATTATCGTTTGAACCTCATTTATAAATTCAAGGTGAGTAAAGAATTTTCAGATTGGTTTTATAAAATAAATCCAATGCGAATAATCAATAAAAATCTCCCTCATTAAATAAGAACAAAACAATTACGAGTTTAAGTATAAATTCAAAAAGTATGTCAGATCAATTTGGAATTAAGAAATCATTAGAGCGACTTGGTATTAAATCAAAGAATTTGGGAAATTCTACTGGAATCCAATGGCAGGATTCAGGAGAAGCTTTTATATCATCATTTTCTCCAGCCGATGGAAAATTAATTGCCGAAGTTCAAATCTCCAATAAGGAAACTTATGATGCGATAATTTCTCAAGCTCAAAAGGCATTCGAAACTTGGAGGCTTGTTCCTGCTCCCCAAAGAGGAGAAATTGTACGGGAAATCGGAAATGCGTTAAGGGAAATAAAAGCAGATTTGGGAAAGCTTGTCTCTTATGAAATGGGAAAGTCTTACCAGGAAGGATTGGGTGAAGTGCAGGAGATGATTGATATCTGTGATTTTGCTGTAGGTTTATCTCGTCAGTTATATGGTCTTACAATGCATTCTGAGCGCCCTGGACATAGAATGTACGAACAGTGGCACCCATTGGGGATTGTAGGTATAATTTCTGCTTTTAATTTTCCAGTTGCGGTTTGGTCTTGGAATGCTGCTTTAGCTTGGGTTTGCGGAGATGTTTGTCTTTGGAAACCTTCTGAAAAAGCGCCACTTTCAGGGATTGCCTGTCAGAAAATCGCAGCAAAGGTTTTTGAAAAACACGGGATGCCAGAAGGAATTTGTTCATTGATCATTGGTGATTATAAAGTTGGAGAGTTGATGTCACACGATCCCCGTATTCCATTGATTTCTGCGACAGGATCTACCCGAATGGGCAAGTTAGTTGGACAAGCAGTAGGCGGTCGGTTAGGGAGATCCTTATTAGAATTAGGGGGGAACAATGCAATTATTATTACCCCTGAAGCTGATATGGACATAGCAATTAGAGGAGCTTTGTTTGGAGCAGTTGGCACAGCCGGACAGCGATGTACTTCAACCCGAAGACTGATAGTTCATTCGAGTATTTTTGAGGAAGTAAAAACCAGGTTGGCAAAAGCCTATTCAAAACTGGTAATCGGAAATCCCTTGGATGAGAAAAATCATGTTGGACCAGTGATCGATAAGGATGCGGTTAACATGTATTTGGCTGCTACAAAAAAAATAATCGAAGAAGGTGGGAAAGTAGTGGTAGCAGGAGGGGTTTTAGAGGGAGATGGATATGAGTCAGGTTGCTATGTAAAACCTGCGATTTTTGAAGCTGAAAATCAATTCGAAATCGTCCAGCATGAAACGTTCGCTCCAATCTTATATTTGATAAAATACGATACGATCGAGGAAGCAATTGCTATACAGAATGGAGTTCCACAAGGCCTATCTTCAGCAATTATGACCTTGAATATGCGAGAAGCAGAGGCATTCCTTTCAGTCGCTGGATCGGATTGTGGGATAGCTAACGTCAATATTGGTACTTCAGGAGCTGAAATTGGAGGAGCTTTTGGTGGGGAAAAAGAAACAGGAGGAGGAAGGGAGTCTGGTTCGGATGCCTGGAAAGCCTATATGCGTCGTCAGACCAATACGATCAATTATAGCTCTAATTTACCTTTGGCTCAAGGGATTAAGTTTGATATTTAATTGAAAATACTGGCTTCTTTACAGCAGTAGAGTGTCTTTTGGAAGATTAGGGAAAAATATTATAGCTCATTTTCAATAGCTTATAGCTTTTGTCAAAGAAAATGTTTGGCTAAAAGAAAATAGAAATTACCTTTGCAATCCATTTGAGATACAATGGGAGTTTAGCTCAGTTGGTTCAGAGCATCTGCCTTACAAGCAGAGGGTCGGGGGTTCGAATCCCTCAACTCCCACTTTCAATTCCGATATCCTCGGGATTTTTTGTTTTATGGATCTTCAGATTTAGCTGATCAAGCCAAATTGAAAAAGGGTATCCTAATAGAATCACAATTAGCATTACATTATTAAATAGAGAAGCATAAAACTGTTAACCGTTATTCTCGGCATTTTCTCTTTCATTTTGGTATAATCTGTTAAACCCAGCCAAAATATTTGGGTATACTTTCAAACAAGTAACCCGATAGCCTAAAATAAACTACCAACTATTTAAGCTTTCATAGTCTAGGTCATTTATTGAAAAATCCCTGATTAATTTAATTAGGAATTAATAAATAAAAATTAATCAGTTCAAAATTGTTTATAGAGCGAACAAGCTTATCAGTTTCTTTCGCATTTTATATTTTTTGTCATAAAAATGAAAAGGAAAGTTTGATCAAAAACTCTCCTTTTGCTTATTGGATGTTTAGCATAAAACCTGCCCGAAACCATCTTCCAGGCATTTGGATTGTCGCTGCTTCAATATATTCGGTATCGGTTAAATTTGAAGCTTCAGCAAAGAACCCAATTTTACCAATTCGATTGTAATCTACTCTCATGTCCATCAAAAAATAAGGATCCTGATTCATCCGATCCACATATCGGAATTTCGTATTCCATTCAATTTTTTTTCCTATTCCAAAAAGGACACCGCCAATTACATGGTTTTTTAAAAAAGTTAAAGCATATCTTGTTTCAATGCCTGGTTGTTGGATTAGATCAGCTTGATAAAAATGTAGGAAAAGCTAAATTCTCTTACCTGAACCAGCCAATTGCTTGGGTTTACTCTGTAAAAAAGAGATGCTTCAATTCCATTAAATTTGACTTCATTGAAGTTTTGAGGTTGCCAAGGTGTACTTTTATCTGGCCTAGTCCATTCAATCAAATTGTCAGTATTTCTTAGGAAATAAACCAGTTCAACTCTAAATCCTGATTTGGCCCACTTGGCTCCTACTTCAAAGTTTTGGGCTTCTTCTGGTTTTAGTTGATCATTTCCAATATTCGTTGGACCAACATAATAAAGGTCTGTAAAACTTGGGGTTCTATAACTGACTCCATAACCGGAAAAAAAGCACAAGGCTTCATCATTCGCCTGAAAACCAATTTATGCTACAGGGAAATGCTTCCAGCCATATCCTGAATTGTAATTGAATAAACACCTGCTCTCAGGTCTACTTTTGATCCCAAATTCACTAAGTGCTCTAGAAAAATTCCACTGAGATTTCTTTCTCTATTTCCAAGGTTGTTACTTACCAGAGATTTCTTTCTTGTTTTCAAACCAAATCCTGTGGTCCCTAGGGAGCTTTTTAAATTCCCATTTGCTTCCAAAGCAAAGACTTCAGAGGTATGATTGTTTTGGTAAAATTCAGTTTCATTTCGTCTCAGACGATATTCATCTGTATTATGCCTGTAATAAGTTCTGGTGTTGAGGTAAAAACTTGAAAGGTTTAGTGTGTGAGTAAATGAAGCCAAAGTCGTCTGTATACTTTCCCATTGATCAGGAAAGGAGCTTGAATAAAACCCATTAGCGCTAAAAGTTCTGTCCGTATAAGCCAGCATTCCACGAATTGCACTATTGTTATTGATGTCAATTCCTCCCTCGTAAAATATATTACTGACTTTATTGGCTGAATTGTATTGATAGCCATTTGAATCATCGTAGGAAAGGGCAAGGTTTTGCCTGTATTTTCCCATTGGGAGTGAACCCGCAAAATTGACACCTTTCATCCCAAAGTCACCTGCATAACCTTGCAATCTTAGATACTGTTCATCATTCAAAGCCGTAATAACATTTATGGCTCCAGCGTAGGCATTCTGACCAAAAATCCTGGAGCCTGGACCTTTTAGAACTTCTACTCTATCCACATTTACCAATGGAACAGGGATATTCATCATGTGATGGCCTGTTTGAGGATCTGTTAATTTGATACCGTTGAGAAGCATAAGTGTTTGGGCAAACGATCCTCCTCGGATCCCAATGTCTGCCTATACTCCAGTCACGCCTCTTTGCCTTACATTTACTCCAGGCACAAAAGATAGAACCTCTTGTAAACTCCTCGCAGGAGTAGTTTCTAGCTCTTGCTTATCTATCAGTGTGATTTTTCTACTTTGCTTTGAAAATGGAATTTGGATCCTGTTTTCTTGAATAATTACCTCATCAAGATTTTGGGTGATGGTGTCATTTTGAGCTTTGAGACTTAAAAAAATCCCAAAAACCAAAATACATAAGAGTATTTTTTTCATATGAATTTTTAAAAACCCAACCCAAAGAACAGGTGAAAATAGGCGAATTACAACTTTCATTTACTGTGAAAGTAAGTTAAACGAGAGTTTGTCCTGAAAAAACAAACTGGCATAACCAAAGGTTATTCCTAATTTAGGCGCCTGTTATTTAAAATTAGTATGAAAAGAAAAATTATAGTATCACTTCTTATTGCAGGGCTCGGTTTTGCAGAGGTGACAAATTTATTTGCCCAGGAAGTAAAAGAAAATAATCAAAAAGAATTTGGTGAGTTTACTGACCGTCGAGGGACTTTTTCCAGAACAGCCTCAGGAAAACCGGGTGTCGGATATTGGCAAAATGCTGCCGATTATGAAATCGAAGCCACCTTAGATGATCAAGCACACACGCTCACAGGGAAAGTCACCATGACTTATACAAATAATAGTCCGGAACAACTGGATTTTATTTGGATGCAGTTGGAGCAAAACAGATTTACAGAAGATTCAAGAGGTACTTTAACCACTCCGATTCAAGGTAATCGCTACAATGGCGATACTGATGGCGGCTTTGATATCAGTAATCTGGAAGCAAAAGTTGGTTCAAAAGGAACTGCTTCAAACAAATATATTATCTCTGACACCAGAATGCAGGTTTGGTTTCCAGAACCTATTCCTTCAAAAGGTGGGAAAGCTACCGTTTCTATGAATTTTTCTTTTAAGATTCCGGAAAAAGGAATGGATAGAATGGGAAGGTTGGACGTGGAAGATGGAACAATATATGCCTTGGCGCAATGGTACCCGAAAGTTGCAGTATTTGATCAGATCGAGGGATGGAATGTGGAGCCATATTTGGGAGCTGGAGAATTCTATTTAGAATACGGGGATTTCGATTATAAAATTACAGTTCCTTATGATCACATTGTTGTGGGGTCTGGGGAGTTACTAAACCCTAAAGAGGTATTGAGTAAAGAACTTCAGGAACGCTATGCTAAGGCAAAAGAAAGTGATGAAACAGTTTATTTGGTTTCACCTGAGGAAATAGGGAATACTGAGTTGACAAGACCTAAGCAAGATGGAGTTGTGACTTGGCATTTTTCTATTCAAAATAGTAGAGATATAGCATTTGCTTCTTCAAAGGCCTTTATTTGGGATGCTGCAAAAATCAATCTGCCAAGTGGGAATAAAGTCTTAGCTCAATCAGTTTATCCAAAAGAGTCTAATGGACAAGAAGCTTGGTCGAGGTCTACCGAATATTCTAAAGCTTCAATTGAACACTACTCTCAAAAATGGTTTGAGTTCCCATATGCAACGGCAACTAATGTTGCTGCTGAAATTGGTGGAATGGAATACCCCGGATTAAATTTTTGTCATTACAGATCAAAAGGTGCTAGCCTTTGGGGAGTAACCGATCATGAATTTGGACATAATTGGTTCCCTATGATTGTTGGTTCTAATGAAAGAAGATATGCCTGGATGGATGAAGGGTTTAATACATTCATAAACCATTACAGTACGCTTGAATTTAACAATGGGGAATATCCTTCCAATCTTAATCAAAGCAGAAGGTATTTAAACTATTTTAATAGCGAGACAAGAGAAGGAATTAATACGTATCCCGATGTAGCCAATACCTCTAATTTGGGAATGGTAGCGTACAATAAGCCGGCTTTCGGTTTGTACATGTTGAGAGAGTATATTTTAGGTCCAGAGAGATTTGACAATGCTTTCAAATCTTACATCAAAACTTGGGCATATAAACATCCACAGCCGACTGATTTTTTCAATCATATGGAGAATGTAGGAGGGGAGAATCTTTCTTGGTTTTGGCAAGGATGGTTTTATGGAAATGGAAATATTGATATAGGCATAAATGGTGTATTCCCTTATGCAGGAAATTATTTGGTGAGTCTATCCAATAAAGGGGACATGCCAATGCCTGTATTACTTGAGGTCACTTATGAAGATGATTCTAAAGAGCAATTCACTTTGCCCGTAGAAATCTGGCAAAGAGGTGATACATGGAATTACTTAATCAAGACGACCAAAAAAGTAAAGGCGGTAGTGATAGATCCAGAAAAAATCACTCCGGATATAAATATTGCAAATGATAGTTGGCCGCAAAAAATCTATGATAACTAAACTCAAAAGCCCGGGATTGATTAATTCCGGGCTTTCTTTTTTAATAAGTAGAATCAATAATCATCATTTATTTCTAGCCACATGCCATCAGGATCTTGAATATAAATCTGTCTGATGCCGTCTACGCGGATGGTAACCTTCCCTTTTTCGCCTACCCAGCTTTCGAAAGGATAATTAGTTTCTTGAAGCGTTTTGATAAATGAATCCATGTCTTCCATGCTAAAGCAAAGGTGATTTACTTTGGATATTTGGGTAGGTACATTTGGAGCTTCAATAATATGTAGAGCTGCTCCACCACCTATGTCATACCAAGCATGTAAGCCATCTTTAAATGGTTCTTCAATTTCCTTGAGCCCAACTATATTTTTATAAAATTCTTTACTTGTTTCAAGATTGGAAACATGCGCTGCGATATGATTGACTTTAATCTGGGCTGCTGTGCTCATAATAATTCCCGAAAATAAAAGGAAGGTTAAAAGATGTTTCATTGGATTTTGGATTTATGATAATACGGTATTTACTCAATTATATAGCTGATATATTTCCAAGGTCATGTTTTTATAAAAAGATTGAAAGTAAAATCGGATATAAAAAAAGAGCAACTCTTTCGAATTGCTCTGATTCTTAAAATTTAATGGAATTTATTCTTCTTCCTTTACGTTACTGAGATCTTTTGCTAATGCAATTTGCTCTGCTTGATCAAAGAGTTTTAAAGCTTGAACATACACTTCATTGATATCGTTAACGACCATGTAGAATGCACTATCATCATATAATTGACGACCAAGATGTGCCTTAACTAAGATTTTTAAATACTCCTTGGATTTTTCAAAATCTGCTTCGTCAAACTTCACCTTGTTTTTCTCACCAATGGCAATCAATTCTTTAAGCATCGCGTCTGAAACTTCAAAATTTCCCCGGTATTCCTCTACAGGCATATTCTCAAACTTTGATTTGTTATCATTAGCATATTCAAGAACAAACTCTCTATTAGAATCTGAATTGAATAATCTATTTATATAGGCGCTGCTCATAGTTGTATCCAATGGCACGAAGTAATCAGGCATTATTCCACCACCACCATAGACAGCTCTGCCTTTCAGTGTTTCATACTTCAAACTATCATTAAACTTGATACTATCTGCAGAGAAAAATTCACCATGCTCATACCTCTTGGTAAAATCCCTTTCGTAGTCCTCATAATTGGCACCATAAGGCTTTTGAATGGATCTACCTGAAGGAGTATAGTATCTTGCGATGGTTAATCTAAGTTCTCCTCCGTCAGAAAGATCAATTGGTAATTGGACCAAACCTTTTCCGAATGACCTTCTTCCTACGATTAACCCTCGATCATTATCTTGAATTGCTCCAGCAAGAATTTCAGAAGCAGAAGCACTTCCTTCGTTTATCAGGACAATTACCGGACCTTCTTCAAACAACCCTGGTTTATAAGCAAATGCTTTTTGACTGTATTGATCTACTTTTCCTTCTTGTGAAACAATTAGAGCTCTTTGCCCTAAAAGTTCGTCTGCCATATTAATGGCAGCGCCCATATATCCACCGGGATTTCC
This sequence comes from Algoriphagus sp. SE2, assembly GCF_039563885.1. Classification (NCBI taxonomy): domain Bacteria; kingdom Pseudomonadati; phylum Bacteroidota; class Cytophagia; order Cytophagales; family Cyclobacteriaceae; genus Algoriphagus; species Algoriphagus sp. SE2. The sequence continues at coordinate 11,420 of NZ_JBCLWJ010000025.1, read as the reverse complement.
CTGCAGGTCAACAATCAGTTTTTTCATTCCTTTCGATTTTAAATCCTCAATGGAAGACTTAAACTCATCATAGGTAGTTGCTGCAAATCGAGTGACTTTTATATACCCAATTTCATTATTTACCATGTAGGAAGCATTAATGCTATACTGAGGGATTTTGTCTCTGGTAATTTCATAAGGAATCAATTCGTCTTGATTTTTCCTTTTGATATCAACTTTTACTTTTGACCCTTTAGGGCCTCTCAATAAATCAAAAACATCTCTGTTTGTAACACCAATTCCAGCAACTGTTTTACCATCAACTGCGATTATTTGATCTCCTGATTGAATACCTAATGCCTCGGATGGTCCGCCTGTTAGTGGCGCCACCACATAAATTGTATCTCGTATGATTCCAAATTCTACTCCAATACCATCAAATTCTCCATCAAGTTGCGATTGTGCTAAAGAAGCATCCCTGGCCGGAATATAACTTGAATGGGGGTCCAGATTTTCAAGCATCTTCGTGATTCCATACTCTACTAATTCATTGGTATTGACACTATCAACGTAATCCCTGTTGATATATGTCATGATTTCCTGCATCTTGTAAAGTGCGGCTCTTAGATCATTTTGATTGCTTTTAGGCTCAGCAAATGTAGCTCCAATCCAGATGCCCGCTGAAATAGCCAGTGCGAGAATAATTGGAAGCCTGATTTGTGCCTTTGTGTTTTTAGTATCGCTCACGTCTTTTCCTATCTTTATTTATTGCTAATTAAATGTAAACTAGCGCAATTGGTTAGTGTTTAAAAGAGTCTTTTTATAAAGTTAACGAATGTTTATACGAGGGGATACGATAATGAATCATTTTATTATCCTTTTTTATGTTAAAAAAAATTATTTTTGTGATATGGGAGCTGAAAGTGAATATAACAAAGCTTTAGTAGGTGATTTAGTGTCCGAAAACTATGTTTTCGCATCTGTGTTGCACTACTTTGGGATCAGTTTCTATCAATATCAAACTCAATCATTAGAAGAGGTTTGTAAAAAACATAAAGTTCATCCAAACCAACTCATTGCAGAGCTGGAGTCTTGGGCACTAAGGAAAGAGCCTACCAATGAGGAATTATATCTTAATCCTATAGAAGTTTTGGTAGCATATCTTAAAAGGAAGCATTATTATTTTGTAAGGCAGGAGCTTCCTTTTTTAGCGAACATTATTTCTGGTATCAACCCCGAGCCTGAATATTCTGCTTTGATGGCAGATTTACGAATCATGTTTCCGCTATTCGTTGAAGATTTCATTCATCACATTCATGAGGAAGAAAATAGACTTTTCAAAAGAATTGAATTACTTCAGGATGTGGAGGCAGGGAGCTATAGTTTGGTCGATGCCTTGAAAATTTTAGAGCGAGATCCTGTTCATTTATTGGCAGATGCGCATGAAGTACACGATGATGAAATGGAGGGGATCCGCAAACTGACTACTGATTATACCCTACCCCAAGAGGCGCCTTTAACGATGAAGGTGTTGTATCACGAGCTTCAGAATTTTGAAACTGAACTCACTATACATGCTCAAATTGAGGATGAATTACTTTTTCCGAAAGCTATTCAGTTGGAACGTGAAGCTCTTCGCAAAATCCGCAATAAAATCAGGACAAACTGATGCCAAGAATATTAGCAATTGACTTAGGAACCAAACGAACAGGTTTGGCTGTTACTGATCCGCTCAAGATGTTGGCAAATCCATTGGAGACAATCGAAACACCTAGACTATTAGAGTACATCAAGACTTATATTCTAAAAGAAGAAGTAGACACAATAGTTTTAGGATTTCCAACCAGACTGAATGGAAAAGATAATGAAATGACTCCAAAAGTCTTGGCGATGAAAGAGACCTTGGAGAAATCTTTTCCAGCTCAAAAAATTGAACTAATTGATGAAAGATTTACTTCTAAAATGGCAATGCAAAGTTTGATAGCTATGGGAAGTAAAAAGAAGGATAGGCGGGAAAAGTCCGGTAATCTCGACAAGGTTAGTGCAGCAATTATTTTACAATCGTATTTAGAAAGACAATGATTTATCCTATAGTAGCCTACGGAAATCCTATTTTGAAAAAGGAGGCAGAGGAAATAAACGAGGGAACAGCGTTAGATGGCATGATCAAAGACATGTTCGCCACAATGGATAATGCTAGTGGAGTTGGTTTGGCTGCACCCCAGATCAATCAAGGAGTAAGACTTTTTGTAATAGACAGTACCCTAATGTTGGATGAAGAAGATGAAGAAAAAGGAATTCGGAAAGCCTTTATAAATCCGATTATTTTAGATGAATATGGTGATGATTATAGCTTTGAAGAAGGCTGCTTAAGTATACCTGAAGTAAGAGCGGAGATTACCCGGCCTGAAAAACTTACCATCGAATATTTTGATGAAAATTGGAAGTTACATGAAGAAGAGTTTTCCGGTATGACTGCCCGCGTGATACAACATGAATATGATCATTTGGAAGGGATCTTGTTTGTTGATTACCTGAAAGGCTTGAAAAAGCGATTGGTTCAGTCAAAGCTAATAGATGTCAGCAAAGGTAAAGTATCCACAGATTATAGAATGATATATCCGCTCAGATGAGCAAATCTCCCCAGTTAAAAATCGCCCTGATACAATCCGATCTTTATTGGAAAGATAAGACGGCTAATCTTGCTATGCTCGAAGAGAAAATCTGGGAGATAAAAGAATCTGTTGACCTTATCATCCTTCCGGAAATGTTTCCGACTGGATTTAGTATGGATGCGAGTGAGCTTGCTGAGCCGATGAATCTTGGCATCTGTAAATGGATGAAACAAATGGCAGCTCAAACAGGATCAGTCATTACGGGAAGTGCTATAATTACCGAGAAAGGGAATTATTTTAACAGACTACTTTGGGCGACTCCTCTTGGCCAGATTCTGCATTATGATAAAAGACATTTATTTAGAATGGCTAAGGAGGATGAAACTTTTTCATCTGGTAAGGAACGTCCCATATTCAACTTAAAAGGCTGGAAAATCTTTCCTCAAATATGTTATGATTTGCGTTTCCCCGTATTTTCTAGAAACACTTGGGAGGGAGGGGAGGCAACTTACGATTTTATGTTTTTTGTGGCCTCTTGGCCTGCTGTTAGAACCTCAGCTTGGGATGCACTCTTACCGGCTAGAGCAATAGAAAATCTGTGCTATGTAGCTGGAGTGAATAGGGTTGGAAAAGATGGGAACGGGATTGATTATTTAGGTCATTCAGGAGTTTTCGATTTTAAAGGGATTGAGCTTTCTCAAACTGAGAAAGAAGTTGAAAAAACCGAAATTTTTCAGTTGGAAGCAGCTGTTCTTGAGTCCTACAGACAAAAATTTCCTGCCTGGCGGGATGCTGATGCTTTTAAAATCCGGTAAATTCAAGTGATGAAGGGCTTAACACATTATATGAATCGGATTTGAAACAAGGATATTTTCTGTAATTTAGCCGCAATATTTTCTGACCCTGTTTTTCTTGAGTTTCCTGTTTTGAAAATTGAGATTATGAAATGGAAATTTATGCCATTTCTTTAAATTGGGGTCTTAGCACTCTTTTTAAGAATCCAGATCAAACCATGAGTAATCAAACTCCAAAAATCCTTTACACCCTGACAGACGAGGCACCAGCTTTAGCCACGTATTCTTTACTTCCCATCGTTCAGGCATTCACTAGTTCTGCTGGTGTTCAAGTCGAAACCAGAGACATTTCCCTTTCGGGAAGAATTATTTCAAGTTTTCCGGAATATCTCAAGCCTGAACAAAGGATAAATGATGCATTGGCTGAATTAGGTGATATCGCAAAAACACCAGAAGCTAATATTGTAAAGCTCCCAAATATTTCCGCATCAGTTCCTCAGTTGAAAGCTGCAATTAAAGAACTCCAAGAAAAGGGCTATGCACTTCCTGACTATCCAGAAGAGCCAAAAACTGAAGAAGAAAAATCAATCAAGACAAAATATGATAAGGTTAAAGGCTCTGCAGTTAACCCAGTTCTGAGAGAAGGAAACTCTGATAGAAGAGCTCCTCAAGCGGTTAAGGCTTATGCCAGAAAGCACCCACATTCTATGGGTAAATGGACTGCAGACTCCAAATCTCATGTAGATAGCATGTCTGAAGGAGATTTCTATGGAAGTGAAAAGTCTCATACAATGACTAATCCTGCAACAGTTTCCATAGAACTGACAAGGAAAGATGGAAAAAAAGAGATTTTAAAATCAGGTTTAAAGTTATTGGAAGGAGAAGTGATTGATGCCTCTACTTTAAGTGTTTCTGCGTTGAAAACTTTCCTCAAAAAGGCAAAAGCTGATGCAAAAGCCAAGGGTGTGTTGTTTTCAATTCACATGAAAGCAACTATGATGAAGGTTTCTGATCCGATTATTTTTGGACATGCAGTGAAAGTATTCTTCGAACCTGTATTCACAAAACATTCTGCGACATTTGAGCAGCTTGGAGTTGATGTAAATAATGGTTTTGGTGATTTGCTTGCAAATATTGAAAAACTACCCGCTGAGAAGAAAGTAGAAATTCTTGCGGATATTGATGCTTGCTATGCAGATAGTCCTGATTTGGCGATGGTGAACTCTGATCGAGGAATCACAAACCTACATGTACCTAGTGATGTAATCATTGATGCCTCTATGCCTGCTATGATTCGTACTTCAGGCCAAATGTGGAATAAAGAAGGGAAATCCCAAGATACCAAAGCAGTGATTCCTGACAGAAGCTATGCGGGCGTTTATCAAGCTACTATTGATTTCTGTAAGAAGCATGGAGCTTTTGACCCCTCAACTATGGGGAGTGTTCCAAACGTAGGCTTGATGGCTCAAAAAGCTGAGGAGTATGGCTCTCATGATAAAACTTTTGAAATTTCTGGTGATGGTGTAGTGGAAGTGATTGACGAAAATGGAGTTGTAATTCTTTCTCATCCTGTTGAAAAAGGTGATATCTGGAGAATGTGTCAGACCAAGGATGCCCCAATTCAAGATTGGGTAAAGCTTGCAGTGACAAGAGCTAGATTGTCTAATACACCTGCAGTTTTCTGGTTAGATCCTAAAAGAGGGCATGATCAAGAGTTAATCAAAAAAGTAAATACTTATTTATTGGATCATGATACAGAAGGATTGGATATTCGTATCATGTCTCCTATAGAAGCTACGAATTTCTCATTGGCAAGAATCAAAGAAGGTTTGGATACCATTTCTGTCACTGGAAATGTATTAAGAGATTATCTTACCGACTTATTCCCAATCTTAGAAGTAGGAACAAGTGCCAAAATGCTTTCTATTGTGCCTCTAATGAATGGTGGAGGTTTATTTGAAACCGGTGCTGGCGGATCCGCTCCTAAACATGTAGAGCAATTTGTGAAGGAAGGTCACTTGCGTTGGGATTCACTGGGTGAATTCTTGGCTTTGGCTGTTTCTTTGGAACATTTAGGTCGAACGTTCCATAATGATAAAGCCTTATTACTAGGAGAAACACTTGATGTGGCAACTGGGAAGTTTTTGGAAAATGATAAATCGCCAGCAAGAGTTGTAGGTAAATTAGATAATAGAGGAAGTCATTTTTATTTGGCTCTATATTGGGCACAAGCTTTGGCCGATCAAAATAAAGATGCTGACTTGAAGGCTAAATTTACTCCACTTGCAAAAGCCTTAACTAAGAATGAGGAGCAGATTGTGACAGAACTTAATGGAAGCCAAGGAACTCCTCAAAATATCGGTGGATATTATAAATTGAATGAGGAACTGGTTTCGACTGCTATGAGACCTAGTGCTACTTTAAATGCTACTCTGGCAAGCTTGAAGTAAAGTTAATTTATTAGAGAAGCCCTGAATCCAACTTTGGTTCAGGGCTTTTTTTATTCCTCCTCAAATGATACCTGATGTTGCTTTAAAAATTCCTTAATCACAGCAACATGAATACATTCACCTAAATGGATAAAGGAGTAATCATTTACTTTTTTTTCTTTCCCGTGGGCGATAATTGATTTTTCCTCTATATCAAATCCCAAATGAAGATGTTTGGTTCGGCTTTGCATGCCGATAACTTTACCTTCAGAGTCAAATAATGGCCCACCGCTTTGACCTCTTAAGCCTGGGGTACTCATTTCGATCCCGTATACTTTCCCACTTTTATCGCCTAGAAACCTGGTAAGCATACCTTCAATAGGAAAGCGGGGAGATCTTGCATTTCCTTTTGGAATCCATTCCAATACATTTTTTTCAAGATTTAGATGAAAGTTGGAAAATTCAGGAAAAGGGAATCCCAGTCGACAAAGCATTTCACCTGGATGAATAGAACTTGAATTTTTTAGAAATCTTGGAATATTGGGATAAAGTTTTTTAGTGAACCCTTCAAATTTAATAAGAGCAAGATCGTAATCGGGATGCGTATGGATTTTAAGATTTTTGATTTGATCAACACAGTCCACAAAGGTTACTCGCATCTCGGAAATCGTATCCGAATTTAAATTAAGTTGATAAGCGAGTTGGTTTGGTTGGTTTCCCTCCCGATTTCCTTTCAAATATTGAGAATAAACTTTATTGATTTTGTCTGCTTGAGAAAGCCATTGAGCGACATGCTTGCAGGTTAATGCATAACCATCATCATTCACAAAAAATAAAGTAGCAGAACCTCTTTGTACATGTTGGGCTTCAAAATTTCTAGATATCGTATGAATGGCACGGGTAAAACCCGCTACTTCTTGAATTGCTTTTGCAAACATTTAATTTTTTTTATCCCAAAATAGCCATTTCCAATGAAAAAGAGATTTTAGACAATTTTGAATAAAATTTATTCTGAATTCGAAATCGATTGATTTTTAAAATCTGGGCATTCTGTTTTCCTTGAGATGCAATCTGTTTGGGCTAGCCAAATATTTATAATAACTTAGCCCTCCCTCAGCCATTTTTAGCCAAAAGAGGCATGCCTGAAGGAGAAGTTTGAAAATTCAAACCTATACGCTAATCAATAATTATTATGAGCAAAATTAAAGTTGGAATTAATGGATTCGGAAGAATCGGTCGACTAGTTTTTAGAGTGGCCCAAGAAAGAGAAGATATCCAAGTGGTGGGTATCAATGACTTGATCGATGTAGATTATATGGCATATATGCTAAAATATGATTCTACACATGGCCAATTCAAAGGTACTGTGGAGGTAAAAGACGGTATGTTGGTAGTCAATGGCAATGCTATCAGAGTTACTTCTGAAAGAAGCCCAGCAAATCTTAAATGGGGTGATGTTGGTGCTGAATATATTGTAGAATCAACAGGCTTGTTTTTAACCAAAGAAACAGCTCAGGGGCATATCGACGCAGGTGCGAAGAAAGTGATCATGTCAGCTCCTTCTAAGGATGACACTCCAATGTTTGTAATGGGTGTAAACGAAAGTTCTTACACTTCTGACATGGTATTTGTATCTAATGCATCTTGTACAACAAACTGCTTAGCTCCGATTGCAAAAGTATTAAACGATAACTTTGGAATTGAAGAAGGCTTGATGACTACAGTTCATGCTACTACCGCAACTCAGAAAACGGTAGATGGTCCGTCTGCAAAAGATTGGAGAGGTGGACGTGGAGCTGGCCAAAATATCATTCCATCATCTACAGGAGCTGCCAAGGCTGTAGGTAAAGTAATCCCTGAATTGAATGGTAAATTAACTGGTATGGCGTTTAGAGTTCCGACTCCAGACGTTTCTGTAGTTGATTTAACAGTTAGATTGAAGAAGCCAGCTTCTTACACCGAAATATGTGCAAAAATGAAAGAAGCTTCAGAAACTACCATGAAGGGAGTTCTAGGTTATACTGAAGATGCTGTCGTTTCTAATGATTTTATTGGAGACCCAAGAACATCCATTTTTGATGCTGGAGCAGGAATTCAACTTTCTGAAACTTTTGTGAAAGTTGTTTCTTGGTACGATAACGAGTGGGGGTATTCCAACAAAGTAGTTGATTTATTGGCCTTTATTGCCAAAAAATAAATAATAGAAATAGCCGGTTTTAGACCGGCTATTTTTTTTTAAAGATCATTGATAAAACTAGTTAGGGTTTAGATTACGTTTATTCTGTAAACAGAAAATGTCATGAAAATACCATTCTTTCCACTCAAACTAGTTGCTTTTCCTGGAGAGGAACTCAATCTCCATATTTTTGAGCCAAGATATAAGCAGTTGATTCAGGATGTTGAAGCGAGTGGGATGACTTTTGGAATCTGTGTCTATAATGAGAAATTGACGGGTTTTGGGACGGAAGTAAGGTTAGATGCAGTCCATAAAAGATATGAGGATGGAACTGTGGATATCAGAACAAAAGGTGTTAGAGTCTTTGAAATCAAAAACTTTGAAAATCCGCTGGAAGGAAAGTTATATGCAGGAGGAGAAGTAGAATTATTAGAAGATGATTTAACTCTTTCAAATGTTATGCATTTCGAATTTCTGCTTCACTTAAAGGAAATGCTTTACTTACTTGGTCACCGGGTAGAAGTTATTCCTGATGAGACCACATCCTTTACTTATGCCCATAAAATCGGATTAAAGTTTGAGGAAGAGATTGAACTTTTAAGGATGCCATCCGAAACATTAAGGGTGGAGTTTTTGATAAATTATTTCAAGAGGATGATTCCAGCTATTAAAGCAATAGAAAAAGCGAAGGAGAAAATCCGTCAAAATGGACATTTCAAGCATTTAGACCCATTAGATTTTTGATTAGGATTCATCTTGAGAAATTTTTTGAATCCGCATTAGGTCATCTGTACCTTGTAATATTTTGTTCTTAAGAATAGGATTAAAATCTGGATTATCGTTCAGGAATTTAATTACCTGATCTGCGGCTTCTTTAGAAGTATATTGGCCTACCGTTGAGCTTATCCATCGTTTTGGGAAGAAAATGTCTCCTGTCTTTTGTATCTCTTCCAGAAGAGTCAAAGAAAGTGGAACCAGCTTGATGCTGTTCTTTTGATGAAGTGGGTGATGTATATAACCGCAGGCTGCTAATACCCATGACTCTTTTTCTCGATTTGAGGCTTCTTTAAAAGACTCGAATAAGGAATTTCGATCACTTTCATTTTGTGAAAGTGCAGGCCTTAAGAAATCAAATCGGTTTAGTTTGTCTGGATTAGTAATTCTTTCTCTTTCTTTATCGAGGATTCCTTCTGAATCAGGATGGCCATAAAGAGCCAAAGTCATCGCCAAACTTGTGAAATTATCAGGATTTAGTTTTAGATCTTTCACCTCGTATTTTTTGGACCAAACATCAAAAAGTCTTTCTTGGCCTTTTTCTGAGTAAGCGATTCCGCTGTATAATGAAAATAAACTCTTCTTGATATTAGTCGGTAAATCTGTATTTAATTTTTCCCAAAGTTGATTTTCCAATTCAGGGAGAATTTTATTTCGGCTATTTTCATCTAGGTATGTCCAAAATAGATTATTGATTTCTGAAGCCAATAATCTTACTAAAATCTCATTGCTTTCAGAGGCTAACCCATTTCTATATATCTTAATGGCTTCTGCTGCTGAAATATTTCCTAGTAGCGTATTTTCATAAAGGTTAATATAACTTTGGCCCCGCATTACCTCATTATCCAATAGTGGAATTTGGTTTAAATAATCTTCCTTAATAGGAAAAACGCCATACCCCAATCCATTGCTATTGTAAAGAATTGACTCAGGTGTTTCCTTTCCTAATACTTCCTCAATGGAAATCCTAGGTTCGTTTAAATTAATAGAGAAAGTTTCTTGATGGTTCGGATAGAATAAAGTGATTTCAAATAGCTGAGGCCAAATCTTATCTGAGCCATCTTCCGCTTCTTGAGAAATTGTGAAGGAAGTTATGTTTCCTTCTTGATCTGTTATGATCTCCTCCGAAATTATGGGCCTACCCGTTTGATTAACCCAAACCGAGCTCCATTTCTGTAGATCAATTGAACTTTCCTGGTCCAAAATCTCTACTAAATCATTCCAATTGGCATTCCCATTCGCAAATTTCTTGATGTAATTCTGGATTCCTTTTCTAAAAGCCTCTTCTCCTATTGTGGTTTCCAGTTGCCTCATCATAATTGGTGCTTTATTATAGATGATACTTCCGTATAAAGACCCGGCGTCTTTTAGATTAGGAAGGTTTTGTCTAATAGGATTTGTTCCTGGAGTTCTGTCTTCTCCATAGGCAGAAGGATAATTTGAAGTCAAAAAAGCTAGTTCATGATTAATTTCAGGATAGTTTGGATTGACAATTTTACTGGCCATAAAACCTGCAAATACTTCTTTCATCCATACATCACTAAACCATTCTATAGAAACTAAATCCCCAAACCACATATGGGCAGTTTCATGTCCTATCAATTTTGCTCTACTTAATAGCTCTGAATCAGTTGCATTTCCATCTAATAACAAAGCTGATTCTCGATACTGAATTGCTCCCACATGTTCCATTCCACCATATTGGAAAATCGGTATGGTAGCGAAATCTAACTTTTTAAAAGGAAAGGGATAGTTCGTATATTTTTCTAAATACGCTATTGATTTCCTGTGAAGTGAAAATACTTCCGGGATACTTGCCTCTATTTTATCTGAGTTTGTTTCTCTGTAAAGCATTCTTTGTGTGAAGACATTGTCTGAAGTTGCTTCTTTGAAATCTCCGACAACAAAAGAGAATAGGTAGGTGCTCATCAGATCTGATTTTTCAAATTCATGAGTTGTAAAATCCCCTTTGGAAAATGAATTAATTTCAGGTGCACCCGCCAGTACTTTCCACTCTTTTGGTGCAGTAATAGTTAAGGTGTATTTGGCCTTTAAATTGGGTTGATCTAAACAAGGAAATAGAGTGCTTGCTCTATCAGGAACTAAAAGTGTATAAAGAAAATCGTTATTTCTATTTAAGGATAGATCTCCAGCGGTGAAGTCAATTTCTATGTTATTAGAGCCTTTGTCGAGATAGTTTTGGTCAATAATGATATGTTCTGATTCATGTCTAATTTCTATACTTTTTCCATTTACCTGGATTGATTTTATGTTTTCAGACTTTTCATTAAAATCTAGGATAAGTGGATGCTCAATGGTGGATAGAATTAAGTCCAATTTTAAAATTGAATGAATTCCTGCGTCTTTTTCTTTTGGGATTGAAAAATTCAAGTCATAATGAATATCTGAAATTTGTTTTTTTCTGAATTGAGCAAGCTCTAAAGAAATGCCGGGATCGAAAAAATGTGCATCTGGTTCGTAGTTGGAGCAAGAAGTAATACCGAGGATCAGAATTAGTAAGAAGAACAGATTTTTCATGTTTCAACAATCCATATAAATCCAATAATTCGCATGTGAAAATCCTCGAATAGTAATTTGAATGATTCTGAAATATCCAAAAATAAGAAAAGCAGACCATCCCTAGTCTGCTTTT